>JAUNCS010000028.1 GCA_030526485.1 Erysipelotrichaceae bacterium | reverse complement strand
TTCATAATAAAAACCCACCTTCCTAGTTTTGTCTAGGAAAGTGGGTACATATCATATACAGGGCTCACTTATTAATTAACAATTTTATTTTTAGGTGTAATCAGCACTGCTGATAAAAGCTTAAACATTGCCTTTAGATTGATTGGCTTAGCGATATGGCCATTCATGCCTACTCTGATAGCTTCTCGCTTATCTTCTTCAAAGGCATTGGCTGTCATAGCGATAATCTTGATTTCGGCCTTATCTTTGTTTTCCAAGGATCTGATAGCCTTGGTAGCTTCATAACCATTCATATTTGGCATCTGAATATCCATCAATACCAGATCATAATAGTCAGCCTTGGCCTTTTTAATCATTTCAACACACTTTTCGCCATCAACTGCTCTTTCAACAATAAAGCCAGCTTCACTCAGGATTTCAATGGCAATTTCCGCATTCAAATCATTATCTTCAGCTAAAAGCACGCGCTTATCTTTAAACATCTTTGGATCAACCACAACACCTTCATGGTCAATCAAATCTGACTTATCCGCAATCTTGTGTGGAAGTGTTACAGTGAAACTTGTTCCTACACCCTTCTTACTTTTAACATCTATCGTGCCATCCATCAGATCAACCAGACGTTTAACGATTGGCATACCTAGACCAGTGCCTTCAATCTTTGATTCAGTTGAATTATGTTCTCTAGCAAATTCTTCAAACAGATGTGGCAGGAAATCTTCACTCATACCGATACCGGTATCGGTAATAGTAGTCTGATAATAAGCATATCCTTCTTTTTCAGAAGGTATTTCTCTCAGATACATATGGACCTTACCACCAGCATTTGTATACTTATAGGCATTACTTAAGATATTGGTAAAGACTTCTCTCAGTTTGATTGGGTCACAATAAACATATGGATTTTCCACTTCAATACTTCTGGTAAAATCAATACCCTTTTGTCTCATCATATCAAAGAAAATTGAATATAAAGTATCGTTGAACTGTTCAGCACTCCAGGCTGTCTCATCAACTTCTAAAGTACCCTTTTCAATACGTGCCATTTCCAAGACATTATTGATAATTGATAATAAAACGGTGCTGGCATCATCAATCTTTCTTAGATAGCCTGTACGTCTTTAAGGATCATCAATATGTTTTTCCAGTAAGTCTCTAAAACCAATAATGGCATTCATTGGTGTACGAATATCGTGGGACATATTGAATAAGAAAGTAGTCTTAGCCGCATTGGCATTTTCAGCTTCTTTTCTGGCCTTTTCTATTACACGCTGTTCGGCATGATAGAAACGATTTAAGAAGTATATTAAGACCGCAAAAACCGCCACCATTAATGAAACAACGATGAATACCAGTTTATCCGATTCATTTACCACCTGGGCATGAGCAGCCTGTGGGAAGATTCTAAGCATGTAGTAACCGCTATTAGGCAATTTAGCCATATAGCCACCTACATCATTATCCGGTAAAGAAATAGCTGTTGGTAAACCACTGGTCATAGCAGAATCGATCTGGCTTAGAATACTGTTATTATTATCGAATACATCTTTAACGTATGTTTCAAGCTGTGGATCATAATTATCAGTAGAAGCGATAACTCTGCCATCTGGTTCAAACAGATAAGAAATCGAATCAACACCATAGTAGTTTTCAGATAAGAAAGCTGTAATACGATTACTTGCCTGATAAGTACCTACTAAAGAACCAACAAATTCATCTTCAAAATAAATTGGTGAATAAAACATTAATAATGTTTCATGAGTAGCACGGGAATTATAAATAAGTTCCATACCAATATTGCCAGCCTTGGCATCAAGATAGTATTGTCTGTCTCTGGCATCTGATACACCACCGGTAATATTGTGGTCCATGCCATCTTTATCAGCAAACTCCATGAAGTCAAAGACTGAGTCTTTAATCAAATCCTGTACATCACCGATATCAAATTCCGCTTCTTTTAAGGAATTGGAAACTAAACCGCTTAATACTTTGATATTTTCATAGCCAATGACAATTTCATCATCAATCGCAATAGCCGCTCTAGATGTATTGTCTGCTAAATAGTTTAGATTGTTTTTTACCATTCTAATGTTGTTCTCAACGGTGAAAATCAACATAATTGAGGCAAACGCAATAGAAACAGTTACCATAATTGCCAGAAATACTTTTCTTTCTTTTTTCATATACGTACACCTCCTACCTATTTATTTTAATACTTTTGTGACTTGTTTAATTAAATCATCAACATTTATCGGCTTAGCGATATGGCCATTCATGCCAGCTTCAAAAGCATTTTTCTTATCTTCTTCAAACGCATTAGCCGTCATAGCCAGTATTGGAATATCAGCCTTATTTTTATCATTTAAAGATCTTATCGCCCTTGTAGCCTCATAGCCGTTTAAATTAGGCATTTGAATATCCATTAGAATTAAATCGTAATACTTATCTTCTGACTTATTAAGCATGTCAACACAAAGTTTTCCATCAAGAGCGTGATCAATTTCAAAACCAATTTCTGATAAAACAGCTATCGCTATTTCGGCATTAAGTTCATTATCCTCAGCCAAAAGAATACGTTTACCAGCTAAGTTAGATACATCAGTGAAATCATTAACTTCTTTTTCAGCCTTTTTTTCTTCCTTAACAAGGCGATGAGGAAATTCTAAAGTAACCTTAGTGCCTCTTCCCTGTTCACTTTCGATGCTGATAGAACCATTCATAATATCAACCAGTTTCTTAACGATTGATAAGCCCAGTCCTGTACCATTTACTCTGCTTTCGGTGCTGGTATGTTCTCTTGAGAAGTCTTCAAATAAGTGCTTTTTGTATTCTTCAGACACACCAATACCAGTGTCTTCTATTTCTGTTCTATAGATTGCGTAGTTACCATCCGCACTTAAAGTATCCTTAACACGCATAGTGACACTGCCACCAGGATTAGTATATTTATAGGCATTACTTAAAATATTTAATAAGACTTTTCTAAGTTTTGTCGCATCAGCGTAGACATAGTCATTTTCAACATCTACATAATATCTGAAATCAATTCCCTTTTCTTTCATCTGAGCCTCAAAAATAGGAATGATTTGGCCACAGACATCTGCTGATAGACAAGGTTCTTCTTCCAGAACTTCCTTACCACTTTCAATTCTGGCCAAATCCAGAACGTTATTAATAATATCCATTAAGAAAGAATTAGAAATCTGAATCTTCTTGATATAGTCTTTCGCAAGTTCCTCATTATCCAGATTCTTCTTTAAAAGATCAGTGAAACCCATAATCGCATTCATTGGTGTACGGATATCATGAGACATATTAAATAAGAAAGCTGACTTGGCTCTATTGGCAGCCTCAGCCTTTAATAAAGCATCTTCAAGTTCGCTCTTACGCGATTCTTCTTTTTTAACTTCATCATTGACATCAATATAGCCAATCGCGACACTTGTTGGCACTTCTTCTTCATCAAGACGAATCATAACAATTTCACACCATCTGTAACCAAAGTTAGAATCACAAAGGAATCGATGGGTATACTTATTCTGTTTACCCAAAATCTCACGAATACAATCCATATCCGCATACTTCAGCATTTCTTGCAGATAATCAGGATGAGCGAACATTCTCATGGTCTTTTCATGATAAATAGAGAATGGATCCTTTTCATCAGCTACCTTCTTGGCATCTTCTGGTGAATTATCTCTCAAGTAGTATAAAGAATATGAATCTTCATTTAAGTCAACGAAGTATAAAGTATCATACTCGTTAGCTAAGCCCTTAATCGCATTAAAATCACGCTTGATAATTCTTTCATTTTCTAAGCGCTGACGCATTTCATCATCGGTATTATAGTAACCAACCGCAATATTTACAGGTCTATCATCCTCGTTTTCGGTAAACTTCATGATGACCATATCTGTCCAGTCATAGCCACCTGTCGCATTCATACATAAGAAACGGAACTCATGACGTCTTTTATTCTTTAAGACTTCTCACATATATTCAGGTGAATCGTATTTTAAAAGTTCTTCCTGATAATCAGGATGAGCAAAAGTAACCATTGAAGTCTTAAAAGCCTCAAAGAAGTTTTCTGAATCCTTATCGTTTTCCTTAGCCTTGTCTGGTGTTATTTCATTATCAAGATAGTAGTTTTCTGTTTCCAAAGTATCAAGATTTACAAAGTAAAGAATCGCAAACTGTGAAGCCAGACCTCTTATCTGATCAAGTCTTCTTTCTACTTCTTTTTTCTGTCTTTTTTCATCATTGATTACTTCATCAATAATACGGAAACCCATCACCACTCTAAAGTCGTCATCAGATACTCTGTTAATACTGATTTCAATGTTTTCAACGCCATCCTGATGATTCTTTAAGTGATAGCGATAAGTCATTTGATCATTGTGTTCTGACAAACACTTCATCAGATTTTCAACAGAAAGAACATTAAGAAAACTAGGAGATTTTTCCTTATCAACAAATAAATCAAAATAAACTTTTATTACTTCACTATAAGCAGGCTTATCTGAAGATAAATGCATAAGCATCTTTTCTTTATCAGCACCTATTGAATAATCAATTTCACTAAAAGACAAATCAATAACCGAATCTTCTTTCAAGTCACATAAATTGATAAAGGTATAGTCCTTACTTAAAGTGTTTAAAACGGCACGTTCATTCTTTAAAGTTCTGTTTTCTGAAATATCCAGCACTGTTGAATAGATGCAACGTTCTCCTTCAAGTGAAACTGTAGCCTCTGAATGCACTAAGGCGTTTCTGCGTTTTCCATCAATTCCGGAAATAATGCATTCAAATTCCACATCAGCATCTTCAGTTCTTAGCTTTATTAAACGCTCAGTAGTAGCCTTATCAACTTCATACAACCTGCCAGTCTTCCATTTTTCAGCCACTTCATCACGACTTTTAGCACCATAAATACGCAAAGCTTCACCATTCATATAAAGAAGCTCGTGATCCTTGATTCGATATACAAGGATACCGCAAGAAGCCTTATCCATAAGCTGCCAGTAGTAATCTTTTGACTC
The DNA here is from genome assembly GCA_030526485.1 of Erysipelotrichaceae bacterium. Taxonomy (GTDB): domain Bacteria; phylum Bacillota_I; class Bacilli_A; order Erysipelotrichales; family Erysipelotrichaceae; genus Colivicinus. The sequence goes on along the minus strand of JAUNCS010000028.1, from coordinate 22,864 downwards.
TTTTAATTGAATATCACGACTGCGCTGCAGAAAGTGAGACTCATTATTTTTATCTTCAATCTGAACAGTGCCTGATAATTCTTTATGATCGCCAACCATAACATCAACATTGCCCTCAGTTCTGATACGTCTGCCGGCACAACGCACCTTCATTTCACCTTTTTCAGGGTGATTATAGCGATAAACAACTTCCGCACTGCCTCTCATCATTTCTTTTTCATATTCAATGATTAAAGGGATATCTTCAGGCATAATATGATGCATGAAAAACTGACAACATTCTTCTGGAGTATAGCCATCAGGTACCCCGATTAGTGCCTGCATATTGTCATCAACATACATACGAACAGTAATGCCATCTTCTTTTTCCATTTTCCAATAGCCAACAAGGCACTTATCTTTGTATTCTTCAATTTCTAAATATAAATTATTTTTCATGGCACAAACTCCTTTATCGCGTCAGCAATCAAGTTCTCTATAGATATAGTATGATTCAATTAGACGCATTAAGCAAATAAAAACAAGAAAACATTAGCTGTTCTCTTGTCCTTGGTTTTTATTTTCTTCAATGAAATATCTGACAAAATTTTCAATTTTCATCATTACTTCCATCTCTTTATCAGGGTCACGGTCACACATCCTGATTAAAACGGAAATCGGGGTTGTATAAGACAAAGCCAGGATGTCTGGATCAGAATTCTTAAGAATTCCCTTTTCCATCATTTCCTTAAAGATTCGCTTAAACATTCCCTCCATATCATAGACAAAATGCTTATTAGCCAAGTCTTTTATCTTTTCATTTCTAAACTGTTCCTGAGCCAGAATCTTTCTGGTTAAAATTACATCCTTATCATGAAGAGTGAAATTAATCATACCCATAGTCATCTGATAAAGTTCATCAACACTTTGCGGAATTTTCAAATTTTCCTTATTGGCCTTCATGTACTCCTCATAGTAATTTTCCATCATATCAATGGTCGCATTCCATAAAGCCTCTTTATTTTCATAATGCTTATAGATACCAGACTTTACCAAGCCCACAGCTTCCGCAATATCTTTGATATTGGTTTTCTCATAACCATCTCTTGCAAATATTTCTAAAGCCGCTCTTAATATTTCGATCTTTGTCGTCTTTGCCATATCTAAACCTCTTAATATAATTTTAAGCAATTTTGTTAATTCTGTAATACACTAATGCTCCCCTTGAAACAAAAGGCTCTTATTTTGATAGTATATAAACCATTATCCCTGATATTGAGTACAAATTCCTCAATATCACTTTTCTCATTTCCCTTATAAAGCATTTCACCATCTGGATCTGAGATTTCAATATTAAATCTTCCCTTTTCTACATCTGTATGCACCGAGAGTATATCACCATCTTTTAGACTTATCTTGTGCATATCTTTACCATTCATCTTTTCGATATTCAAAATATACGAATCGGGATTTTTGATACATATTCCACTAAAGCTTTCTCTTAAATATACAAAGTATAAATAAAGACAAAGAAGCGATAGAACACTGCAGAAAATAAACAAATATTTTCTATTTTTCATTTTTAACCCTTCTTTTCAACTAAAGAACCCAAAATCCAGCCCGTCAGCATGCCGATAGCCATGCCGATACCAAGACTGTTAAAAATTCTTTTAAAAACTATTCCAAGACACAAACCAAGACACAAGCCTATCAGTCCATAGTTATTACTCTTTAGATCAAAACTGAAATAAATAAGCAAAAGTATAGCGAGAATAAGCCAGGGTAAGACTGTTTTTATAAATAAAAATAGCGAATTCATTAAAGTACACACTTTCTAATCCAAGTCAGATATCTTTTACAAATCGATAGAAGCAGTTTTCCAAAATAAAGGAAGACCAGGCTGATTAGAATCGTTAAAAGAACTTCAATGATAATGGGAACATTAAGGCTGGCTACGCTAAATAAACCAATTGGCAAATCATAGCCAAAGATTTTTCCTAATAGTTTTATAAAAGCAGCCAAGGGACAAAGCACTCCCGCTAAAAGTAAAGATATCCCCGTCACACCACTTAAAGGAATAATTGTTATCCCTGTTAAGAAGGCCGTTAAATAATATCTTATATTTGCAAACACAATGTTTTTCCTCCAAATAAAAAGTGAATCTTAAGTCACATAATATTATAGTGACCTATAATTCACTTTTCAATGATTTAAATTATTTATTACTCTGCTTATTCTTAGCTACACCAACTGATAAACCAATAAGCATACCCACCGCTACACCCGTAGCCGTGTTACCCAGAAAATGACCTAAGGATACGCCAAGACAAGTTCCAACGCCAATTCCTACGCCAATATAGTTCATTGAACTGCCCTTGTCTTCACTTTTATTTATGAAGGTAAAAGCCAAAGCTAAAGCTAAGCCAATCAAAACCCATGGCAGGGCTGCAAAAATAAAATCTAACATTCTTTTTCTCCTTTAAATTTTTCTTTATATAAATAAACACCCAACACCGCATTAAAGACTACCGCTGAAAAAGTAGAGAATCTTTCAAATATGCCAAATACTTCCTTAGGCATCAGACCAGTACCAATCGGACCCATCAGCATCGCCACAAAGCAAGCCATTCCCCAAATGCTTAAAGAATTCAGATTAGCCTTCTTTGCGCCAGCGATTATCAAAAGTATTGAGATAACTGATAAGACAACCACCAGACCTGTAACCACTAAATGCATAGTATTGCCAATTCCATCAGACAGGATATTTAGAGGAAACATCGTATAGCCCACTATACATATCCATTCCATTAGTGAAAAAAGATAAATACCAGTTCTCAGACTCTTGATTTTACTTTCACCAATCACTACACAAAGTGCCATGATCGATATCAATCCACAAGGACCAAATAAGGCATTTAACCGATTAGCCAGTTCTCTTGAAGGGGCACCTATAGCACTTAAATCAGAGACTGCCATACTCATGGGGTCATAACCTGGATAAGCCAAGGGTGAAAAAAATACCATTGCCGTATAAGACATAAGACTTCAATCCGCATAATCCCAGTTTTTCAATTTTCATTATTTATTACCTTTTTTCAGTTTCAATCTAAGCAGATTTAACACATTACTTAAAACAGCGCAAAATAATCCAGCAGGCAAAGTCCAAACTGGTCTTTCTATTCCCCATATAGAGAACTTAACAATGCCCCAAATAGACATAAATACCAGTATCAGACCAGCTATTGCCAAGACAAATGTGATACCTGTTAATAATTTATAATTTTTCATATTCAACCTTTCATTATTAATTCATTATAGTGACCTATAGTTCACTTTTCAAGATAAACTAGTAGTAAACTAATGGCTTAGTTAAGTAAACTTCCAGTCACTTGAGTATAGCCGTTTTGCCTTTTATGATGAACTTGTAGGAAGGAAATACATACATGAAAAACAAAACTTTAGGATCAATGATCCAGGATTTAAGAAAAGCGCACAATATGACACAAATGGAACTGGCCGATAAAATGGGCGTAACTGATAAGGCTGTTTCCAAATGGGAAAGAGATTTATCTTGTCCTGATATCAATTCCATTCCCAAACTGGCGGAAATATTTGAAATCAGTGTCGACGATCTGATGCAAGTCAAAATCGCCGGCCAGAATGATTCAAAACTCAATATTAAAGAATTAAGCAATACGATATTTAAAGCCCTGGGATTAGCTATGGGTGTTGCCGTACTCACCTTATCTTTAATGAATATCATCGATGCCAAAACTTCAATAACACTCTTATCAATTGGTTTAACTTGTATCGCTATCAGTAACTTTTCTTAACATGAAGTGGGATAATCCCACTTTTTTATAACTGTTTTTTATTTATTTGATTAAAATTACGGTTTTCACACCAGTAAACAGTCATATCTGTAACATCAAATACCATTGAAACAACTGTCGGACACTCTTCCTGACTACATTCCTTCAGCAAGAAAAACATATCTTCAACTTCAAAATTTCCATTTGAAGAAGATAGAATACTTTCAGCTGTTTTATAGCGATCCAAGCCTATCCAGGGATGTTTTAAACTTTCACCTTTAAATGGTGAAAAGTTTGTTAATACTATATGATCAGGCTTTTTGTAATACTTATAGCCCTGGCCTGGAATAATATGTAAAACATCACCATTTCTATTGCTGATGGATGACATAAAGTTCACATTTGGAATATTGTAAATCATTTCCTTTTCAGCGATAGCTTTTATTTCTTCAAAGCTTCTTTTTTGAAGCAGTAAATCAATATTCAGCATCATTGTTATTTTAGAATCACTAAAAGGTGGGTTACCGCTTCCATCAAAGGGATGGCAGGTTGGCATCCCCACAAAGTCCCCTCTGCTATTAGCTCCAAATAAAGGTAACCATCCTTCTTTGGCGTCATATATTTCAATTAAAACCGCTTCTTCACTAGGACTAACGCGATACTCCATGCCCAAAATATCCAAATTCCACCCTACCAGCGTTTTATTTCTGTTTACTGTAATACTTGTACACATATAGATCACCACTCCATTTTAGAAAGCCACTCATTTACAGATTCTTCTTTTTCTTTTAAAGAAACATTATTATCCATTTTTAATTCACCAGTTATTTTTCCATCTACAAGGTATAGTATTCTTCCGCAACGGCTAGCCATTCGACTGTCGTGGGTTACCATTAAGATACTAGACCCTTCCTTATTTATGGAAAGCAGGGTTTCTATTACCTCGTTACTGGCACTTTTATTTAAGGCACCAGTTGGTTCATCGCAAAACAGAATTTTTGGATCATTAATCAGACTTCGGCATATACAGGCTCTTTGAAGCTGACCACCAGAAACCTCATTAATTCTTCTTTTTTGTAAACCATCAATTGAAAGTTTCTTCATCAGATTATTTGCCCTACTGATAAATACCTTTATATCCTTGTTTTTGTTGGCCTCAATTGCCGGCAAAAGAATATTGTCGATGATATTTAAACGAGATATCATATTCATCTGTTGAAATACAAAACCAATTTCCCTTAATCGAAAATCCGCTTTTTCATCCTCACTCATTTTATTCACTTCTTTATCAGCCAATATTACCGTTCCCGAATCAGGATTATCCATTCCCGAAATATTGTAAAGAAGCGTAGACTTGCCAGAACCTGATGGACCCATAATTGCCAGCATTTCGCCCTTATACATTTCAAAGGAAACATTATTCAATATGTTCTCTTTACATAAGTTTTTTACTTTTAAGATAGTTTCCATATACTATTCCTTTCCCGTACAACATTCCATTGTTTTAACATCTTTGATGGCCCCACTTCCCGCATAAGCAGCTATAAAAACGGTAAACAGAATTTTCATCGTTTCAAGCAGAACATCTATCCACGATATCACAAAGCTAAAACCTCTTGCACCCAGTGATTGAAGAGCCAGACCACATATCATCTCACCGAATAAATTCGCTAAGATTAGCCCCGCAATAATTCCAAAAAGTGGTATAGAACAAGACTTTTTGATATACATCTTTCTAAGAGCTTTATTTCTAAATCCCAGGGCCTTTTGAAGTGAAATATCACTCCTGTTCTTTTCAATTAGTAATCTCACATATAAAGACATGATTACCAGAACTATTATTATTGAGACCGATGAGGCAGCCATTTTCGCCAATGAAAGCTGTTTTATAGTCAAGCCATATGTGGCATTCACATATTCACCAATATCAACGACCTCAACTTTATTCCCCTGATAACTTTCGATCCAGCCCGTCTTATCAGCCATTTCATTTAAAGAAACATAGACAATAGTCCACATCGTTTTTATATCCTGTATTCCTGAAACGCTTCGTGCCTTTGCCGTCTTACCGCCATTGGTAATATCTGAATATAAGCCAGAAATACAATAGGTTTTATCACCAATAACAAGTTCATCCTCAATATTCAATCCAAGATCTTCGGCCTGCAAGACAGATAAAGCTATCTCATCATTACTTACAGGCTCCCTGCCCATCGTATATGAAACAGGGAAAGAACTGTGATCACCTAGTTCCAGCAGAAGATTTATCTTCTTGTTTTCAAGAGTATAAGCTGGCAAAGAAACGGTTTTTAAAGTTACATATTTATTCACATTCACATCTTCTTTTAAACGGTTAAGCAATTGTTCTGTAAGGAAATCTATATCTTCACTCTGACGTATATCAATTCTTATTTCGGCCTTGCCTATACCCATATAAGTAACAAAATCAGGTGAAGCTAAACTGGAATAAATATTTTGCGGGATAAGTATCAGCATCACACATACAGTCATTACAACACCAATAAGAAGTGTCTGCCTTTTATCTGATGTCTCTTGTTTGTTTCTATTGAAGAATAGTGATTCCAAAACTGTTAATTTATTATTTCGCTTAAGAACGCTTCTTACAAACAAAATAATCAAAAACTGAATAAGAAAAGAGATCAGAACCGAAATAACAAATATCAGTAAATTATTATTTGAAGCACCATACATTTCTTTCAAGGACTTCCCTAAAGGAATGGCTAAAACGAAAGATGTTAATAGGCCAATTAGCCCACCGGTTATTGAAAATAATATATATTTAGCCATATATATTTTTCTAATTTCCTTATTATTTATGCCAATCGCCTTCAGCATCCCCGCTTCGTGACGGTCTTTCTCAACCCCTAAAGAAGTTATATAACTGATGCACAACAGGGAAATTAACAGCACAGCCACACCCGCCAGCAGTATCATAAAAATCATCAGACCATCGGATAAGGCATTCATCAGTTTGATTAGGCCTTTGGTAATAGCTGGACCATTAGATGGCAGGGAAGCATTTAAATAATCTGTCCTAAAAAGATCTAAATCAGTATCGCTCTTTAATCGAAACTCTATCAGATATTCCTCACTACCCTTGCCTAACAGATTTTTATAGTCTTCCTCATTTACCAGAAATCTCTTAGAAGAAGCCATCATGGAATTCATTTGTGAATCGCGGATAAAGCCCTTAATTGTTAATTCATAATCAGCTATCCTCATAACATCATTTACATTTAATCCATAAAGCTGACGATATGAAATCGGAACATAGACTTCTCCGATATTCGGATTCACTATCTTATTATTCATATCCAATAGATAATCAAAGTTCCTGCTTTGAATACACAGTCCGTTATCCTGGGTATTGTTTAAAAGATTTTCTTCACCTAAAAATACTTCATAGTTTTCCAGATTTAAAAATGTAATAAGTTGCCAGTCCTCAATTTCCTGATGATTGCTTGCAAAATCATTCAAAGATTTTTCATCAATTTCACCCATATGCATTTGAAGAAAATCAGGTGTTTTAGCAGTATCAATCAGTTTATCTAAAGAACCAAATAAGCTCATCATCAAAACTAAAGCCAAACTTATTAAACATGAGGAAGCCGCCATAAACACGACAGTAGAAACGGACAAAAGTTTATTGTCTTTTATTTCATTTTGAATGTATCTTCTTATCATAATCTTTTATCCTATTCTTCTAAATTCTGTATCTCTTTTTTCATCAATAAACTGATAGCCACAATTATTAATGCCAGTCCCGAGAAAGCCATTATCATCCCTGAGCCTTTGCCAACACCCATGCCATTCACTTTAGCTATAGCATCCGCCAACATGCCGCTGAAGCCATAAGCAATCACATAACCAATTTGAGATAAGAAGCCTACAATACCCCAGACACGGCCCTGCAGTTTGTCGGGAATATTACTTCTTACCAGATAATCAAGGCAATTATTCGCAAAAGGCAAAGCCAAAAAGAAGCCAAAGCCAAATACAGTCACAAGCATTAGATTATCAGCTAAGCCAAAGCCAATAATAAACATCCCCGCAAACACTAGAGCATAGCTCAATGTCTTGGCATATCTTTTCCTTAGGCCCTTTATTCCTAAATACAGGCTGGAAACAAGCATACCACTGGCACAGATTGTCTCAATTGCACCTAAGACACCGGCATCGGTTTGTGATAAGATCATCGGTTCCGCAAGCACCTGGAAGACACCGATAAACAGAGTTAAAATCGAAGAACTGATTACAAGCAGGAAAACAGCCTTTCTTTCTTTTAAAGTTGTCCACCCCTCTTTTAAACTGGCAACAAAAGATTTCTTGATAATCGGCTTTTGTTCATGAATACTGTTCTTTACAACAAAAGTAGATATAACCGTCAGAATAAAAGTACAAATATCTATCAACAGTATCAGCTTGATATCACTTATTGAAAGAAGAATTCCTGCAAGTAAAGGCGAAATCAGGTATCTGGCACTGCCGGCAAGTGAGATTAGACCACTAGCCTTAGAATATTCTTCTTCACTCAACAAATCGGTAACTGTAGCTTTATAAGCCGGTTCTAAAAGTGAAGAAAATATTGCAGATATGGCTACACCTATGCATATTTGTAAAAGTGTTGCCTCACCTTTCAACATAAAGATAAGAATATAGGCAACTCCTAAGCCTGACAAACCATCACCCAGCATCATCAGCATTCTGCGATCAAAACGGTCTGCTAAGACACCAGCAGGAACACTAAACAGTAATGTTGGTAAAAAGCCCAGTAATGTAATAAGTGCCATACTGGCAGCGCTGCCAGTCTTTTCGAATATGTAAACTCCTAAACCAAAACTGGTAAGACCACCACCTATTGCTGAGATTAACTGTCCAAGCCACAACAAAATAAATTTTCCATAATTATTTTTCATACATTTTTTTCTTTCTATTACAGAACCGACAGATTGTCGGTTTATGGTCAAAATATAATGGGAATATTTTCCCATTATTATTTTCGATAAAACATCGGCATCATCGCCTCGTATAGGCTACCCTCTTTCATCTGCAATAAGAGTTCTGAGTTTCTGATGAAAGCCTGAACCTTTTTAAGTTTTAAATCTTCAGGATAATCAATCGTATCATCAAAAGTTTTGTTAGCATAAGACAAGGTCATTTCAATAACTTCTTCTGGATAATCGCTTTTCATAATTCCTTCTTTAATGCCGTCTTTTATTACTTTTACAAAATAAGGAGCTATCGCATTAAGCAGGCTTTCCTCCATTTTTTGATGCATTAAAGCATTTTGCGGTTTATGAACCTGTTCCAAGATCATATTACCAACTTCATTATCGACATTGGCACTTAAAACCACTTTGGTGAAGCGTTCAAGTACCGGCATTTTCTCATTCAACGCGACCGCTGCCACTTTTCTTTCAATACCATCAATAATTCTTTCAATTATTCCATCCAAGATATCTTCTTTAGATTTAAAGTGATAATACAAAGTACCTCTCGCTATTCCTATTTCAGCCAGAATATCGTTAGTGCTGGTATTATCGTAACCATTTACACAAAAAAGTCGTTCGGAAACATCCAATATTTCTTTTCTTCTTTCTTTCCCCTCTTTAACAACTCTCATGCACTCTCCTTACCGACAACCTGTCGGTATATTTAGTATAACTCTTATTTATTATTTGTAAACAATATTTCCAATTGTTTCTTCTTGCTGAAAGAATTTAATATTAACTGATAAGACTTATCCAATAAGTCCTTCAGCAATTCATCGGGAACCTCACCATCAGCCTTAATTGAGTTCCAGTGCATCTTATTCATATAGTAGCCAGGAATAATATCCTCATATTCTTCCCTTAGAAGCTCACCTTCTGCCGGTTCTAACTTCAAGGTAATAAATACTTCCTTGTGATTTTCATCAAAACACAGGGCTACAAACATCTTCTTATCTATCATGTAGCGCTGCCAAAGCCACTCTTCTTTAAAGTCTTTTTCAACCCCTGGCTTAGCCATCAGATATTCATCTAACCACGTATATTTCATAGTTTCTCCAATTCGCTTATTTGCCATTTTCTTTCTTCAATAACCCTATCCATATTCTTTGGATACATCAGATTAATTACTTTAATAGCGTAATCACTGGCTACCATGCCATGTTCCTTCATATGACCACTGGCTATTGCCTGACCTATTACTCTAAAAGCCGTTTTCTTTATTTCATCTTCCTGAACACGGGCAATCTGGTGTATCTTAAAGCCTGCCTGTCTTACGTCATGCATACGCATTTCACCAAGCTGCCAGAGCTTATTTATATGAAAACCTTCACTTATTGGTGGATAATCATTTTTATTAATACCGGCGATTTCAATGATGTGTTCAGCTAATAAAAGTGACCATTTAGCTATCTTTATATGTGAACTGTTTTCATAAATGGAATCAAGTTTTTCTCTTAAACCATCATCGTCGATTATTTTTATTTTTCTTATCGTCATACCTATATTTTATAAAGAAAGCAGTCCAATTGGACTGCTTAGTGCTTATTTAATAAATCTAGCTAACGACTTGAATAATTCATCAACATTAATAGGCTTAGCTACATGATCATCCATACCAGCCTTAGCTGAAGCTTCCTTGTCTTCCGCAAAAGCGTTGGCTGATAAAGCAATGATTGGAATATGTTTGTTTGGATACATTTCTCTTATTGCCTTGGTAGCCTCATAACCATTCATGATAGGCATCTGAATATCCATTAAGATAAAGTCATAGTATTCAGGACCTCTATCCTTAAGAATATCGACAGCCAGACTGCCATCTTCTGCTTCTTCAATGATAAAGCCTTCTTCAGTTAATAAATCAGAAGCTATTTCACGATTTAATTCATTATCCTCAACCAGTAAGATACGCTTGCCCTTAAAATCAATTGCTTCTCTTGTTTCAATGACTTCATCAGCATTTACTACTTCGCCAGTTTGTGGGTTGATATATTGGTTGCCTTCCTGCAGTTTAAAAGGAATCTTAACAGTAAAGGTTGTACCCTCATTAAGCTTACTTTGAACACTGACTTCGCCACCCATCATTTCCACAAATGACTTAACAACCGCCATGCCAAGACCTGTACCCTGTATACCACTGACAGTTGAAGTATTTTCTCTTGAGAACTGTTCAAAGACTTTTTCCTGGAATTCTTCACTCATACCAATACCATTATCTTCAACTGTGTACTGGTATAGACCATAGCCCTCCTTGTTATAGTCAAGCTGTTTACATCTTACTTTGACGTAGCCACCATCGTTAGTGTATTTAATCGCATTAGAAATAACATTTACCAGAATTCTTGTACACTTGCTGTAATCACAGTATACATAACGATCCTTTACATCATTTACTTCAAATGTCAGATCAATATTCTTGGCTTCAGCCATTTCGATTAAAGTCTGTTCAATATTAGCAAAGCTGTAATAAACATCACCTGGCTGGTCTTTTAAGATGACCTGACCCGATTCAATACGGCTTACCTCCAGTACATTATTAATTAATGACAGAAGCATATTGCCCGCTCTTTGTGATTTCTCCAGGCAATCCATCACCTTTTCCTTATTGTCGATATTTTTCATCGCCATATTATTAAAACCGGTAACCGCATTAAGTGGTGTACGGATATCATGAGACATATTGAATAAGAAAGTTGTCTTAGCCTTATTGGCTTCTTCCGCCTGCTTGTAGGCCTTTTCCAGTTCTACCTGTTTCTTTTGAAGACTCTTCTTTGATCTGTTTAGCAGTAACATCGCAATAACTGCTGCCACTAAAGTCATACCCAAAGTAGAAATCTTTGCCAGTCCACTTTGCAGGTCATCAACATTAGTCTTGATAAAAGTACCAGGCAGTGTATTTACCGCATACCATTCAGTATCAGTAATTGGTGCAAAGTATAAAAGTGAGAAAGTATCATCACCCTCAGCTGTCGCATAGACCGCAATACTTTCATTATTATTGATTGCTTTTTTGATATCACTTAAGTTAATTTCAATACCTCTATAGTTCTTATCCAAAATTGTATAAGCATTTAAACCACTGAACGGTTCTAAAGAGTTCTTAACGACATAGGAACCATCCTTATTGATAATGCTGGAAAAACCACCAGAAATATCACTGCTCAAAACAATTTCTTCTGATAAGTCATTATTAGATAAACCAATAATGCTGGCACAGATTAGCTTGTCACCCATTCTTACCGGCTTATCAAAAGAAGAGCCAAAAAGAATATAGCTTTCATTGCCAATGGTCGCATTATCAGATACGACATGTTTATCGCCATTTAATAAACTGCCCAGCATCTTGATACGCATGGTACCCAGGAATGAGCCATTCCCTTCATAGACCATGCCGTTTTCATCCGCAAAAGCCAAGTAGGAAATTTCATTCTTGTCTTCAATATTCTGAATAAACTGACAAAGCTTTTCTTCACTCAAGTCATCAATTAATGACAAAGAGTTATAAAGCATATCAATCTGTCCAAAACGATAGTTAAAGGAATTGGAAAGATGGGAAGACATCTGTTCGTTTAAGCCTTCAGAATACTGTTTACTGATCTTTTTAGAGATGTCAGTAACTAAACCAGTAGTAATACCCTGTATGCCCTTAAAAGACAAAACAGAGACAACGATAACAACTATCAGTGTCAAAAGCAGGGACTTATTATTATTTGTATTTTTAAACATCGCACGTCCCTCCTTTCTTTATTCAACAATAGTAATTCTACCTTCTAATTGTGCTTTAATTTCTTCATCCTTATGATTCTCAAAGTATTCCTTTAAGGCATCACGGAAAGTCTTATTTGTATTAGTAATTAATTTAGCGGTAATAGGACTATTTTCATCCAAAACATTTAGCATGGTATAGCCATCACCTGCATCAATATAGCCACTCTTGCCACCCATATAGTCAGTGTAGGCAACAGCGATTAAATCATCATCCTTTATTTCACTTCCATCAGCATAAGTGATAGAAACAAGTTCTGCAGTTTCATTTTCATTATTGGCTGGCTTATATGAATACTTGATACCAGCTACCTGCAAGAACTGACCAGCAGGTTTCCAGGTCTTCTGAATACCATTGGTAATAGCTTCTTTTAAAGCGGATCCACTGATTTCTGCTACCACAACCATATTGTTGTATGGAGAAGCATAGCTTAAATCTTCACCAGTCACATCGCCCTTATAAATACTTGAACGAATAGCTCCACCATTTACCAGAGCTACATCGGCATCCGCCATTTCCTTAACCGCATCAGCAATCAGATTACCGATTTCGGTTTCCATTTTTCTGGTATTGTAGTTTTCATAAAGCATATCAGCAGCTACAGTACCAACTACTGATAAGTCATATTCGATTTCATCAGAACCTAAGCGATAATAATCATCAATTAATTCTAAAGCTCTATCAAGTTCCAGCTGTCCCTTGGCAGCACCAATCAGGTTCTTGCCGATATAGCTTAATAAGTTAGTTGGGAATGGATTAGTAAAGACCGTTTCACTGTTTACGTATTCACGGATACTATCCGGGATTGTGTTTAGATCTATCTTGTAGCCATTGATAAATGAATGCGGACAAACAGAATCTTCGATCCACTTAGCCTGTCCCTCTTCACTTGATAAATAATCCAATACTGATAAAGCAGCATTCAGCTTAGTCTTATCATTTTCTAATGATTTATTAATCGCAATGAAATTATTAGAAACTGAACTTAAAAGCTTATTGCCATCACTGCTTCTAGGAAGACATGGGACCATTACGATTTCATCATCCGTCTTTTCTTCAATCTGCTTTAACATTTCCAGATTGCCATAAGTCATAATAGCTGTACGATTAGGGATATTTTCCTCAGCCTTAAAACTGTTTACACTTTCTTCTAAACGACCATTATAGAAAACGATCAGCTTATTCGCATCAAGATAGCCCTTATCAATACATTCCTTAATGAAGTCGATAGAATGTTCCCAAGAACCCTTAAAAGTAGCTTCCTTATTTTCAAAGTCAAATAACCATTTAGCTCCATCAGAATTAGTTAAATAGTCAGTTGCATAATCAGCAGTGAAGTATGCACCAAAGAAGCTGGCACCTACATCTGATAAGCCAAAGACCGCACCAGTTTCCTTAGAAACACCCACTTCTTTTTCCTTAGCCACTTTAAAGATATTTAAGATATCGTTAGTAGTTTCAGGAAGTGAGAGATTAAGTTCATCCAGTAAAGTCTTATTAACGATATAGCCATAATAAGTACCAGGAAGTGCCAGGTATCTGTTTTCACCATCAACCACAATACTCTTGGTGATAGCTGACTGGTAGTTCTCAACAAAAGATTCAGCACTTAAGTTATATGTATAGTCCTTAATTTCACCATATGGCAGATTGGTAACAATCAGATCAGAACCATGATTATTTCTAAGTCTTCTGGTAATTTCACCATTGATGGTACCAGTAGCCATTACTTCAACCTTTAAATCGATATTTGAATACTTGGCTTCCAAGCCCTTTTCAAATTCTGTTAAGTCATAAGTTGTCGTAATGGTAATAACTGTTTTACCAGCATTTGTTTTATTATTATCGCCAGAACCAGCCTTTTGACAACCGCTAAGCAAGCCTGTTATAAGCAATATTATTATCAGTTTCTTCATATACTGTCCCTCTATTAAATCAAAATAATTTTACCATTGAATTTTATTCTCTACATTAGACATCGTCAATGACTTTGACCATTAAGAAAAGGTTCTTTCGAACCCCTTCTGTAATTACTTATATAAAGCTTCGTTGATTCTCTTTATAGAATCCTTAGACATTTCTACTCTTGTCTCATCATTGTTAACTAAAGTGCCGTTTGTATAATCCATACCAACAAATGGGCCATTCATTAACAGATAGCACCAGTATGCATCAGAACCTTCTTCTGCAGTTGATAATTCATTTACTTCAAAGCTGTCATAAATCATAGATGGATCATCATAATTAACGACAATTGAGATTTCTGCAGCAATTCCAAAGTCTTCAATATAATATTCCCAATCAGCCTTAACTAAAAGGAAATGCAATTCTTTGTCGCCATCATTAGCCTTTAGTTCAATAGCCTTTGTTACTGTAAAATCTTTAGATTCTTCATTTTCAGTAACTTCTTTAAAATTCTTCACTCTAAGAGCGAACTGTTCTGTGCTCATATAAGTCTTTAGACTATCGATAAGGAAGTCTTCGACAGTCACAGACTGACCATTTACTTCGATATTTGACTGTTCCTTCTTTGAACAGCCAGCAAAAGCGATAAGTATCAATAAGACTAATAAAATATTTAATAACTTTTTCATATACCATCCTTTTTTAAAAGAAGAGGTTACATAGAACCTCTTCTAAGATTATTACATTTTTTCTAAGTGCCAGATGTCGTTTACGTAGTCAGTGATTGTTCTATCACTTGAGAAGTAAGCAGACTTAGCAATGTTTACAAGACACATCTTAGCCCACTTTGACTTATCCTGGTATAGACCATAGATCTTGTCATGAGCAGCCTTGTAAGATTCGAAGTCAGCTAAGATTAGATATTCATCATTTCTTAACATGAATTCGTTATAGATGTCTCTGAATGCTTCTCTGTCATTTGACCAAGTACCATCAACGAATGAATCGATAACTTCTTTTAATACTGGATTATTTAAGTAGTATTCATATGGACGGTAGTTAGGCTTTAACTGCTTAACTTCCTGTTCATTTAAACCGAAGATAACGATGTTGTCATCACCTACTAAGTCATGGATTTCAACGTTAGCACCATCCATTGTACCTAGAGTAACAGCACCATTCATCATGAACTTCATGTTACCAGTACCAGAAGCTTCCTTACCAGCAGTTGAAATCTGTTCAGAGATATCAGCAGCAGGCATTAGCTTTTCAGCGATAGTTACGCGGTAGTTAGGAATAAATACAACCTTGATGAACTTAGAAACTTGTGGATCTTCATCAATCTTCTTAGCTACAGCATTGATTAGCTTGATAACATCCTTAGCGAACCAGTAAGTACCAGCAGCCTTAGCACCGAAGATGAAAGAAGTCTTAGGCATTGTGAAATTAGGATTTCTCTTAATTTCCTTGTATAGAGAGATTACATACATGATGTTTAATAACTGTCTCTTGTATGCGTGAAGTCTCTTAGCCTGTACATCGAAGATTGAATTAGGATCTAATTCAATACCATATAACTTGTAAAGGTAAGCAGAAAGAGCTAATTTCTTGTCATACTTAACTTCTAAGAATTCCTTCTGAAGCTTTTCATTATCAACAGAATCTAATAACTTTTCGATATTGTTGAAGTTCTTGCTTAAGTCCTTCTTAGTATATTTTTCAACTAAGCCCTTTAGTTCAGGGTTAGAGTATTCAAACCATCTTCTCTGAGTGATACCGTTAGTCTTGTTGTTGAACTTTTCTGGATAGATTTCATAGAAGTTCTTGAAGATACCATCGATAAGAATCTGAGTATGTAGACCAGCTACACCATTTACTGAGTATGAACCTACGATTGAAAGGTAAGCCATTCTGATATTGCCACCAGAAATGATTCTTACTGATTCAATGAAGTCTTCGCTCTTGCCCATGTTTCTTAACTGAGTTGTGAACTGGTTGTCGATTTCTTCAATGATTAAGTAGATTCTTGGAAGTAGTGTCTGGATGTACTTAACAGGCCATTTTTCTAGAGCTTCACTTAATACTGTATGGTTAGTGTATGCAAATACATTCTTAACAATATCAAATGCATTAGCCCAAGCATAACCGTGGTCATCCATTAACTGTCTCATTAATTCAGCTACTGCAAGAGCTGGGTGAGTATCATTTAACTGAATAGTTACCTTATCAGCTAAGTTATCTAAAGTGCCGTAATTAGCTAAGTGGTCATTTAAGATAGTAGTTAAACCAGCACAAACAAAGAAGTATTCCTGTTTGATACGAGTGTACTTACCTTCTTCTGAATAATCTTCAGGATATAGGTTAAGACAGATCTTTTCTACTTCCTGTAAGTATTCATGGTATGGCTTATCACCAGGTAATTCATCACTTGGTTCAGCAGACCACATTCTTAAAGTATTTGTAGTGCTAGTATTGCTACCAACGATAGGCATATCGTATGGTACAGCTAATACTGATTCATAGTTCTTGTGTTCAAACTGTAAATCACCGTTTTCATCTCTATAGATATCAACATTACCATAGAAACGAACTTCTACACCTCTATATGGCTTTCTAGTTTCCCATGGATAGCCATAACGTAACCACTGATCAGGTACTTCAACCTGCTTGCCATCAACGATTAACTGTTTGAATAAACCATTCTTGTAACGGATAGTATTACCATTACCTGGATAGTCTAAGCTAGCTAATGAATCAAGGAAACAAGCAGCCAGTCTACCTAGACCACCATTACCTAAACCAGCATCAGCTTCACAGTCTTCGATATCATTGATATCAATGTTTAAATCAGCTAAGCCCTCTTTTGCTACACCATAGACACCTAGTGCCATCAGGTTGTTACTTAACATTCTTCCCATTAAGAATTCTAATGAGAAATAGTAAAGCATTTTATGATTCTTTTTTCTAACTGTTTCTCTTGTCTTCTTCCAGTTATGCATAGAATAAGACATGATCATTGAACCTAGTGCAGTGTACTGTTCAATGGCGGTAGAGTCTTCAACTGATTTACCGAACTTGATTTCAAGAAAAGTCTTGAAAGTATCCTTAAAGCCTTCCTTGCTTGAAAACATATTCTCTAGTAAAGAATTGTTACTTTTTAACATAGTTCCCCCTTTGTTAATTTGACCGAGTCTTGTTTATTATATCAATAAGTTCCTCTATTTTACGGGCTTTTTCGAGGTATTCCTCCTTGTGAGCCTTTTTATAGATAGACAAATACATGTTTTTGCGTGAATTTAAATATTCCAAATAGATATTTTCACTATTTTTCATCAGAATTGGGCCAAATTCAATCTCTTTTTCACTGTATTTCTCATGATACTCAGGACTAAATGCCACAATTTCATAATAAAAATCATCGTGAACCACTTTTTCATCAATTATCGTAAAGTGTCTATCCGAAATGTACCTTCTTAGACTTGGAACATCCTTATTGACCTGAACAATGATCTTTTTATACTTACTTAAGTCCTTACCATCAAGGATATGCTTAACCGTATGAAAACCCATACCGGCAATCGTGATGGTAGTGACATCATCCCTGATTTTTTCTATGCCATCAGCCAGAATTGGCACAACCTTACCAGTCAGATTGAACTTTTCAATATTTTCCTTGGCCTTTGATAAAGGACCATCTTTATTATCTGAAGCGTAGGCCTTCTTGCAGATATTGTTGGTAACTAAAAAACAAGGCAGTAAGCCGTGGTCGGAACCGACATCGTATACTACCTCATTTTCTGTTATCATTTTACTTATTTCCAATAACCTCTTAGATAACATTAGCGCTTATCATCCAAAAATTCTTTTAAACGTTTGCACTTAGTTGGGTTCTTAAGCTTTCTTAAAGCCTTAGCTTCAATCTGTCTGATTCTTTCTCTTGTTACGTCGAACTCCTTACCTACTTCTTCCAGAGTTCTGGTTCTGCCATCAACAAGACCAAATCTTAATCTTAGAACCTTTTCTTCCCTTTCAGTCAAGGACTGAAGAACAAGGTTAATTTCATCTTTTAATAATTCGTTATTAGCGTACTGGTCAGGAGAAGTTGCATCCTTATCTTCAATGAAATCACCTAAGTGAGAATCATCTTCTTCACCGATTGGTGTTTCAAGTGAAACTGGATCCAGGGCAATCTTCTGGATTTCTCTAACCTTATCAGCTGTCATACCATTGCCCATCTTAGCCGCAATTTCTTCAGCACTTGGATCTCTACCAAGTTCCTGAACCAGCTGTCTTTGAATTCTAGTCATCTTGTTGATAGTTTCAACCATATGAACAGGAATTCTAATAGTTCTTGCCTGGTCAGCAATAGCACGGGTAATAGCCTGTCTGATCCACCAAGTAGCGTAAGTAGAGAACTTAAAGCCCTTATGGTAGTCAAACTTATCAACGGCCTTAATAAGACCCATATTACCTTCCTGGATTAAGTCAAGGAATAACATACCTCTACCAGTATATTTCTTGGCAATTGCGACAACCAGTCTTAAGTTGGCACTGACAAGTTCCTTCTTGGCTTCTTCACCATCTGGACCACCATTTTCAATACGCTTAGCGATTTCAATTTCCTGGTCAGCCTTTAGTAGTGGAACACGACCAATTTCCTTAAGATACATCTTAACTGGGTCGTTAACCTTTGTATATGCACTGGCAGCTTCATAGTTGATGACAATATTCTTTTCAGAATCCATGCCATCTTCATCTTCACTTGAAAGATAGTCATCATCAGCTAATTCTTCAGCTTCTTCCTCTTCATCAACAAGGTCTAAGCCATTGTCATTAGCCCAGTCGTAGAATTCTTCTACGTCATCATCAGACATATCAAAACGATCAAGAGCCTGGATAACATCTTTCTGTTCAATTTCCACTCTCTTCTTATTCTGTTCTAATAAGAAAGCCTTTAATTCATCAAGATCATTAAACTTTCTGCCATTGAAAGCAGTAGCCTGTCTTGAACTCTTACGAGGGTTTTCCTCTCTAATAACACGAGGTTCATACTTCTTTGGCTTAGCAATAGAAATCTGCTTCTTAGGTTTAGGTGTCTTAACTTCCTTTTCCACAGTTTCCTCAGCCACTGTCTTCTTTTCTTCTGTTACGGTTTTCTTAGCCATTCTGCTTTCCTCCTAGTTCTTTTAGTAAGTCACTATATTCCTTCAAATACTTTCTGGTCATTTCTGGGTCAACTACTTCACTCTTGGCAATCTTGCCACGAAGATCTTCCAGCTTATGCTTCTTGATCTCCTCTTTTACTCTTTGAATTGAACCCCTTAAAAGCTCCGGATCATATTTATCAGGTAATGAATCCAATGTACTTAAAGTTGTAATCAGATTCTTTATCTTATCTGAATCTACCTCATCATAGATTCTTGATAATCGACACTCGTTATGCTTGCGATATTCATCAATGATGATATTGGCCAGATAACCATTATCCTCATCCAGTAAATACCCCAACTCCTTTTGATAAATGTTTTTACCATCCACTGATAAAACCATTTCCATCAGAATTGTATATTCTGCCTTGGTTAAACCATCAAGAGACAGACTATACTCCTTATAAACTGTCTTCTGATTAGGATTAATGGGTCTATTTTCACCAGCTATTTTACGAATCTTAGTTAATTCATAAAGCTCATTGGCATAGTTTTCTCTATCATCCTTATCAGTCAGTTTATCAATCAGTTTAGAAACCTTAATAGCCATAGCCTTGCGATCAGCATAGTTATCAAGATTATAGATTTCCTTATAGTACTTAATAGCGTAGTCTAGATACGAAATCTTCTTGCTGCTTAAGTCTCTTAAGGCATTTTTATCATACTTGCTGATAATTTCATCAGGATCAAGACCCGTGTTATTATCAACCACTTCAACATTTATTCCTTCGCTTAATAAGAGCTCACCAACCTTCATATTGGCAGTCTTACCAGCTCTATCGCCATCATAGGATAAGACAACAGTCCTAGCCAGATTCCTTAATAAATCAAGCTGCTGCTTAGTACAAGCAGTACCCAGTGTTGCCACAACATTTCTAATACCGGCTCTGGCATAAGCGATGACATCCATTACCCCTTCACAGACTATTACACTGCCAAGTTGCTTACTGTTGGCCTTAGCACGGTGTTCATTGAACAAGACATTACCCTTGGAATAAATAAGTGTCTCCGCAGTATTGATGTACTTGGATTCACTAAAACCAGTAAAGTCACGGGCAGTAAAAGCGATAGGGTTACCATCCTTGTCATGTATTGGGAAGGTAATTCTTTTATAGAAGACATCATTCATGCCACTGTTGCCCATTCTGGCAATATTGACCTTTATCATATCTTCATCGCTGTAATTCTTGGACTTCAGGGTTGCATAAACCTTGTTGTCACCCGGATTATAGCCAATCTGGAATTCATTGATGATTTCTTCATCAATTCCTCTCTTACTTAAATATTCCTTAGCCTCCAAGCCAAGTTTAGTAGCTGTTAAGAGGTAGTTTGTATATTCAACATAATCATTTAAAATATCGAAATAACGCTGATAGCGATTTTCTTTCTTGGGAGCACTGTATTCAATGTCCAGAGGCTTACCAATGACATTGGCTACTTCAATTACACTCTCCAGAAAAGAAATCTTTTTAAAGTTTGAGACAAAGGTGAAGACATTGCCACCATTGCCACAAACAAAGCATTTATAAATCTGTTTATCTTCAGAGATAGTCATGGAAGGATCATGATCATCATGAAAAGGACAAACGGCCCTATAACCCTTGCCCATTTTCGTCAGCGGAATATAATGGCCAATTACATCAGTTATATTGGCGCTCTTCCTAATATCATTAATCGTTTCTTCTGATACTCTCATCAATTACTAAAATGCAATTCTCTCTTTAATATACTGTTTTACATCTTCGATCTTTACACGAGTCTGTTCCATTGAATCTCTTTCTCTGATAGTTACACAACCATCAGTTTCAGAATCGAAGTCAAATGTGATACAGAAAGGTGTACCAATCGCATCATTTCTTCTATATCTCTTACCGATTGAACCAGCTTCATCATATTCACAATGGAATTCGCCAGCTAAATCTCTAAATAGCGCTGTTGCTGGTTCGCTTAGCTTCTTAGATAAAGGACATACACAAGCCTTTACTGGAGCTACAGCAGGATGTAAGTGCATTACGATTCTTTCATCCTTTTCAGAAAGTTGTTCCTTGTCATAAGCATCACAACAGATCATTAAGAACATTCTTTCAACACCAACAGAAGGTTCTACACAATAAGGGATGTACTTTTCATTAGTTTCTGGATCAAGGTAGTTTAATTCCTTGCCTGAAGCTTCTGAATGTCTGCCTAAGTCATAGTCAGTTCTATCAGCGATACCCCATACTTCACCCCAATCAGTGAATGGGAAAGCATATTCAATATCACTTGTACCCTTAGAATAGAAAGATAATTCTTCCTTGTCGTGTTCTCTGATACGCAGATTTTCTTCTTTAATACCAAGTCTTCTTACAAAGTTGTAGCAAGTATCAACCCAGTACTTATACCAGTCTAAGTCAGTACCAGGCTTGCAGAAGAATTCAAGTTCCATCTGTTCAAATTCTCTTACACGGAAAATGAAGTTACCTGGAGTGATTTCATTACGGAAAGACTTACCGATCTGGCCAATACCGAAAGGAAGTTTCTTTCTTGAAGTTCTTAAAACATTATTGAAGTTAACAAAGATACCCTGGGCAGTTTCTGGTCTTAGATATACTGCAGACTTAGCATCTTCAAGAGTACCAATGAAAGTCTTAAACATTAAGTTGAAAGCTCTGGCATTTGTGAAGTTGTGCTTACCACATTCTGGACAAACGATGTTGTTTTCTTCAATCATCTTATCCATTTCTTCAAAAGTCTTGCCTTCAGCTGATAAACCAGTAGCGTCACCGATTAACTTATCAGCTCTGAAACGACCCTTACATTCCTTACAGTCAACCATGGCATCCGCAAAGCCCTTTAAGTGACCACTTGCTTCCCAAGTCTTAGTGTTCATTAGAATGGCAGAATCAATACCAACATTGTATGGAGAAGTTTCAATAAATTCCTTCCACCATAAGTCTTTTATATTCTTTTTAAGTGCGGCACCAAGAATACCGAAATCCCAAGAGTTAGATAAACCACCATAGATTTCTGAGCCCTGGTAAACATAACCACTGCTCTTTAAATGAGATACAATTTCCTCAAAATTATACTTTGTAGGCATACGAAAAGCTCCTTTATAATAATCCTAATAATTATAGCACAGCTATACAGACAATAATCATCAACCGGCCTAGCCGGTTGTTTTTCTTTTTCGGGCATAGCCCTCAT
>JAUNCS010000061.1 GCA_030526485.1 Erysipelotrichaceae bacterium | reverse complement strand
TAAGCAGCTAAGCCGTACGCTCTTAACTAACTTACACAGATTAATTTACACTATCCGTAAAACTCAATTTTGTCATTTTTCAATAATGAATCAGTAGTAATTTTGTCATTTTTCAATAAAAAATGACCTCCATCAGAGGTCATTGTCTTATTTCATAGCCTTCAGCATCAATTCATTAATGCGTTTTGTATAGCTTAGTGGATCTTCAATAGGTAGTCCAGCGATTAATAATGCTTCATCGTATAGAAGGTTTGCATATTCATCAACTGCTTCATTTGCCTCAAAAGTCTTGGCTAAGGCCTTAAAGATTTCATGATCGGCATTGATTTCCAGTACTTTCTTAGCCTTAACAGAACCCTGGTTCATGGCATTTAGTGTTCTTTCCATGCCAAATGATAAGCCGTCTTCTGATACAAGGCAGACAGGAGAGTTCTTAAGTCTAGTTGAAAGCTTAACGTCTTCTACTTTTTCTTTTAGGGCTTCTTTTAAGCTGTTTAATAAATCCTTATTATCTTCAGCCTTCTTTTCAATTTCTTCTTTTTCTTCCTTGGTATCTAGATCAAGATCACCAGACTGTAGAGACTTAAAGTTCTTGCCATCGTAGTTGAAGATGACATTAGTCATAAATTCATCGACATTTTCAGTAAAGTATAGTACTTCATAGCCCTTGTCTAAGACTTTTTCAAGTTGAGGTAACTCTTTGATTGCTTCAATAGTTTCACCAGCTGCATAATAGATGTCTTTCTGGTCTTCTTTCATTCTTGAAACATATTCTTTTAATGTTACATATTTGTCTTCATATGATGACTTAAACATTAGCAGATCAATCAGCTCATCTTTGTTCATACCATAGTTATCATATGTACCAAACTTTAACTGTGTACCAAACTGGTCAAAGAACTTTTCATATGTTTCTCTATCATCCTTCAGCATCTTTTCTAAGGCACCCTTAATCTTTTTATCGATTGATTTCTTTAGAGCTGCCATCTGGTGGTCTTCCTGCAGGATTTCTCTAGAGATGTTTAATGATAAATCATCAGAGTCAATGACACCTCTAATGAATCTGAAGTGGTCACTTACCAGTTCCTTGGCTTCATCTTTAATAAATACACCCTTTGAATATAGCTTTAGACCAAGCTTATAGTCAGTAGAGTAGTAGTTAAATGGACGTACACCTGGAATAAACAGTAATGCTGAATAAGAAGTGTTACCCTCAACCTTGTAGTGTAGTGTCTTTAATGGCTTTTCAAAGTCATAGTAAGACATTGAATAGAACTCATTGTAGTCTTCTTCCTTGATGTCTTTTTTGTTCTTTTTCCATAGAGGAACCATTGAGTTAACTGTCTTTTCCTCAATGATTTTCTTGCCATCTACTTCAGTTTCTTCATCCATGACAATAGGGTATCTGATGAAGTCTGAGTATTTCTTGATTAGACTCTTTACTTCATAGTCTTCTAAATATGGATCATATTTCTTTTCCTTGGTATTTTCTTTTACATAAAGAGTAATTAAAGTACCAGGGCCATCCTTTTTAGCAGCCTTTACTTCATAGCCATCCATAGTACCAGTCCATAGGTAAGCTTTTTCTTCATTTACTTTCTTAGATAGAACTTCAATCTTATCAGCAATCATAAATGCTGAATAGAAGCCTACACCAAATTGACCAATAATATCAATTTCATCTTTTTCTTCAATCTGTTCTTTAAATTCAAGTGAACCTGATTTAGCGATAGTACCTAAATTGTTTTCTAAGTCTTCCTTAGACATACCAACACCATTATCTTCAATAGTGATGATTCTGTCTTTCTTGTTTAGAACTACTTTAATCTTTAAATCATCAGCAGTAATGCTGCTATCAGTTAAAGACATGAAGTATCTTTTATCGATTGCGTCACTTGCGTTAGAGATCAGTTCTCTTAGGAAGATGTCTGTATTTGTATAGATGGAATTAGCCATCAAATCTAGTAGTCTTTTTGACTCTGTTTTAAATTGTTTAATTGCCATTTTATCACTCCTTTAGCACTCAATATATCTGAGTGCTAATATAGTTATAACACAAATATTTTATATGTAAACATAATAAAGACATGTTTCACAACATGCCTTTAATATCTTCTTTATAAGTTTTTTGTAAGTTAAACCAGCAGTCTTTACTTATTTGATAATTGTTAGATAACTCATTTGCAATTTCTTCATCAATATCTGATTTGCCATTTAATATTTTTGACAGTTTATCAGGACTGATTTTCAATTTGCTAGCAAATTCCTTAATATCTAACTTTTCTTCTTTCATTATTTCTTCTAAATAAAATCCAGGATGAAAAGCCATTTTTCCTTTGTATTCTTTGTAGTTGTTCATATTATTTATTCCTTATATAACTACAATAATTATACCAAGGAATTAATAGCCAATAAATAATCCCAGTAATAAGATGCTACTGGTTAGCAAGAGATTAAGCAGCTGAAAAGAAACAGACCACTTAAACCACTTCTTATAGTCCATCTGTATCAGTCCCAGTGATATTAAAAGAGCGGGATTAGTAGGATATAGGACATTAGAGAAACCATCGCCAAAGGCATAGGCCAGTATGCATAGCTGGCTGGAGATGCCAAATTTAGCGGCTAAAGGCGTAATGATTGGTATTAATAAGAAAGCCTTGGCTGAGCCACTTGGTACAAAGATTTCCAGTATCAGACATAAAAGATAAATAAACAGTATTAAGCCAACGTTATTTAGATTGCCAGCAATAGAAGTTGCCTTATCTAAAACAATGTTTATCATGCCACTTTCTTCCATTAAAAAGCGAATACTAGAGGCCATAAGGATTAATAGAATTGATGGAGCTACATCTATTACTCCTTTAAGAAAACTCTTTCCAAAGGTCTTTAAATCAAGTCCTGAGATAAATGAGGCCATGCTTCCACCAATTAGGAAGCATAGGGCTATTATGATCATGGTATAGTCCTGTAAGACTTTAATAAATGGTGAAGAAAGGACGCAGATAAAGCCAATGATTAGAATAGTTCCAAAAGTAAGAATGGCTCTATCTTTATTAGGATCTACACCAAATAAGAGATCCAAGTGATGCATATCTTTTTCACATCCCTTAGCCTTATAGCGTAAGAAAGCAGTTAATAGTAAATAAATTAAGATAAATGACAATAGTCTTAGTGATACCCCTGAAAACATTGGAAGATTTGCAAGACTTTGGGCTACACCGATAGTAAAGGGATTAAAGACACCAGCTGCAAAGCCACAACCTACTGCTAGTAAGCTCATACCGACACCCAGACATTCATCAAAGCCCAGTTTCATGCTTAGGGCTACAACCAGGGGTACCAGTGGTACTACTTCTTCAAAGGAGCCAATTAATGAGCCCAGGGCCATAAAGAAGAAGACCAGCACATACATCAATTTATATTTCTGATCACCATATATTCCCACTAACTTATTTAATAGATATTCAATAAAGCCACATTCATTTAATGTATTGGTAACGCCACCTATTATTAATAGGAAGATGATAACCGCAATAATAGTGGCACTGCCATTAGCTCCTAATACCAGTAATGGTGATAATAGGAATTTACTAATAGAAAGATGGCATCCTTCTATAAATAATGTAGCTATATAGACCATCAGCATAATTAGGCCAATGGTAATGGTTGCTACTTTAAATGATTTAATTTGTTTGTTTTCCATAAACTGTCCCTCGATAGTCAAAATTATACATTAAGTGTAATTTTTATCAGTTTTATGTGTAAAATATTAAAAAATTACACATTAAATAAAAAAATATAAATATTTTATAATTGAAATATGTTTTGGACTTTTGATGACAATCTTAAACAAAGAAAGATAGAACTGATAAGTGAGGGATATGATGCTTATTGTCTTTTTACGAGACACGGTCTAGAAAAGACCATTGCTACAGAACTTAATAATGATTATGACTACTTATTGGCTACACCTCTATGTAAGATGGCTCACAGGTCCAAAGAGGGCAAGAAGTATGATGTAGAAGAAATCATGCTGAAGAGCTATATCTTCTTATATGTTAAAAAAGATTATTCCTTAGCTAAAGTAAAGAGTAAGTATCATTACTTTAAGATACTTAGTAAGGAAAATGATAGTGGTAAGCTGTATGGATCTGATTTAGACTATGCTAATTATGTACTTGATATTGAAGGCTTTATTTCAGTATCAAGGGCTATTAAGGATAATGGTCAGGTAAGAATTGTTTCTGGTCCTTTAAAAGACTTTGAGGGAAGAATAGTTGAATATAGTAAGAAGAATAGAAACTGTTGTATAGAAATAGAATT
>JAUNCS010000027.1 GCA_030526485.1 Erysipelotrichaceae bacterium | reverse complement strand
ATTGGGACATTTTCTATTTGGTTTACTTAGGACATTTTCTTTTTGGAATCACATAATGAATACTTATCAATAATTATGTCTCGCTATCCTTGATATAATTGGAATATGCGAATCAAATGTGAAAAATGTGGTGAAGATATCACCATCAAAGTAGACACTCAATTAGAACAGTTTAAAGTTGGCAGAATTCAGTGTGAAAAGTGCCAAAAGATATCATCAAGATACATCTCAGAATCTGATGTACTCCTGTATCTGGTACTAAGCGAATTCTTCTATTTATTCTTATCCCTTGTTACAGCTATGGTTTTCTATATCTTTGGCATGAACTGGTTTCTGATACCAGTCTTCATACTTCTCTTCTTGCTGGGTTATTATGTACAAAAAACATTCTCAAGAACAATTTGGGAAAAGGCCCCTTTCAAGCAAGAAATAGCTAATCATTCATTCAAGGAAGATCAGATGCGTATCGCCAAATCAACTAACTGGCAGTTTATCTTATTCTTTGCCTTAGCGATTACCGCTATTACTGGTACTACATATCAGTTATTCTTCTTCTTGGTATCAATATTTGCAATACTAATCAATATTCTAAAATTCTTCTTGTGTCTAAGGAACGAAAAAGAAGACGCAAAATAAAAACACATCGCAAGATGTGTTTTCTTTAACCTACTCTATTAAAACCTGATTTCTTAAGAATTGAAGTTTCTTCCCAGTTAGTCATTCTTCTGTCTTTAACGATGAAATAAATAACTGCGAATGATACTGCAACTAATAATAATGCAAATAGTACTTTCATTTTAATACCTCTTGTTCTTTGAACAATTAAATATTAATACGCTATTTTAATAATTCAAGAGCTTCATAAAATGATTACGGTTACATTTTAAATGAAAACGGTTTAATAAAAATTGTCCCCAGGATGAGGACAATTTTTCATTATTTCTTTCGTATGTATTTTCGAATATCGAGAGCAATCGCAAAGACGATAACGATACCCTGAACGATATATGTATAAGCTACGTCTACGCCTAAGAACTGTAATTCAATCTTTAATACTTCAAAGACAAGTACACCGATTAGGACGCCTGATACCTTACCAGTACCACCATTTACTGATACACCACCGATAGTACAGCCAGCGATCGCGAATAGTTCATAGCCTTCACCCATTGAAGCAGCAGTACCACCAGATTTACCACCAAGCATAAAACCAGCTAAAGCGAAACATGCAGAGGCTATCATATAAGAAGTAAGTGTCATCTTAAAGATATTGATACCAGCTACTTCTGCAGCACTTGAGTTACCACCTACAGCATACATCTTCTTACCATATGGAGTGTGGTTGTATAAGAACCAGAATACTACACCAACAATTGCTGCGATTACACCAAGATTAGATAAGATTTGGATATTGAACAGTGAGCCTGAACATAAATCCTTATATTCCTGAACCAGACCACCAATTGGGTTAGCACCAGTAAATACCAGACAGATACCATAAACAACAGTCTGCATACCATAAGTACCGATAAATGCTGGTACATGGAACTTAGCTACAACAATTGCATTGATAGTACCAAAGACAATGGCGAAACCAATCATGATGATGATTAGTACCAGCCACATATTCATTTCTGGTAAATTTGGATAAACCTTTGCACTGTAGTCTGCTCTTTGTAGTAAAGTAGCAGCGATGCAAGAAGCGAAACCTACCTGACGACCGGCAGATAGATCGTTGTTTTTCATAATTAGAACACCAGAAATACCCAGTGCAATTACAAATCTGATAGAAGCGTTTGAAATTAAGTTCTTTAAGTTAGCTACTGAGAAGAAGTTAGGTCTCATAAAACCTACAACTACAGCAGAACATAAAATCAATATAATAACGGCATTATCTAATAGCCATTGTGACCAGTTCTTATTTTTCATCATCTAAACCTCCCTGCATGAATTTAGTAGCTAAATCCATGATCTTTTCCTGATTCATATCATCTCCTTCAACAAAGCCGGAGATCTTGCCTTCGCACATTACCATAATTCTATTGGCAACACCAATTAATTCTGGCATTTCAGATGAAATCATGATGATGCACTTACCTTCATTTGCCAATCTAGAAATTATTGAATAGATTTCATACTTGGCACCTACGTCAATACCCCTGGTTGGTTCATCCATAATCAGGATGTCTGGTTCTTTAGCCAGCCATCTTGAGATGATTACCTTTTGCTGGTTACCACCAGATAGGTTTTGAATTAGTTCTTTTGAAGATGGACATTTAATAGAAAGCGAAGCGATAGACTTTTCTACTACTTCATTAATAGCCTTTCCATTTAATACAAATCGATATTTTAGATAATCACTTAAAGAAGCGATTGAAACATTATCCTTAATTGATAGAACACCGAAGATTCCTGAACCTCTTCTATCTTCTGTCAGAAGAGCGAAACCATTGTTCATTGCATCAATTGGTTTTTCAATACTTATCTCTTCACCATTCAAAGTAAGCTTACCGCTGGTCTTAGATCTTAAACCATAGATAGCTTCCATCAGTTCAGTTCGTTGAGCACCAACCAGACCTGCTACACCCAGGATTTCTCCGCGTTTTAATTCAAATGAACAATCCTTAAATGAATAAGCAAATGGTGAAGTATAGTTTTCTACTTTAAGCACCACTTCCCCTGGTGTATTAGTCTTAGGTGGATACATATTAGTCATTTCTCGACCAACTTCATTCTTAATGATGAAATCAATTGTTAAACCCTCTGTAGGCCATGTGCCAACATATTGACCATCACGCATGATAGTTACTTCATCAGAAATCTTTAGGATTTCATCCATCTTATGAGAGATGTAGATAATACCACAACCTTTATCTCTTAACTTATTGATGATTTCAAACAGTTTAGATACTTCTTGCGAAGTTAATGATGAAGTTGGTTCATCAAGAATGATAATCTTGGCATCATAGACACAAGCCTTACAGATTTCAACCAGCTGCTGTTGAGAAATAGTTAGAGAACCAAGTTTAGCATCGACATCAAAGTCAATACCTAAATCATCAAGAACTCTTTTAGCACCCTCTCTCATCGCCTTATGGTCTACAACACTTATAGGTCCAATCTTTTTGGTTGGATATCGGCCAATATAAATATTTTCAGCAATAGATCTTTCAGGTACGGGCTGTAATTCCTGGTTAACAATCGCGATACCTCTTTGAAGTGCATCAAGTGGATTATTTATATTGACCTCCTCGCCCTCATAAATAATTGTTCCCTCGTCCTTCTTATAAATTCCGAACAAACACTTCATTAAGGTTGATTTGCCAGCACCATTTTCACCCATTAGAGCATGTACTGAATGTGGATGTAAATTCAGATTGACATGATCTAATGCTTTTACACCTGGAAAGGATTTGCAAATTCCCTTCATCTCTAGTAAATATTCAGACATAAATAATCCTTTCTATAATATTCAATAAAACTGGCGTGTCGTGATGACACGCCAGTGATTAGTTAGATTGCTTATTATTATTTTCTAACCATTACGTATGGAACGTACTGATATGTAGCAACTTCAGCACCGTTTAAGTAACCAACTACTGCATCACATGCTGCGTTAGCCTGACCAACAGCATCGTTTAATACTGTACCAGTCATTGTACCGTTGTTAACCATTTCAACACATTCATCAAGAGCATCAACACCTACTAGGTAGATATCTTCACCAACAGTTCTGCCTGCAGCTACGATTGACTGGTAAGCACCTAAAGCCATACCATCGTTGTTACAGAAGATAACGTCGATTTCATCACCGAATGTAGATAATGCGTTAGCAGCTAGTTCCTGACCCTGAGCCTGGTCCCAGTTACCTGTCTGCTTGAATAATTCGTTAACAGCAACACCATTATCAGTTAAGTATTTGATTGAGTATTCAGTTCTGTACTGAGCGTCTGTGTTATTAACATCACCCATGATCATAACGTAGTCTACTACGCCATTACCGTTTACATCACCGTGGTTTGGAAGATCGTAAATGATCTGACCCTGGTAAGTACCAGATTCCTGAGCCTTAGCACCTACGTAACATTCGTTTTCAGGATACTTATGAGCTTCAGCATCTTCTGGTTCACGGTTGATGAATACAACTGGGATACCTGCGCTTGAAGCAGCATCAGATACAGCTTCGATAGTTGAAGGCTGAACCATGTTTACGATAAGAGCATCTACACCCTGAGCAATGAAAGTATTGATTTGTTCAGTCTGTGTACCAGCATCATTCTTACCATCGACGATAGTAACCTTGTATTGTACAGATGAGTCTTTAGCATTTAGAGCGTCGAAATACTTAGCAATTTCGCCTCTGTAAAGAGTCATGAAGTTATCATTGAACTGGTAGATAGCTACACCAATGTTAACTTCCTTAACGTCGTTACCGCCGCCAGTAGTTGTGTTGTTGTCTGTCTTGCTAGAGCATGCAGCTAAGCTGAATACCATTAACAGCGCAACAAGCAAAGTTAAAAGTTTTTTCATTTTTTCTCCTTTGGAACCTCATTTGTTCCTCACATCTTCTATTCTATTCTTTGAAAGCGCTTTATGCAAGCGCTTTCAAATACACAAAAGTGCTAATTTGATGCCAAATAATAATAAAAACGCTTTTTAAAGCGTTTTTAATGTTCATCATAAAATTTAGATTACTTTTCTGGTGCCAAATGGTCTAACGGCAATATCAAGTACGGCGTCATCACCATAAACAGATGAAATCAGTTCCTTATATCCTGCTACCCTGTCTTTTGGCACAATAGCCTGAATAGTTCCTTCAAAACCGCCGCCATGAACACGATATGCACCCTCGCCCTGTAAATAATCATCACTTAGCGCTAAAGCTAAAGCCAGTGATTGAGAGTATGGTCTATTTACCGCATATACATTCTGCAGATACATATAGCTAGAATGACCTGATTCAGTAATCAGTTTTAATAATCTGTTGATATCTTTGTTTTTGATAGCGTATTCTTCTTCAACTGCCCTTCTATCTTCATTGTAGAAGTGTAAAGATCTAAGCAGTGCTCTATCATTATTTACATTCTTTCTGATAGAAGCCAGCTTCTTAAGCATGTCTTCCTTACTAGCATCAGCCAACACTTCGCCACCCAGTTCTTTAGCTACTGCCTTACTTTCATATGGGATAGCTGCATATTCATCAGATAAGTCAGCGTGGTCACCCTTGGTATTTACCAATAGCAATTCATAGCCATAATCATTAAATGAGAATTCAAAGTTATTAATAACAGGTTTTGCCGGATCCTTGAAATCCATAGTAACAAAGCCACCTACAGAAATAGCCATCTGGTCTAGTAAACCACAAGGTTTACCAAAGTACTTGTTTTCAGCGTATTGAGATATGATTGCTCTATCAACCGGGTTAAGTTTGCAGTCATTGAATAAGGTATTAAAGATTTCTGCCACCATCACTTCAAAACAAGCTGAAGATGAAATTCCTGAGCCATTTAAAACTCTAGAATCGCACAAGGCATCAAAACCACTAATGCTATAGCCCAATTCATTTAAACGAGCCGCAATTCCTCTAATTAAAGAATTTGAAGTATTCTTTTCACTTTCATTAACACTTAAATCACTGATATCTACAACACTTTCCTTAAAAGCCGGATCAAGATAATTTACGATATTCGAGTTATTAGCCTTGCAGATAACAAGATTGTCAATTGATAAAGAAGCAGCCACAACATGGCCATGCTGGTGGTCGGTATGGTTACCACCAATTTCGGTTCTTCCTGGTGAAGAAATGAAATGATAATCGCCATCGCCATACTTAGCCAGTGCATCATCCAACAATTTCTGATAACGGGCTTTTTCAGCAGTCAGATCATCTTTGCAGACAATCTTTTTCAGCATTTCATCAATTGCCTCTGAATTGATGTAGGCCTTAAGTTCCTGATAGTACATTTGAAATCTCCTTATTATTATGTAAAATCTTCTAAGAATAATTATTCTTATTCGCTAATTTAACTATAACAAAAAAAGATTATCATGACTAATTACTTAGTCGACGATAATCTTTACCCTCATCTTTTTTAATTCGTTCTACATAAGCTTTAACTGATTCATTACTGTCAATCAATTTCGCAAATTCTTCTTCAAACTCCTTAACCCTTGTTAAATCGCCTGAGAAATACATCTGATTGACCTTGCCAATTAAGTCTAATAACTCTTCCTTGTTTTCGATATCATCAGAGAAACGGCTATCAAACTTCAGTTTGTTGGTATAGGCAATTCTCTCATCTGCATACTTAACAATATCCAGAAGATTTTCATCTTCCAGATTATTTCTGATAGCGTAATCCTTAACATTTACATTCTTTGTATTGTAACTGAATTTATCGCCATTTACATTTAATACACCATATTGGATTGGTGTCATCATTAAAGATTCACTGCAGATTTCCGTTACCCCATTTTCCTCCATATAATGCTGGATATGTAAATGACCACTAAGGAATAGATTTACATCATATTTATTAAATAAATCAATAAGTTTATCTTTGTTGATTAGAACATAGCCCCAGTCAAAGTTGGAATGCTTAAACAGATTCTGATGACAGGCAACCGTTACTTTAACCTTTTCTTTTTGGGCTTTGATCAAAACATCTTCAATAAATTCAATCGTTTCTTTTTTAACGACGCATTCATTGGCGTAGCTGTTGGCATCAATCATCAATATCCAATTATTATTATCAATCTTTGATACGTAGCTTAAAGAATACTCATCTTCATACAAGGCATCCTTAAAGCCAAAATCAGCATAGATATTATAGAAATCCAGACTCTTAGCTGACTCTACCATTTCATATTCTTCACCATTAAATTTCGCCGCCATATTAGAGTAAACATCATGATTGCCTGGTAAAACAAGCACTTTAATATCGTTATCCAATAATCTCCTTAATCTTTGAGCCAATTCTTCATGTGACTGCTTGGCACCATTAAAGCTTAAATCACCAGTAATCACTACCACATCTGGATTTTCCTCTATCACATCATCAATAAAGGCTTCCACTATTTCTTCTTCATATTCAGTAATCTTGCCATCAGCTGAATCGAGGACTCTTGAAAAGAATGGACCAAAGTCACATATTTCCTTACTGATATAGTGAATATCACTGGTAAGTACTATTTTTAAATCCTTCTTTTTACATGAGCTTAATGTCAAACATAAAAAGAAGATTAATGTTAATTTAATAAACTTATTCATGATTTTTAATTATGACGATAGCGATTGTTATAAAAACAATAAGCAAGAGTATCAAAAGGATACTGCTTAGAGGAAAACTATTGATGTATACAAGTGTGGGTTTATCAGCACCACCTATTATCGCTTCATTCATATTGATTCAATTATACTAGATTCCCTTCATCCAGAAATAAAAAAACGCCGACAAGCAGTGTCAGCGTGATTGGTATAAATGGTGGAGATTAACGGGCTCGAACCGCTGACCCTCTGCTTGTAAGGCAGATGCTCTCCCAACTGAGCTAAATCTCCATGGAGCAGATGAAGGGAATCGAACCCTCGTGTCGACCTTGGCAAGGTCGCGTTCTACCATTGAACTACATCTGCAATTAGAGGACAACGATAAAATAATACTAAATATAAGAGATAGTGTCAATTGATAATAAGCACTTATTCTAAAAAAGAATTAAAAAGGTTAAGCCGAAGCTTAACCTTTAGAATTTACTTATTTAGATGAAAGGTATTCATCGATTGCCTTAGCAGCAACCTTACCAGCACCCATTGCAGAGATAACTGTTGCAGCACCTGTAACAGCATCACCACCAGCGTATACGTTAGCTCTTGATGTTAAACCATCTTCGTTAACGATAATACCGCCACGGTTGTTGATTTCAAGACCTGGAGTAGTGTCCTTGATTAGTGGGTTTGGAGAAGTACCGATTGACATAACAACTGCATCAACATCTAATGTGAATTCGCTGCCTTCAACTGGCATTGGTCTTCTTCTACCCTTTTCATCAGGTTCACCAAGTTCCATCTTGATGCACTTGATACCAGTTACAAAACCATTCTTAGGATCTCTAGGATCTTCAGGGTTGTTGTAACCAAGGATTTCAACTGGGTTATTTAATAACTGGAAGTCGATACCTTCTTCAATAGCGTGTTCAACTTCTTCTTTTCTTGCAGGAAGTTCTTCCATAGAACGACGGTATACAACGTATACATGTTCAGCACCTAATCTTAGAGCAGTTCTAGCAGCATCCATAGCAACGTTACCACCACCAACGATAGCAACCTTACCACCCTTCATGATTGGAGTTTCAGGATTGTCGCGGAATGCCTTCATTAGGTTAGATCTAGTTAAGAATTCGTTTGCAGAGTATACACCCTTGAATTCTTCACCAGGGATATGCATGAAGTTAGGAAGACCAGCACCTGAACCAACAAATACTGCTTCATAACCCATTTCGAATAATTCATCGATAGTTAGAGTCTTACCGATAACTACGTTAGTTTCAACGTCTACGCCTAAAGCCTTAAGAGTTTCAACTTCCTTAGCAACGATAGCCTTTGGAAGACGGAATTCAGGGATACCGTAAACTAATACACCACCAGCTGTGTGTAGTGCTTCAAATACAGATACCTTGTAACCCTTCTTAGCTAAGTCACCAGCACAAGTTAAACCTGAAGGACCGGAACCTACAACAGCAACCTTATGGCCATTGCTTTCAGGAACTACTGGAGCAGCAGTTGAATTAGCGTTGTGGTAGTCAGCAACGAATCTTTCAAGTCTGCCAATACCTACTGGCTGGAACTTGATACCTAATGTACACTTACCTTCACACTGGTTTTCCTGTGGACATACACGACCACATACAGCAGGAAGAGAAGATGTAGAGTTGATTACCTGGTAAGCACCTTCGTAATCTTTTTCTTTAATCTTAGCGATGAATTCAGGGATTCTAACGTTTACTGGACAACCCTGAACACAAGGCTTATTTACACAGTTTAAGCAACGGCTAGCTTCAGCTAAAGCTGTTTCTTCATCATAGCCTAGAGCAACTTCATCAAAGTTATGAGCTCTCACAAGAGGTTCTTGTGTAGGCATTTCATGTTTAATTGGATCGATAGCCATTATTTTGCCTCCTTGAATAAATTACATGCTTCTTCGTGTTTCTTTCTTTCGTAGTCGAAGTACATTCTGCCTCTAGACATTGCTTCATCAAAATCTACTTCATAACCATTGAAGTCTGGACCATCAACACAAGCAAACTTAGTTACTTTCTTACCATCAACATTTAATGATAGACGGCAACCACCACACATGCCTGTACCATCGATCATAATTGGGTTCATTGATACAACACATGGAGTATTGAAATCCTTACATGTAGCTACAACGAACTTCATCATGATTAATGGTCCGATTGTAATTACAGTATCAAACTGCTTGCCAGCTTCTAACATTCTTCTTAGAGGAACTGTTACGTTAGCCTTTTCACCATATGAACCATCATCTGTTGTAACAACAAGTTCATTTGAGCAAGCCTTGAATTCATCTTCAAGGATTAAGATATCCTTGTTTCTGAAACCTACGATAGAAGTAACATTTGCACCCATTTCATGTAATGCTTCAGCGATAGGAAGAGCGATAGCACAACCTACACCACCACCAACGATACAAACATTCTTTAGACCTTCTAATTCAGTAGCCTTACCTAAAGGGCCTACGAAGTCCTGAATGTAATCACCTTCCATCTTGTGGTTTAACTTTTCAGTTGTAGCACCAACGATCTGGAAAATGATCTTTACAGTTCCAGCTTCCTTATTAGTACCAGCAACTGTTAGAGGGATTCTTTCACCATCTTCATCAACTCTTAGAATAATGAACTGACCAGGAAGTGCCTTCTTAGCAACTAATGGAGCTTCAATTTCTAATTGAGTTACTGTACTGTTAAGAGCTTTTCTACTAGCAATCTTGTACATAATTTTCTCCTTTAAACTTACTTATTAATTTTATAACAATTAATAGCGCATATTTATACGTTTAATAACGATTGCCCCCAAAATGCCAATAATGGTGCCTGATATAATGCCTGAAACAAGTAAAAATGGCATATAGTACTTCAAAATATTTGTTTCTAAGAAGACATTAGCCATTAATAATTGGCCGACATTGTGCATTATACCGCCAGCAATTGAAACAGTAACCACTTCAAACAGTTTGGTTTTCTTCATAATAAACATCGTTAAAAGCGATAAAACTGCTCCAGCCACACTATAGGCAAAAGATAAACCGTTACCAAACAAGATTGAAACAATGACAATTCTCACAAGAGAAACACCAATTGTCTCAAACATATTAAATTTATATAAGGCAAAAATCACCGCAATATTAGCAAAACCTGCCTTGACGCCTGGTATTGCGACAAGAACAGGCAAAAGAGTCTCTGCATAAGAGAGAATCATTGCAAGTGCAATAGTTAACGCTAATAAAGAAACTTTTTTTGCCTTCATAAATTTAACTTATAAAATCAACATCATTTTCGCCTCCATTAACAGTTACTGTTAGTCTGTTTGGAAGACAGGTAATGATTTCACCATTGTTTTGAATTTTGCCCTGATTAACACAAAGCTTATCAGGACAATCAGCATCAATCAGGTACGCATAGCCATCTTTGATAACAAGGATGTTTGTACCATCATTTAAGTCATACTGGCCTTCTTCTGTTAACAGATGAGTTTCAACTATCTCACCCTCTACTCTAACCTCAACAAGAGCACCCTTTTCTTTATTCAGATACATGTTAAGAATTAAAACAACAGCCAATAAGACGATTACTGCTAAAAAGATAATATCAGCTTTATACTTCTTATTTGAACGCATATAAAGCTAAAGAAATAATACCAGCAGCTAACACCTGGATTGGTAAACCATGGAAAGCCTTTGGAACATATTTCATTCTGATTCTTGAAGCAACACCAGCAAGTAGCAGAGTTGCAAGTACAAAGCCAGCAAAAGCAGCTAAGATCTGTACTAATGCATCAACAAATTCTAAACCATTCACATTTAAAGCTAAAGCAAATACTGCTGTATTTAAGCAAAGGAATAAGAATAAGTTGTAGTCTGTTTTATTTACAAACTTATCTGTAGCATATGATACAAGCGCAACAATTACAGCTAATACCATTAGGTTTAGATAAGCAAAGTTAGCCATTAAAGGATTAACTACATAGGCAATTAAACCAACAGCCATGAAGTCAACAAATAAGCATAGAACAAATTTCTTGAAATCCTTATTTTTAGATCCACGTAAAGAAGTAGTGAAACCAAAGCCCTTAGCTAATACATAGTTATTAACTACAGCAGCTGTTAAAAATGCAGAAATATATGACATTATTCTACTTCTCCCTTCTTATTAGCGAATACACTCTTGATGAATTCATCCTTGCACATGCAAGCCTGACCTTCTTTATTTCTAAATAAAGCCATTACAAAGGCAAGAACCATGAAACCACCAGCAGGAGCATTTAATGCGTTAATTGTGTGTTTAGCTAAGAAATCAACCTTAACACCAGCTAAAGCGCCAGCACCAAATAATTCTCTTACAACACCAACAATTAAGACAGCAATTAAGAACTTAACGCCAGCTGTTAAAGCAGACTTTAAATCCTTTTCAGCATTTGCATAAACAAGTAGATTTACACAAAGGCAAGATAGATATACAGAAATACCTGCATATGCACCTGGCATAAACGCATGAAGCAGCATGGTTACTAAAGAAGTAACGCCAGCCACAACAATAAGAGTTGCGCCAAACTTGCAATCAGCAAATACTTTCTTTAAAGCATTTAAAATTACGTTTGAAAGTACTAATGTAGCAAGCATTGCAATACCTGCACATAATGCACCCATAACAGTTGCACTAGCACCAACAGCGATACTAGCACCCAGGAAAAGAATCATAACTGTATTCATAATTATTCTCCTTTCAATGAAGCATAAGCTTCAAATACGTCTCTTGTAGCTACTCTACCTGCACTAGATGAGAATGAAGCACCAGCGATTAGGGCTAAATCATCTGAGTAAGTATCAGCAGTTACACCAACAAAGCCTTCTTTATAAGCAGCTTCATCTAATGTATAAGCAGTGAAGAAATCAGCTTCAAGGATTAGTTCATCAGCACTCATTTTCGCAATTGAGCCATCAGCATTTACAGTGTAGTAATAGCCAACAGGTTCATTGTTGAAGTGATATGGCTTAACGATGAAGAAGTAAGTACCATTAGCTTCAAATGCTGCAGTAACTGAATTATGAGTATTTAAAGTTAAAGTATTATAAGTTTCACCTAATTCCTTAGCAGCCTTCTTGTTGTCCTTCTTAGAAGCACCAGCAAGATGATTAGCTGCATCAGCAAGACACTTAGAAGCATCAGCTTCAACTACATTGCCTTCTACATCATAAGTAGTAGCAACACCAGTGTTGTTTACAATAGTCATCTTATCACCCATGATGTAAGCGACATTTGAACCGTTTAATGCTACATAAGCCTTATCAGCGAAATCAACAGCAATTTCTTCAGCCTGTAATACACCAGATTCATTTACAAGACCAGTAGCAACACTAGGGATTAATTCAGTTAATAACTGATCATTAGACTTAACACCAGCCTTGATTACATCATTAGCAACCAGTGTTTCAAAACCATCGTTAACTGCATTCTTGAATGCACTAGATGAGAATGTAACGCCTGCAACTAACTGTACATCAGCTAAAGCAGAGTCCTGACCAATATATGTTGAAGGATAATCAGCACCAAAATCCTTAGTTTCTGGATATGCTGTTAATAAGACATTTGAAATCTTTCCTTCAGTATCGATAGCTACAGTAAATTCCATAGCCTCATGAGTATAACCTTCTGTAGTAGATAATCTTACGATATAACCTAAACCGCTTGTTTCAGCATAGATCTGCTTAACAGTAGTAGGAACATCGCTAATAGTAGAATTTTCTAAATCATTAACGTCGTAGATTGTTTCAAAGCCGCTAGCATCAGGCATAACTTCCTTAAGCGGACCTAAGGCAGCACCAGCTTCATTGTTGGCGATAATTGGTGCAGTAAATGCATTAACACCAAATAAGATACCAGCAAATACGACGAATAAAACTAATTGCTTAATAACCTTCATGTTTAACACCTCCGATTGGAGTAGAAGCTGTGTACTTTTCAATATAAGGAACAAGTAAGTTCATGATTAAGATTGAGAAAGAAACACCTTCTGGATAAGCACAGAAATATCTGATGATGAAAGTAATAACTGCACAACCTAAGGCAAATACTACTCTACCCTTATCAGTAATTGGTGTAGTTACATAGTCAGTAGCCATGAAGATAGCACCTAAGAATAAACCACCTGATAAGATTTCATATAAAGCTGTACTGAATGAACCAGTAGCGATTAGATATAGTACAAATACTGTACCGATAAATACTACTGGAGTGTGCCATTTAATAACTCTTCTAACAAGTAAGTAGATAAAGCCAAGAACTAGAGCCACGATACAAGTTTCACCGATAGCACCAGCATGTAGACCTAAGAACATATCCTTTAAAGAAGGAAGTTCTGCACCATTCTTGATTAATTCAAGAGGTGTAGCACTAGATACTAAATCAACACAAACTGGAGCAGCACCACCAGCAACTGATGAGAATGCTACCAGCATAAATACTCTGGCAGTAATTGCTGGGTTAGCAAAGTTTTTACCTAAGCCACCGAACAGGCACTTAACTACTAATGTAGCGAAGACACCACCAACTACACATTGCCAGATTTCAACGTTTGTTGAAATATTTAAAGCAAGTAATAAACCAGTAACAACAGCTGAAAAATCAGCGATAGTCTGTTTCTGTTTAGCGATTACATTGAATAATGCTTCACCAGCAATAGCTGATAAAACACATACGATGTCAATAATTAAAGCCTTAGTACCAAAGATCACTACTGAAGCAATAGTAGCTGGTAATAAAGCGATAACAACATCAAGCATAATTCTGTTTGTAGAATTATGAGAATGGAAATGAGGTGCATCAGCAACAATTAAATTTTTCATATTACCTTTATACCTCCTTACGCTCTAGGCGCTCTGTTCTTTCTTACGAAAGACATTGCAGCCACATTTGTTTGAACAAGCGGTCTATGAGCTGGACATACATATGAACAGCAGCCACACTGCATGCATAGAGAAACCTGTTCAGCCTTTAGGATTTCCAGTCTTACTTCATCACCGTCAAG
The DNA here is from genome assembly GCA_030526485.1 of Erysipelotrichaceae bacterium. GTDB lineage: Bacteria > Bacillota_I > Bacilli_A > Erysipelotrichales > Erysipelotrichaceae > Colivicinus. The sequence goes on along the minus strand of JAUNCS010000027.1, from coordinate 14,542 downwards.
GTCCATAGCCTTAGCAAATGCAGTAGGATTTAATCTTAAAGGACAAGCATCTACACACTTACCACAATGGATACATGGTGTAGGTTCATAGATTCTTGATTCTTTTTCATTGAAAGCAATTACGCCACCACTAGCCTTAACGATAGGTTCGTTTAAGTCAGCTAAAGCCTTACCCATCATCGGACCACCAATGATAACCTTAGCTAAATCTTCCTTAGTACCAGCCTTTTCTAAGATATAAGAAACTGGAGTACCAACTGGACAGATTAAGTTCTGCGGATTAGCACAAGCAGTACCATCAACAGTAACCACTCTATCAACTAGAGGCATACCTGTTTCAAAATATTTAGCCATCTTAGCTAAAGAAGTAACGTTAATAATTAGAACACCAAGTTCTGCTAAACGAGTACCTGGAGCCTGAACCTTACCAGTAGCGTTGTATAGAAGTACCTGCTTAGCACCCTGTGGATATAAGCTTTCAAGTACCTTGATTTCTACCTGAGAATCATCCTTGAATACTTCTTTTAAGTTAGCGATAGCTTCTGGCTTATTCGCTTCAATACCGATAACAAATCTTGTTGAACCGATATATTTCTTTAATAATTCGATACCAGACTTGATATAGTGAGCATCATCTAACATAGTTCTTGTATCGCCTGTTAAATAAGGTTCACATTCAGCACCATTCACCAGGAATGTATCAATCTTAGCCTTCTTAGCTGCAGAAAGTTTACCCCATAAAGGATAAGCCGCACCACCTAGACCTACAATACCTGAATCCTTAACTACATTTAAGAATTCATCAAGATCAGCTGCATCGTGTGCATGTAATGATGGATCAGCTTCCATCTTGCCATCTGATTCGATAGTGATAGCATCACCTCTACCAAATGGATAAGCATCAATCTTAGTAACTGTACCAGACACACTTGAGTGACATGGAACAGAAGTACCCTCACCTGCCTCAGCGATTAATGTACCAACATAAACATGGTCACCAACCTTTACAACTGGAACACTTGGGTTACCAGAATGCATAGACATTGGAATAAGAACTTCCTTAACAGGTTCAATAGCTACAGGAGCCATAGCTGCAGTGTTCTTATTGTGAGGTAGATGTACTCTTGATAATTTTTGCTTGAACATTATCATTAACCTCCAATTATTAAATTCTCTACATTAGGCGTATACTTTACAGTCCCGTCTTTGAAAATCCAAATAACATCAACTCCTAAAGTATCAGCCAGTTTCATACCCTCTTCATATGACATACAGGCAAAGGCTGTAGATAAACCATCTGCCAAGCCACTATCCTTAGTAAGAATACTTACTGAATCAAAGTATTCAGCCGGATATAAAGTAAGAGGATCAACAATGTGATGATACTTTTTACCATCAACAGTGTAGTATCTTTCATATACACCCGATGTTACACATGCAATATCCTTAATATTGATTCTTAAAGCGAAACGGTTTAGATCAGCTGGATCTTTAATACCAGTTGTCCAGGCTGAACCATCCATCTTAGAACCAATCGTTCTTATATTGCCCCCGATATTTAAGACATAACCATAAGCCTTAATATCATACAGATATTCAGCTGCTCTTTCTGCGGCATAACCCTTTCCATAAGCACCGACATCAATACGGGCTTCAGGATCAGAAATAAAGGCTGTCTTATTTTCCTTATCTATCACAAGCAAATCAATGTCGACATGCTTATTTGCTTCTGATAGTAAGTTGAAGTCTGGAAGCTTGGCATCAGCCTTATTATTTGTGGCAGCAGTTCTTTCATCGTGCCACAGTTTTGTAACAGCACCAAGCATTACGTTGGTCTTGCCATTAGTCAAATAATAAAGTTCTTTAGCCTTTAATAAGAATTCAATGAGTTCATCATCCATCTCTACCGCTTTAATACCAGCATTAGCATTTAAAGTATAAAGATTATTGACGCCCTCATATTCATAATAGATATCAAAGTATTTATGGTACTGTTCCAGAATATCAGCAACCTTATCGCACTTCTTCTGGAAAGTTTCCATATCATCATTGGTATATGAATAAATAAAGGAGACGGTGTCAAAGAAATCAAAATAAGACATGCCCTTTGGATCCACCTTAGTTTCCTGTTTAGAACATCCACTCAAACAAGTGAACATTATTAGTAAAGCTAATACGGACTTCAAGATCTTATTTTGTAACACAACGTCTCCTTTTATTTAAAAATTTTGTTTAGCTAAATTATTTAGCGTTGTTTGCAGCGTCAGCAACAACCTGCATTAAATCAACGATGTTGATTGAGCACTGAGCGAATAGAGCTTCGTCAGCAGCTACAACGTAACCAGGATGTGGTTCGTCTTCGCCTCTAGTTCTTGTTTCAGTAGCTAATACTTCAGCAGCTGTCTTGCCTGCGCAGTAGTCTGTGAAGTTAGCTGACTGCTGATACCATTCGATGTTGCAGTCTTCAGCGAACTTAACCATGTTGTAGTCTTCCTTAAGTTCTCTCTTAGTAGCAACGAACTTAGCATCAGTGATTTCACCACAGTCATCGAAAGAAATCTTTGGCTGCATAGCATCTAATACAGCAGCAACGATTGTACCATCAACTACAGCAGCAGCTGACATAGTAGTGTACATGTTAGCAGCACCAGCTTCTTCAGCAGTTGCAGACTTTGATGACTTATCTAAGTTAGAAGTAAGCTTTAAACCTAATGTTGGAGTACCAGCAGTAGTGAAAGTCTTACCCTGTTCATCATTGCAAGCCTTAACTACAGCTTCAATGAACTGAGTGATAGTGATTGAGCATTCTGCGAATAGAGTTTCATCAGCAGCTACAACGTAACCAGGATGTGGTTCATCTTCGCCTCTAACTCTAGTTTCAGTAGCTTCAACTTCAGCAGCTGTCTTACCAACAACGTAAGCAGCAAAGCTGTCAGCCTGTAAGTACCAGTCTCTAGTGCAGTCTTCAGCGAAATCATCCATGTGGTAATCTTCACCCTTTTCATACTTAGAAAGGAAAGTTACGCCTTCAGTAGCGATTTCACCATCTTCAGAGATAGCAGTCTTGTTCTGAGCAACGTCGATTCTGCAATCAACGATCTTGCCTTCAGCATCAAGGATTACAGCAGCAACTGTAGCATCAACCTGAGCGTTACCAGCCTTTGAAGAATCAAGGCTTACAGTTGTACCCATACCTAGCTTGTAAGTAGCTTCAGCAGGTGTATCGTTACCAGCTGGAGTGTTGTTGTCTTCAGTCTTTGAGCCGCAAGCACCTAGGCTGAATACCATACAAACTAGAACTAAAAGTGTTAATAATTTTTTCATTTTAATTCTCCTCTTGTTAACTTTTTGTCAACCTTATTAATCATAAATAAAAGTTGACCTGAAGTCAACTTTTTTGATAATTAGTTAACAAATTCAAACGATTTAGGAAAACTGTCGGTTTTGGAAAGCTTTCTCAATAAAATCACAGATCCCCTTAGCGCTTTCAATGCCCTCTTCTCCTTCCAAATTAAGAGGCAGATTAAGCATCACTTCCTTATACAATAATTCCTTGGCCATCTGCAGTTTACTTGGATCCTTTAAATATATTTCCTCAAGATATCTGATTCCTTCAAGAAAGCCATCTGACTCTTCTGGTAAAAGACAGAATCTTGGAATGAATTCATACTCCATACCATCCTGAACATATTTAACATCCTCACTGATTTCCTGACGAATTAAAGATTCAATCAGTAAGACCTTGGCATTGATAAAGCCATCAGAACATAGATATTTATTACAGATATCAATATAGTCTCTTAGATTCTTGCTGTTTAACGCATCGACAGCCAGCAGCTGTTTCTCTCTTGTGGAAAACAAATATTCCTCTATTCCCTCATCGCTTAGTGCTCTTAAATAATTGACCTTTGGACCAATTTCATCAAGTATTTTTTTAATCTCTTCTTCAAAGTCACGGGGAATATATACCTGTTTAAGTTCTTCCTCTATTAAAGAGCGAGCCTCGTCGTTTTTCTTTTCATCTATTAATTTATATATGTCTTCCAAAGTCTTTTTATAATAATCCATAAATGAATTATCACATGCTTTATCTTTTTTAAGCAATTGATATTTTTTCCTATATAATATTAGGTAGTTTTTTATTAAATATATTTAGGTACTTTATATGAGAAAAATAGGATTCGACAACAACAAATACATTGAAATGCAATCAGAAAAGATTGCCGAAAGATTAACCAAGTTCAACCGTCTATACATTGAATTCGGTGGTAAACTATTCGATGACAACCACGCATCAAGAGTTCTGCCTGGCTTTGAACCTGATTCAAAGATCAAGATGTTATTAAACATCAAAGAAAAAGTAGAAATGATCTTAGTAATCAACGCCAACGACGTTGAAAAACACAAGATGAGATCAGATATCGGTATCACATATACTCAGGACTTAATGAGACTGATCGATGCCTTCAAGGTTGCTGAATTAAGCATTGGTGGTGTGGTAATCACCCACTTCGCTAATCAGGAAGAAGCTATTAAATTAAGAAAGAATCTGGAAAAGTCACATATCAAATGTGCCTACCACTATAAAATTGATAACTATCCAAATGATATTGAACATATCTTATCAGCGGATGGTTTTGGTAAAAACGAATACTTAGAAACAAGCAAGGATATTGTTGTTATTACTGCCCCAGGCCCTGGTTCTGGTAAACTGGCAACCTGCCTGTCACAGATGTACCACGATTCTTTACATGGTATTAAATCTGGTTATGCCAAGTTTGAAACTTTCCCAGTCTGGAATTTACCTTTAAATCATCCAGTAAACCTGGCATATGAAGCAGCTACTGCCAACCTGTCTGATGTAAATATGATTGACCCATTCCACTTACAGGAATATGGCACAATCGCTATTAACTATAACCGTGACGTTGAAGCCTTCCCAGTATTAAGTGGCTTATTAAATAGAGTAATTGGTGAATCAATCTATAAATCACCTACTGATATGGGTGTAAATATGGTTGGTAACTGTATTTGCGATGATGAAGCCTGTGTTGAAGCTTCTAAACAGGAAATTGTCAGAAGATATTATGAAGCTCTTGTCGATTTAAGAAAAGACAAGATTGATGAAAGTATTATCGCTAAGCTTGAACTTATTATGAATAAGTCTCAGGTTTCTAAGGAATACCGCAGTATCGTGGGTATTGCTAATGATCTAGCAGAAAAGACTGGCGAACCAGTTGTTGCGATTGAATTGCCTGATGGTCAGGTAGTTACTGGTAAAACTTCTAAACTAATGGGTGCCAGCTCAGCTGCCTTACTAAATGCAGTTAAAGCCGTTTCGGGTATGGAAGATATTCCATTACTGTCACCTAAAATTATTGAACCTATTCAGGAATTAAAGACCAAGACTCTACATGGCAATAATCCTCGTCTTCATACTGACGAAGTATTAATCGCCCTGGCTATTGGTTCTCAAACATCTGATGCCTGTGCAAAAGCTTTACAGGCCCTTGAAATGTTAAAGTACTCAGAAGTACATTCAACTGTTATTCTTTCAGAAGTAGACGTGAATGTATTTAAAAAGTTAGGCATGCGCCTAACTATGGATCCTGTTTATTCTTCTAAGAAGCTTTATCACAAATCTTAGTGAATGGACAATCTAAGCACTCTGGTGCTTTAGCCTTACACTTATAGCGACCAAAGAATATAAACTGATGATGAAGTTTCCCCCATTTCTTCTTAGGGAAATAAGTCATCAGTTTTTCTTCTATTTGTCTTACATCATCTTCCTTATCAGCTATTCTCAATCTCTTGGATACTCTTGATACATGGGTATCAACCGCAAAGGCCGGTTCATCAAAACAGTTTGATAAAACCACATTGCAGGTCTTTCTGCCCACCCCTGGTAAAGATTCCAGGAATTCACGATTATTTGGCACTTCCCCATCACACATATCACTTAGAATCTGACTGGTCTTAATAATGTTACGGGCCTTACTCTTGGCTAAACCAATAGATTTAATAATCTCTTCAACTTCATTTACATTTGCCTTGGCAAGTTCTTTGGCACCATGATACTTGTTAAAAAGATTTGGGGTAACCATATTCACTCTTTCATCAGTTGTCTGAGCTGACAACATAACCGCTATCAGTAATTCAAAATGCGAACTGTGATTCAGTTCGCAATGTGCATCCGGATATAAATTATCTAAACCCTTAATGATTTTATTCGCATTACTTGCCATTTTTTAAGATTCCCTCAACATAAGCTAAAGTATATTTGCGATATGCTTCTGCCATTCTTAAAGCGTCCAGCAGTTTTTCCTCGCCATACTTATCCAATAAGTCCTTGGTCTTCATTAATTCATTAGGTGTTAATGGCTTATTCAGGAAATCAGATACTGCATCCAAAATAGAAGTGTTTTCCACTACTTCATACTTCTCGGGATCAAACTCAAAAATATTATCGATATCAAAACTGATACCCTTCTCATTCGCATTGATATTTAAATAATGTTTAGCCACCAGATTAGAAAGCACACTATCCAGCTCCTTTGGTTCAATAGCCAGTTTATCGCAAAGATATTCGTAATTAAGTTTTTTCTTAGCCTCTTTGGCATAGTCTACCAATAAAATGACCATAGTCTCCTGGCTGTTCAGATTCAACTTATCAAAGTTTTCCAGAATCCAGGTACGGCGATTGAAATAAGGCTGCTTATACCATTTTTTCATGTTTCTTACCTATAAATAATACTTTCTCATCTTCAACAAAGTCTTCAATCATACGAACAGCAAATTTGTTTTCAATTAGCTTGTCTTCAATCATCTTTAAGTCAAAGACATTTTGTGTATGATGTTCCTGAATCATGCCCTCATCCGTATAGAAAGTAAAATGTTCATTAATTGTATTCTCATCCAAATCAGCATTGATAGTCCACTGATAACAGATACCATTATCCATCTGACCCTCTTCGATATATTCCTCAGAGAATTCAATTAAACGCTTTGGATTATGTGTATCAAAGATAAAACGGCCACCATCATTCAGATGATCATACACTGACTTAAACATGCTGGAAAGCTCTTCTTCATACAAGTAGTTTAAAGAATCCACCACGCAAACAATCAAGTCATACTTCTTATCCAGTTTAAAATCAATCATATTCAGGATAAGGTACTCACCATCAAAGTTTGTCTTAGCCGCTTCCTTCATTTCCAGACAAATATCACTAGCCGTTACATCATAACCCTTCTTCTTCATTAATCCTGCTAAAACTGCAGAACCAGAAGCCAGTTCCAGACAGGTAGTGAAAGGTTCTTCTTCGATATAGTCAAGCCAGAAAGAAAAAGCCTCTTCATCACCAAGAAGTGTATCGTAGTATTGAGCTAAGTATTCGTATTCTTTTACTTCTCTATTAGATCCTTCCATAAACCCTCTAAGTCATATCTGTATCTTTCTTCGTCATAGAAAATATGTACAACGAAAGAACCACAGTCAATTAAAAACCATTTTGTTTCACTGCCATTATCAATGTGGTTAACCTTGATTCCGTGTTCATCACAGAATTCTTCCACAAAGTTTAAGACAGCATTAGCCATTCTGGCATTTCTTACACTACCGATAAAGAAATAATCCAGGAATGGACTCTTATCTTTAAAGTTTAAGCAGACGATATCTTCGACCTGCTTATCATCTAACAACTTAATAATTTCTTCTTTAATTTCCATTTTCTTCTTTCAACTTTTTAAATTTTTCCTGAAGCAGTCTATAAGCCTTCTTCAAATCTTTTTTAGCTACATCAACTACTTCATCATTGATATTGCGATTCTCTTCTCTTTTATCTGCCACATAAAGAATTAAAGATAATTTATCATAACTCTTTAAGATAGTGTGATTATAGATGGCATTTAAGACATCCTTATCGTGATAGTTTAACTTATCCTTTAAATAATACTTGCAGGTAAAAGAATGCTTTACTGGACGGGGATAGTCCAGCTTATCGCTGTCGTAATATCTTAAATATTCATTCTGTTCTTCTTCACTTAATTCTTTAGTTAAATCATGAAGAATGCCAGCTATCCAAGCCTTATGGGGATCAACATGGTGATAATAAGCCAACTCCTTAGCCAGTTTAGCTACCCCTAAAGAATGAATAAAGCGATATTCAGAGAGATTAGTCTTAACTAGATCGATTAAGACTTCATCATTATTTAAAATGAACTTTCTTGTGCTTGAATCTAACAAGTGAAAGTCATCTATCTGCTTGCTCATGGAAGAATAATCTTTCCTTCTTTACTCTTCTTGTATAAAACCAGAGTCTTACCGATGTGCTGGACAAGTTCACACTTGCAGTTACGGCAGATTTCGATTTCAATTTCATTTATCTCAGTTTCACAAGTCTTTAAGACATTGACCTTAACCAGTTCATTAGCCTTTAAAGCTTCGTTTACACCCTTATATAAGTTCTCACTTAGACCATCCTTGCCAATCTGGAAAGATGAGTTCAAATTAACTGCCAATGATCTAAGATATCTTTTCTGTTTACCATTCAACATTAAATATTCACCTCGTTCATATATACTTTGATTTTATCATTTACTCTAATATTAACTTTACAGTTACCACTGACCTTAAACATGCCTAAGCCCTTTAAATAGAAAGTCTTATAGCCCTGTACTTCGTACCAGTTGGACTTAAATGGTAACATTTTTAGTTTGAAACTGTCAGCATTATTTTCTAAATACTTTTTCGCATTGCTTAATTTAGAACGATGCACTGGCAGATTATTATTCACAAAGAAGACAACTGAAGCCTTCTTATTAGTCACGATATCAAGGGCAAACAAGCCTTCTACGCTGTATGACTGATCTTCATGCAGCTGGAAGCTTGAAGCCTTCATTGTCTTTAAAGGCAGGATATCCTTGATCAGCTTATTATCGATATAGCTGATATAAGATTCCTCATCCAGTAAACCCGGTGTATCGATAAAGGTATAGCCATTAAACTTCAACTCATTTAAAGCCATGGTAGTACCGGGATAGATTGAAGTAGTTAAAACTTCATCCTTGGTTAACTTATTGATTAAAGTTGACTTACCGGCATTTACTCTACCAACAAAGACAACCTTCTTATAGCCCTTTTCATCCAGGAAGTCATAGAACATATCATTAAAGGTATAATCCTTACGATATGTTAAGAAACAGTTAAGATTTGTACGCGTATTAAATCTTGAAAGAGCCTTGGCATACATCTCATTAATCTTTTCTTCAGTGATATTTTTAGGCAATAAGTCAATCTTATTGATAACCAGCAAAACTTCCTTATCAGCGAAGTAATCTAGCAAGTGATCTTCATTGATAATCAAACCATCAAAGCAGTCAACAATCACCACGTATAAGGCGTTATTAATTGTCTTGTATGATTCGATAACTTTCTGGTTTTCACTTATATCCTTGGTGAAATTGCTGATATCACCATAATGCGACAGTCTGAAACATCTTTGACAGTAATCAAAGCTTTCATCGGGAGCATAGCCTAAACTATTTTTATCTGTATACTGGAGTTCTACTCCACATCCTCTACACTTTTTCATGAAGTACGTATTTAAATATTAACCTTTCAAAAAATCTGTTAACTGAAGTATTGAAACTGTCTACTTCAGAAATTGGTTTGACATAGATGGCATATATTCCCGCCAGTTTGCCACATAAGACATCAGTAATTAACTGATCACCCATACATAAAGTTGTTTTCTTATCAAAACCCTTTTTCTTAAGCAGTGACCAGCACTTAAATGGTAAGGGCTTAAAGGCCCAGCAGACATATTCACATTCAATAGTCTTAGCGGTACTTGAAACCCTTTTATTAGTATTGTTTGAATAAACAATTACTTCAAAGCCTGCATCCTTTAATCTTTTCACAAAGGCCCTGGCCTCTTCATCCGGAGTTTTTTGATAATAAGGAGTTATTGTATTATCCACATCCAAAAGAATGGTTTTATAACCCCTTTTTCTAAAGTCATCAATATCAAAGTCCTTATAGCTTTGAAGTATTTTGTTTGGTTCAAATATGTTCATTAGTCAAATAAATTAGTCTGATTGAATTCCTCATTTTCACTTGAGAAATAACCATCAGGAATATCAACAATCACTGCTTCCTCAATATCTGACATATCATCTCTGATATATGAATATGGAGCATTTATATCAAGTGGACTTGAGAAAGTAGCCTCAACTGACATAAATGGTACATCAGAAACAGCCAGTTTATCACCCTGATTAAACATTAAAGTTGCATAACTTGAAACTTCCTTAGCCGAAACGATTTCATGCGGATTAGATTTAACCTGTTTGAATAAACGATTGCCCTTGGCATTTCTGGAAGTAAGTTCCAAATCAGCAAAGTGAATACGCTTAAAGCCGCCCTTGTCAGTACTTAGTAATAGTTCGTTGCCATTGTGGTGATCAACTACCACTGATGCCAGAGCGCTCGCTTTAACGTTAATAGCTGCTACACCCATGGCTCTTGTTGCCAAATCACTTAAGACATCACTTGAGTACTTGTTGTAGTTACCATCCTTAGAGATAGCGATGATATCATCACCCTCATAACACAATGATACTGACACCAGTTCATCATTGTCCTTAATCTTCATGGCTGGCATAGCCTTGCTGGCTCTTGAAACATCAAAGCGCGGTATAGAAGTTTTCTTAATCATACCATTGCGGGTTGCGGTAACCACAAAGACATAGGTCTCAAAGTTTTTAACTACCACAGCACCAACAACCTTTTCCATACCCTCCATCTTTACATAAGTAGAGATGTGTTTACCCAGTTCCTTAAAACGGCATTCATCAATTCTGTATACCGGTAAATAGATATAGTTACCCTTACTTGTAAAGATTAATAAGGTATCCAAAGTCTCACAGGCCTTTAAGCCAACCAGAGCATCTGTTTCCTTAACAAATGGCAATTGGCCGGCATTTGAATCAAAGGCACGCTTAGTGTAACGCTTGATATAGCCATCTCTACTGATAGAGATATAACAGTCTTCATTTGGAATCATCGCTACCTTATCAATAACGATTTCACTTACCTTATCTTCAATTAATGTCTTTCTTGGAATAGGATGTCTTTCATTTACTTCCTTTAGTTCTCTGGTTAAGACATTATCTAAAACAGCCCTAGAAGAAATGATAGCTTCCAATTCAGCAATTTCCTTATTTAATAAGCTGTATTCTTCTTTTAATAAAGTGACATCCGTATTACTTAAACGGTAGAGTCTTAAAGAAACAATTTCTTCAGCCTGTTCTTCAGTGAATAAGAAGTTATTCTTAATCTTTTCCTTGGCATCTTTCTTATCCTTAGACTTACGGATAGTTTCAATAATACTGTCCAAAATAGAAATAGCCTTGATTAGACCCTCAATAATATGTAATCTCTTTTTCTTCTTGTCTCTTAAATAAACTGATCTGTTTAGAACTACTTCTCTTCTAAAATCAATAAAGCAGTCTAAGGCATCAGTCAAAGACATCAGAGTTGGTGTGTGATTAACGATAGCGATATTGTTGTAGTTATAGTTAATCTGTAAATCAGTATTCTTATATAAGTAGTTAAGAATCATTTCGCCATTGGCATCTTTCTTTAAGTCAACGACAATTCTCAAGCCATCTCTACCCGATTCATCTCTTACATCAGCGATACCTTCTATATCTTTATTTAAGAAGACATCAGAAATCTTTTTAACCAGCTGACATTTAATTACTTCATAAGGGATTTCGGTAATAATAATCTGATTATTAGTCTTACCTTCAACGATTTCACATTTACTTCTTAAGACCACCTTACCCTTACCGGTCTTAAAGACTTCTTTAATTGAATCCTTACCCTGAACAATACCACCAGTTGGAAAATCAGGACCCTTGATAAATTCCATTAAATCTTCAACTGTACATTCAGGATTATTTAAACGATGAATAGTCGCATTAACCACTTCATTTAAATTATGAGGTGCGATATTGGTCGCATAACCTGATGCGATACCAGTTGAACCATTTACCAGAAGTAATGGATATCTGGCTGGTAAAACAGTTGGTTCCTTAACTGTATCATCGTAGTTATTAGTCATGACAACGGTATTATTACCGATATCATCCAGAAGCATCGTTGCGTTTTTAGAAAGACGGGCTTCCGTATAACGCATAGCCGCTGCTGGGTCATCATCGATAGAACCATTATTACCGTGCATATCAATTAATGGTAAATTAACTTTCCAGTCCTGAGATAATCTGACCATCGCATCATAGATACTGGAATCACCATGAGGATGGAAAACACCCATAATCTGACCGACAGCCTTGGCAGACTTACGGTGTGGTTTTTCACTGGTATTACCATCAATATGCATTGAATACAGGATTCTTCTTTGAACCGGCTTTAAACCATCTCTGGCATCCGGCAAAGCTCTTTCCTGAATAATATATTTTGAATAGGCACCAAAACGCAGAGACATTATGTCGTCTAAGTTTTCAGTGATTTTGTTTTCTACAAATGTTTCTTTTTTCTTAGCCATAATTATCCCTTATAGTCTTCTTCCAAAGTGAAATCGATATTTTCCTCAATCCACTTTCTTCTAAGTTCTGGTTTATTACCCATTAGAATTGAAATCTTTCTTTCACAGATTGCTGCATCCTCAATACCCACCTGTATTAAAGTACGCTTAGCTGGATCCATTGTTGTATCCCAAAGCTGATCAGCATCCATTTCACCAAGTCCTTTATATCTTTGAATATCGTATTTACCAGTTAAGGTTTCACGATACTTGTTTAATTCATCATCAGAGAAAAGATACTTCATTTCCCCATTAGCTTTAACACCATATAAAGGTGGCATTGCCACATAGACATGGCCCTGTTCAATTAGCTCTCTCATAAAGCGATAGAAGAAAGTCAATAACAGTACCTGAATATGAGCACCATCGGTATCGGCATCGGTCATGATGATAACTTTATCATAATGGATATCTTCAATATCAAAGTGTGCACCAACGCCCGCCCCAATGCAGTGGATGATAGTATTTAATTCTTCATTCTTTTCAATATCGACAAGTGAGGCTTTTTCAGTATTTAAAACCTTACCTCTTAAAGGCAGTATTGCCTGATATTTGGAATCACGGCATTTTTTAGCAGAACCACCCGCTGAATCACCTTCGACCAGGAATAGTTCAAGCTTTGAATAATCCTTAGATTGAGCATTAGCCAGCTTACCACTAAGAATTTCCTTAGCCTTAGTGCTGGACTTTTTACCAGCTCTGGCTTCATCTTTTGCCTTTCTGGCTGCTTCTCTTGCGCCAGCTGCTCTTTGAATCTTTTTAACCAGCTGAATTGCCAGTTCCTTATTTTCCACTAGGAAGTACATTAAGTGTTCAGAAACTATCGCATCAACTGCTGCCTTGGCTTCTGGTGTGCCCAGTTTAGATTTGGTCTGACCTTCAAACTGCAGTAATCCTTCTGGAATAGTAGCGACAATAATGCTGGTTAAACCTTCTCTTACATCGCTTCCCTCAAAGTTTTTATCTTTTTCTCTTAATAGACCATTATTGCGAGCAAAATCATTAATAGTCTTGGTAAAGGCTGTCTTATAGCCTACTTCATGCGAACCACCATCTTTTGTTCTAACCAGGTTAACAAATGAGAAAGTGTTTTCCTGATAGCCATCAGTATACTGGAAGGCACAGGAAACATTGATACCATTACTTTCACCCTTAAAAATTGCTGTCTCATGTAAGACGTCCTTATCTTCATGCAGATATTCCATGAAGGCTTTTAAACCATTTTCATACTGATATGATTCTTCTTCATTATGAATATGGTCAATTACTGTTAATTTAACGCCCTGTAAAAGAAAGGCTTCTTCTTGAGCTCTTTCACAGATTGTTGAAAAGTTAAAGACTGTAGTTGAAAAGATATCGGGATTTGGCTTAAAGGTTACCTTTGAACCACTTCTGTTAGTTGGACCTAAAAGTTCAAGCTTGCCAATCTTTTTACCACCATCATCAAAACGCATCTTATAGCGTTTCTTTTCTCTGCATACTTCTACTTCACAATAAGTACTTAGAGCATTTACTACTGAGGCACCTACACCATGCAAACCACCGGCTGTCTTATAGCCACCATCGCCTGAGAATTTACCACCAGCGTGTAGTACTGTGAAGATTACTTCTAAAGTATTTTTACCAGACTTGTGAACACCAACCGGCATACCACGACCAAAGTCGGTTACACTGCAGGAACCGTCTTTATTTAATTCGATAATGATTTCATTACCAAAGCCGTTTAAAGCTTCATCGATCGCATTATCTACTACTTCCCATACCAGGTGATGTAAACCTCTCACATCAACAGAGCCAATATACATACCTGGTCTTTTTCTTACCGCATCTAATCCTTCCAGGATTTCAATACTATTATCATCATATTTATTTGCCATACTTATCTATTATAACAAAATTCCTTTTCCTTAATTTCTGTCTATCTTAGCTCT
>JAUNCS010000026.1 GCA_030526485.1 Erysipelotrichaceae bacterium | reverse complement strand
TTGAGGAGACAAGAACCGTGTTTAGTGGAATACGGAAGGGTTAATCCCTTATTGATTGAGTTAAAAGCTCAGTTTTGTATCATGTACTTTTACATCTTATGAAATGGTCAATAAGAAGCGATTTCTGTTACAGAAAGGACTTTAGTATCTTTTTTTGATTTATTTGGACAGATGTAATGTACATTTGTCTTTTTTATTATTTCGGGAGGTATTAAGGGTGAAAAAGATTGTATTATTATTGGTTACTTTGATGATGGTAATCACATTAGGAGCTTGTTCTTCAAAGAAGGAAAATAATGTTTCTAATGAAAACAATGAAGCTGTTGTACTAAATGTATTTAACTGGGGTGAATACATTGGTGAAGATGTTATTGAGAATTTTGAAAAGAAGTTTAATGTAAAGGTTAATTATTCTTTATTTGATTCTAATGAAATGCTTTATACAAAGCTTAAGAATGGCGATTCATATGATGTAATTGTGCCAGCTGATTACATGGTTGAAAGACTGATTAAGGAAGATATGCTTCAGCCACTGGATTACTCATATATGACAAATTTAGCTAATCTTGATGAAAGAGCACTGGCTATCAGAGACCAGATTGATAAGGATGGCGTTTATACACTTCCTTACTTTGTAGCAACTGCTGGTATTGTTTATGACAAGACTAAGGTTTCTTTAGAAGAATTAGAGGAACAGGGCTGGGCTATTTTAAAGAATGAAAAGTATGCTGGTGATGTGTTTATCTATGATTCTGAAAGAGATGCCTTTATGATGGCTTTAAAGAATCTTGGTTATTCTGCTAATACTGAAAACATGGATGAAATCAATGAGGCTTATAACTGGTTGATGGAACTTACTGATAAGATGAATGCAGCTATCGTTACTGATGAAGTTATTGATGCGATGGCAGGTGGCGAAAAGGCTTTATCTTTCGCTTATTCTGGTGATGCTGCTTACATCATTTCTGTTAATGAAAATATGGGTTTCTTCATGCCTAATGAGGGTTCTAGACTGGCATATGATGGTTTAGCTATTCCTAAGAATGCCAATAATGTAGAGCTGGCTAATGAATTCATCAACTTCATGCTGGAATATGAATCAGCTTTAGATAACTCTTTAACTGTTGGTTACACTTCTACTGATAAGAGAGTTTTAGAAGAACTGACTGCTGAGGGTGGCGACTTTGAAGGCAACAATGCTTATCTGTTTGATCTGGCTAATCCTAATAATGAGCTTTTCAATGATAACGCAACTATGAAGGAAGCTTTATCTGAACTTTGGGTAAAGGTTAAGGTTAAATAATTTTATATAAGGTGTATCTTTTAAGATATGCCTTTTTTCTTGTGCATAAATTATGCAAATTTTTAATTATTTTAGTGAATATTTTATTCTTTACTTAGGCTTTTTTAGACCTTATAATCATGGTTGACTCCCCCAATAGTCTAATGGATAGAATAAACCCCTCCTAAGGGTTAGATACAGGTTCGATTCCTGTTTGGGGGGCCACTTAGTTTTTTATGAATGTACAGTTAATTATTGAAGATAAGCAGGAAAGCTACAAAGAAGTCCATAATATCGTAGATATTGAAGATAGAAACCATTTCTCATATACCGATGACACTGGTGCCAAGAATGTAATCAGCGTCTTTTCTGATGGTGTTGAAGTAAGAAGAGAGGATACAGATCACTCTACAACTTTGGTGCTTAGAAGCGATTCTTTTGTGGAAATCAGCAGTGAAGAGGGTGTGCTAAATTTTTCACTAAAAGTACTTGCAATAAATTTAGAACTTGATAATATAGTTATTGCGTATCAAATAGGTGATACAACTAAAGAACTAACAATTAAATATTTAGGAGATAAATGAGGATATGGCTTTTAAATCAATGACCGATGTGGCATATGATATTATGTCTAGCAAAAAGAGAGCTGTGGCTTTCGCAAAGTTATGGCAGGAAGTAGTAAAGGAAACTAATGTTCCAGCAGACAGAGTTGCTGAATTCTATTCAGCTTTAACTTTAGATAACAGATTTGTTTCTTTAAGTGAAAACAAGTGGGATCTTAAGTCTAGAAGAACTTTTGCAGAAACACAGGTTGATTTAGCTGCTATTGAACTGGAAGAAGACGTTGTTGAATATGATGAAAATGGCAACGTTATCAACGAACCAGAAGAAAACTACTAAGACGTGCAAACGTCTTTTTTTATTTGTACAATGAATCTATGAAATATGTAATTTTTGATTTTAATGGAACCATTGTTGATGATGTGCAACTGTCTTTGGATTGCTTCAACAATGTTAGAAAACAGTTTTTAAATAAGGGACCAATCGATGTGAAAGAGTATCGTGAAATCTTCACTTTCCCGGTTAAGGCTTATTATGAAGCGGGTGGCTTCGATTTTGAAAAGATGAGCTTTGAAGAAATTGGCCAGGTCTGGATGGACGACTATATTTCCCGAAGAAAAGAATGCAAGGTTAATGAAGGAATCATCGATTTCTTTAAAAGAAATAGAGAAAAGGGTATTAAGAATGTTGTTCTTAGTGCTTCCAAGATTGAAAACCTGATTGAACAGATTAAGGAACTGGGCATCTATGATTATCTTGATGAGATTCTGGGTATTGATAATATTTATGCTTCCAGCAAGGTTCCTATCGGTAAGGAATTTATCAAAGATAAGAATAAGGAAGACTGCGTAATGATTGGTGATACCATTCATGATGCAGAAGTAGCTAAGGAAATGGGCATCAGATGCATACTGGTGGCTATTGGTCATCAAAGTAAGGAAAAGCTTATGAGTGTATGTGATGAAGTATATGACAGTATAGAAGAGGTAATTTTATGAGAATTGGACAATCACAGGATGTACATAGACTGGTAGAAGGTAGAGACTTAATTATTGGCGGTGTTAATATTCCTTATGAAAAAGGATTACTTGGACACTCTGATGCAGATGTACTTCTACACGCCATTATAGAGGCCATTATCGGGGCAATGGGACTAAAAGATATTGGAACACATTTCTCTGATAAAGACCCACAATATTCCGGTATTTCATCTATGAAGCTACTTGAAGCTACCAAAAAGATGATGGATGAAAATGCTTATCAGATCGTGAATGTTGATAGTCTGATTATTATTGAAAAGCCAAAGATGGCACCACATATTGATCAGATGCGCCTAAATATTGCCAACGCCTTAGAATGTGATCCTTCTTTAATCAATGTCAAAGCTACATGCATGGAAAAGATGGGCTTTGTAGGAAGAGGAGAAGGAGCTATAGCTCAGGCTGTAGTGCTGATTGATAATAAGTAAGAAAAAGTGAACTATAATGGTTCACTTTTTATATAGGCAATAAAAAAGGTAGTTTTTGCAAACTACCTTTAATTGACTTTGATTATTCAGCCTTACCGTCGCAGCCTAATACATCAACGATTTTGTGCTTAACTAATTCTTTGATGTTAGCTCTAGCTGGCTTTAAGTATTCTCTTGGGTCGAACTTTTCAGGATGTTCGTTGAAGAACTGACGGATAGTACCAGTCATAGCAAGTCTTAAGTCAGAGTCGATGTTGATCTTACATACAGCTAACTTAGAAGCTTCTCTTAACTGTTCTTCAGGGATACCAACTGCATCTGGCATCTTACCGCCGTTTTCATTGATCATCTTAACGTATTCCTGTGGAACTGAAGATGAACCGTGAAGAACGATTGGGAAACCAGGAAGTCTCTTCTGAACTTCTTCTAAGATGTCGAATCTTAGTGGAGGTGGAACTAATACACCCTTTTCATTTCTTGTGCACTGATCTGGAGTGAACTTGTAAGCACCGTGTGATGTACCGATAGCGATAGCTAAAGAGTCACAACCAGTTCTTCTTACGAATTCTTCAACATCTTCAGGCTTAGTGTATGATGAATCAGCAGCTGATACGCATACTTCATCTTCAACACCTGCAAGTGTACCTAATTCAGCTTCAACTACAACGCCGTGAGCGTGAGCGTATTCTACAACCTTCTTAGTGATTTCGATATTTTCTTCGAAAGACTTTGAAGAAGCATCGATCATAACTGAAGTGAAACCGTCATCGATACAAGACTTACAAGTTTCGAATGAATCACCGTGGTCTAAGTGAAGAGCGATAGGAAGACCTGTTTCGATAACAGCAGCTTCAACTAGCTTAACAAGGTAAGTTCTGTTAGCGTAAGCTCTAGCACCTTTTGAAACCTGTAGGATAACTGGAGCGTTTACTTCTTTAGCAGCTTCAGTGATACCCTGAATGATTTCCATGTTGTTTACGTTGAAAGCACCAATAGCGTAGCCGCCTTCATATGCTTTCTTGAACATTTCTTTAGTAGTAACTAATGGCATAATTTTTTCTCCTTTTTAGCATTACTATTATAATACAAAATTATTAAGTATTGCCTATACAAGTTAAAAAAGTAATTAGTGTATAATTATTAAGTTATGAGTTTAATAGAAGTAAAAAACCTGGAATTTGGTTATACAGAAGAAGAAAATGTTTTAAACAACATTTCCTTTAATATCGAAAAAGGTTCTTATACAGCAATCATTGGTCACAATGGTTCTGGCAAGTCAACCTTGGCTAAACTTTTATCTGGTTTACTGGTGGCAAAGTCTGGAGAAATAGTAATAGATGGATTAACCCTGAATGAAAAAAATATTTATGCCATTAGAGAAAAACTGGGTATCGTCTTTCAAAATCCTGATAACCAGTTTATCGGGTCTACTGTTAGAGATGACATCGCCTTTGGTTTAGAAAACAGATGTGTTCCATCTGAAGATATGGAAGCTATCATCACCAAGTATGCGGAAGAAGTAGGTATCTTACACTTACTTGATAAGGAACCTAGTGCCTTATCTGGTGGTCAGAAACAAAGAGTAGCTATTGCGGGTATTATGGCAATGAAGCCGGATATCTTAATCTTTGATGAAGCTACTTCCATGCTGGATCCTAAGGGTAAGAAAGATATCAAGGCTTTGATGAACAGAATTCATCAGGACAAGAAGTATACAGTTATCTCTATCACCCACGATATTGAAGAAGTACTGCAGGCTGATGACTGTCTGGTATTAAATAAAGGCTCTATCTTTATGCATGAATTACCAGAAAATGTCTTTAAGAAAGCTGAAGAATTAAGAAAGATTGATCTGGATATTCCATTTAATCAGAAGATTAAGGAAGCATTCAGAAAAAGAAATATTAAATTAAAGAATGATGATTTGAAAGGAATGGCAGAAGAATTATGGCAATTAAATTCAAATCACTAAGTTATATCTATGATGAAGGTATGCCATATGCGCATACTGCCCTAGACGATATTAACCTTGAACTATATGAAGGCAAGATTACAGCCATCATTGGTGAAACTGGTTCTGGTAAGTCAACAATGGTTGAACACCTGAATGCCTTACTTTTACCTAGCAAAGGTAGTCTAGAAATCTGCGATAAGGAAATTATCGCCAAGGAAAAGAATTCTGGTTTAAAACAGCTAAGAAAGCAGGTTGGACTGGTATTCCAGTTCTCTGAATATCAGCTGTTTGAAGAAACTATTCTAAAAGATGTAGCTTTTGGTCCTAAAAACTATGGCGCCAGTGAAGAAGAAGCTTTAGCTAAGGCTAAGGAAGCTTTAAAGCTTGTTGGTATTAAAGAAAAGATGTGGCATATGTCACCACTTGATGTTTCTGGTGGTCAGAAAAGACGTATTGCGATTGCGGGTATTTTGGCCTTAGAACCAAACATCATCGTACTTGATGAACCAACAGCTGGCTTAGACCCTAAGGGCTCTATTGAAATGATTGATCTATTCATTTCCTTAAACAAGAAGTTCAATAAGACAATTATCATCGTTTCGCATGACAATGAAATGGTCTTTAACTATGCCGATAGAACTGTTCTAATGGCCAAGGGTAAGGTGGCATATGATGGACCAACACTTGAACTGTTTAATAATGAAGAATTATTAAAGGAACACAAACTGATGGAACCAATGCTGGTAAGCTTTAAGAATGAATTAAAAGCTCAGGGCTTTGATATTCCATATGATGTACGTACAATTGATGGACTAGCAGACTATATTGCTAAGGAGATTAAAAAGAAATGAACAATATAGTTTTTGGTAAATATATTCCGATTGATTCGCCAATCCATAAGATTGATCCCCGTGCCAAGATTCTAGCGCTATTTATTTTAATCGCTGCTGTCTTTGTACCAAGATCATGGTGGATGTATCTCTTATTAGGAGTAATCATCCTAAGCGTAGTCCTGATTTCAAAAATCAAATTAAAGATGATTCTAAAGACTCTAAAACCAACAGTCTTTATGATGATCTTCTTATTAATTATTAACTGCTTTAGTGTAAATACTGGTTTTGTAGTAGTAGAGCTGTTTGGCAAAGCTATCTATAGTGACGCTATCTTCAATACCTTGTTCATTGTAGTTAGATTACTGCTGATGATTATGATCACTACGGTACTTACAGCTACAACTAAGCCATTAGACTTAACACTGGGCATTGAATCATTATTATCACCATTAAAGGTCTTCCACTTCCCATATCATGAAGTGGCAATGATGATCTCAATCGCCTTGAGGTTTATTCCAACCATCATTGAAGAAACAATTCGTATTATGAATTCGCAGAAATCAAGAGGTGTGGACTTTGAAGAAGGAAAACTATCAGAAAAGATTAACGCAATCCTATCATTAATTATTCCTTTATTTACTGTAGCCTTCCAAAGAGCTTACGAACTGGCTGACGCCATGGAAGCCAGAGGCTATGTACCTGATAAAGACCGTACCAAGTATCATGTGCTAAAGATGAATGCCAACGATATACTATTCATCTGCTTCACATTATTCTTACTGGTATTATCAATTCTATCTAGAATCTATCTATGAGATATAAGGTAACACTTGCCTATGACGGCAACAATTACGTCGGCTTTCAATCTCAAAAGAACGGCCTTGCTATTCAGGATGTTCTGGAAAAAGCGCTTAAGCAGATCTTTGGTGAAGATATTCGCATAAACATGGCATCAAGAACTGATGCCGGTGTTCATGCCCTGGGCCAGGTCTTCCACTTTGACAGTGATAAGACCATGGATGGCTATAAATTAAAGGGAGCTATTAATGCCCTAATACCCAAGGATATCCATATCCTAAAGGCAGAGAAAGTATCCAAGAATTTCCATGCGAGATTCATGGTTGAAGAAAAGACCTATGAATACAAGATTAATCTTGGTGAATATGATGTCTTCAAACATGGCTATGCCTATCAGTGTTTCTATAAACTTGATCTGGATTTAATGAAAAAGGGTGCTGAACTCTTTATCGGTAAACATGACTTTTCAAGTTTTAATACCACTCCTTATTCAGTAAAGGCTGATCAGACTCGTACAATAACAGAATTCAAATTAATCAAGAAGGGTGACTTATTGACTATTAGAGTAACTGGTGATGGTTTCTTAAGAAACATGGTCAGAATTATGGTTGGTACTCTTATTGATTTAGGAAGAGGCAAGAAGTCTTTAGACGATATTAAGGATATGCTTGCAACACCTAAGAAAGATACCAGAAGATACAATATTGATCCCAATGGTTTGTATCTGGTGAAAATTAAATATTACAAGAGTTTTAAAGAATACTTAAGAGTCTTAAATTCCAAATAGTTCATCTTTGATGGGCTATTTTTTAATATTAGGGAACATTTTTATAATAAAACTAATAAAAAGTTCCCTAAAAGTATATATTTAGGGAACAAATTGATATAATTATGATGAAAAAGTTCCCTAAAAGGAGGGTTGTTATGAAAGATTTCAATGAAATACAATCACTATTGCAGGAAAAAGCGGATTGTCAGGCCAGAATTAATCTAATTCCCTATGATGGGAATCCAGAAATAAAAGAAAACAACAGCGGTAAATACTTATATGTAAGAAAACGTGTAGGAAGCAGATTAACTTCTACATATGTAGGTTTATATTCAGACGAACTATATCAGTTATTATTACGAAATGCCAAAGAACTTAAGGAACTTAGAAAAGCAATTCGCAAAATAGAAAAGAAACTAAGTGAATTGGGCTATGAATCAATTGGATTAAGTGACAGGGTTCTGCAAAATCTTGATTTTGCCAGAGCAAATATGAAATCAAATATTTATGACCAAGCAATATTAGAAGGTGTAGCTACATCTTTTCCACAGACCGAAGATATTATTGATAATGGTACAGTAAATGGAATGACCGCAAAGGACATCCAAAAGATTCTGAATTTAAAACACGCCTGGGAATTTATTTTGGATATGGATGTTGTGCAGGCAGATTCTGATTATTATTTACTTTGCCATATCGCAAGACTGGTGAATGAAGGTTTTTTTACAGATGGTGGCAGAATACGCAGTGTACCGGTAAAAATTGGTGGAAGTACATATGTTCCTCCTATTCCTATTGAAACAATGGTAAAAGAATCAATAAGAGATATACTTAATTCAAAAGAAGAAGTGATAGATATTGCGATAAAGCTATGCATGTATTGCATGAAAAGTCAGATATTTATTGATGGAAATAAAAGGGCTTCAGTAATATTTGCCAATCATTATTTAATTTCTCATGGACAAGGCTTTTTGGTTATTCCTGAGGAACATGTTCCAGAATTCAAACAAAAGCTTGTTCTATTTTATGAGGGTGAAAATATTGAAGAAATCAGCAGATTCTTAAAGAAAAAATGCTGGAAGACGTTTTAATAAGAGAGGGCAACCTCTCTTTTAAAAAGAAAACAACCCCCCTAGGGAGTTGCTTATTGTAATTTAAAACTTATTTCGCCTTGATGATCCTTATACTTTACATCGATAAGAGCACCATTAATCATCGTCATCTTTGGCTTGGTATGACCGATATCCATATCATAGATATAAGGTATACCCTCCAGCGCTTTCTTATAGGCTTCTTCATATTCCAGAATTACTTCGGAATCCATATTGCTAGGGAAGGCAGTTCTGCCAATTAAGACACCCTTGCAGTATTTGAAGTAGCCGGCAAATTTCATCTGTAATAAAGTCAGATACATATTAAAGGCACTCAGGGCAAAATTATCGAAGTACCAGATGATGCCATCATCCTTATACTTTTCAATAAAATCTTTCGTATGGTCATATTCGGTACCAATAAGTTTACCGATGACATCAATACAGCCACCAATGCATCTTCCTTTTAAATGCAGTTCTTCATCACTAGACATCCACTTTACATCTTGAGGATTATCTATCTCTTTAATCAGATCCAGGAAACTGTAATATTTCTTAAAAGTTTCCTGTTTAATCATTTCTCCTTTAATCATCTTTAAATTGTTTTGCTGATCAAGAGAATTGTCATTGTGATAACCACCACCATTAAAACCATAAATAGTCGCAATATCTAAGCCAGTGGTAACCGGATATAAAAGGTTGGTTGGATCAGACATACCAGTAATCCACTTGGGGTTTTCTTTGATGTGCTCAAAATTAATATAAGGAAGAGTTTCCATTTGCACATCACCACCAGCTGCCAGCATGATGAAATCAACATCCTTATCAGTCACTACTTCATCTAACTCTTTAGCTCTTTGCTTAGCAGAAGCAGCTACCTTTTTATCAGACAACACTGATTCAGTAATCTTAATCTTATAGCCTTCATTTTTTAAGATGTCTAAAGACTCTTCAAATTCTTCAACTTTGTCGCCACAGCCTGCACTCAGGGGGCAAATGCCAATCGTATCATTGGCTTGTAAAAACTTTGGATAAATCATTATCTAGATTATACAATTAACTTAACAAGAGGAAATCATCATGAAATACATAATGGCATTAGATCAGGGGACTACCAGCTCCCGCTGCATCATTTTTGACAAGGCAGGAAATATTATTTCCATGTGTCAGAAAGAATTTAAACAATATTATCCTAAGCCTTCCTGGGTTGAACATGACGCCAACGAAATCTGGGAATCGGTTTTAGAAGTATCCAGAAACGCTTTAAAGAAAGCCGATTTAAGTGCGGACGATATCGCATCAATCGGTATTACCAACCAAAGAGAAACAACCGTTATCTGGGATAGAAAAAGTGGGGAACCACTTTATAAGGCTATCGTATGGCAGTGTCGCAGAACCGCTGATATTATTGATGACCTGGTAAATAGAGGTTATGGCGAACTTATTAAAGAAAAGACTGGTCTAATACCCGATGCCTATTTCTCAGGTTCCAAGATTAAATGGTTACTAGATAATGTGAAAGGACTAAGAGAAAAAGATATCTGTTTTGGCACCATTGACAGCTGGCTGATTTATAAACTGACAAATGGCAGGAAACATGTCACCGATTACAGCAACGCCAGTCGTACTATGCTGTTTAATATTCATGAACTGAAATGGGATGAAGAGTTATTATCCTTATTAGATATTCCTAAAAACATACTTCCAGAAGTTAAACCATCAAGCTACATCTTTGGTGAAACTGATGCAAGTATCTATGGTAAACCAATAATAATCGGTGGAGCTGCTGGGGACCAGCAGTGTGCACTTTTTGGCCAGTGCTGCTTTAAAGAAGGAGAAATGAAAAATACCTATGGTACGGGTTGCTTCCTTTTAATGAATACGGGTGAAAAAGCCATCAGCTCAAGTAATGGCTTAGTTACAACCATCGCTGCCTCATTAAGTGATAAGGCGCAATATGCCTTAGAAGGCTCAGTCTTTATTGGGGGAGCTGCCATACAGTGGCTAAGAGATGAATTAAAAATAATAAACAGTTCCAAAGAATCGGAAGGCCTGGCCAATGAGGTAGAAGATACTTTGGGAGCCTATGTAGTACCAGCCTTTACTGGTCTGGGTGCTCCCTACTGGTCTAGCAAGGCCAAGGGTATGATAGTAGGACTTACCAGAGGCTTTAATAAGGCTCATCTTACAAGGGCGACCCTGGAATCAATTGCCTATCAGACCTATGATTTAGTAAAAGCCATGGAAGAAGATATTGGTCATAAAGTCACTGAACTTAAAGTGGATGGAGGAGCCAGTGCCAATAATACTTTGATGAAGTTTCAGGCTGATGTTTTAGAGACAAGGGTGTATAGACCATCATGTATCGAAACCACAGCCCTAGGGGCCGCCTATCTGGCTGGCTTGGCCGTTGGCTATTATAAAGATTTTGATGAAATCAAAGAAAACTGGGCTATTGATAAAGTCTTTGAAAGTGATATGAGTGAAGATATTCGCAATAAAAAGATCAGAGGCTGGAAGAAGGCTGTTGAAGTAGCTTTATATTATGCAGAAAACGAGTAATACTCGTTTTTTTGCACTTTTTAGAAGAAAGTTTGAAATTAGGCATCTAAACGTTTTTAATTCTTTACATTAATTTTTAATATGTTATATTTGTTACATAAACAATCGTATAATCCTTTTAATATGGTTAAGGAGTCTCTACATTGTCACCACAAATGACAATACTATGATGGGTGAAACTGCTTTTTATAAGTAACCTGTCAACTGCGATAGTTTACATAAAAAGGAGTTTTTTATTTTGAAAATCTTAGAAGAAAGAATTTTATCTGATGGCATCATTCTTGGTGGTGACATTCTAAAAATTGACAACTTTTTAAATCATCAAATCGACGTCGTTTTAACTGACCAGATGGGACAGGAATTTTACAGATTATTTGGTGAAGGCAATGTAAACAAGATTCTTACTATTGAATCTAGTGGTATTGCCCTAGCAGTAAGTGCTGCCAAATACTTTAATAACTGCCCAGTTGTATTTGCGAAAAAAGGCAAATCAGCAAATGTTGGTGGTGACGTTTTTGAATGTGTAGAGACATCATACACTCGTGGTGTTGAATACCATGTTCAGGTTTCAAAGAGATACTTAAATGAAGGTGATAGAGTATTAATTCTTGATGACTTCTTAGCTAATGGTGAAGCACTAAATGCTTTAACAGAAATCTGCAAGCAGGCAGGTGCTACTGTTGTAGGCTGTGGCGTGGCTGTTACCAAGTCTTATCAGCCAGGTGAACAGCGTATCATCGATAAGGGTTATCGTGTTGAATCTCTTGCCCGCATCAAGTCAATGCATGATGGCAAGATTGAATTTATGGGTTAAGACAGCAGATGCTGATTAACATAGATAGAAAGAGGAAGAAATGAAAAAATTATTTAGCTTATTAATGGTGCTAGTACTATCTTTATCATTAGTTGCTTGTGGTGCTAAGGAAGACAACAACACAAACAATACTACTGATGAAGCAAATGACACAATGCTTGTAGGTATGGTTTGTATCGGCAATGAAAATGCTGCATACGACAGAAACTTCTACATGGCTGCTGATGCTGCTAAGGAAATCCTTGCTGCAAAGGGCATTAATGTTGAATGGAAATACACTTATGACCACCCAGAAGGTGACCCAGTTGCGAATGACTGTGTAGAACTTGCTGAAGCTGGTGCTAAGGTTGTTATCTTAAACTCATACGGTATGGAAAACGCAATGATGACAGTTGCTGAAGATTATCCAGATACTGTTTTCTGTTCATTAACTAATGAAGGTTCTTCAAGAGATGAATTAGCTAATACAGTAAATGCTTTCCCTTCAATTTTCGAAGGCAGATACCTTGCTGGTGTTGTAGCTGGTCAGAAGTTACAGGCTATGATCGATGCTGGCGAATTAGATGCTGATAAGGCTGTAATGGGCTATGTTGGTGCTTATACTTTCGCTGAAGTTATCTCTGGTTATACTTCATTCTACTTAGGTGCTAAGTCAGTTTGTCCTTCAGTAACTATGATGGTTGAATTCATCGGTTCTTGGGGCGATCCTGAAAAAGAAGCTGCTGCTGCTCAGGACTTAATCGATAGAGGTGCTGTTCTAATTTCTCAGCATTCAGATTCAACTACTCCTGCTACTACAGCTCAGGCTAATGGTAAATTACATGTTGGTTACAACATTTCTATGATCGATGTTGCTGAAGATGCTTCATTAATCTCTTCTAGAATTGACTGGACTAACTACTTCGTATACGTTATCGAAACTGTTGCTAATGGCGGTACTGTTGATCAGGACTACATGGGTTACGGTTTAGCTAATGGTGATGTTGTTCTAACTGAACTAAATGAAAAGATTGCTGCTGAAGGTACTGTAGAAGCTGTTGAAGCTGCTAAGGCTGGTATCATCGATGGTTCAATCAAGGTATTCGATACAACTACTTTCACTGTAGGTGGTGTTGAACTTACTTCTTCATTAGTAGATATGACTGGTGACTTCGTTGGTGATGAAGGTTATGATGCTGTTTCTAACGGTCAGTACAACGAATCAAGCTTCAAGTCTGCTCCTGCTTTTGCAGAAAGAATTGATGGCATTACTTTAGTAAACGAAGCTTACTAATTTAAACTTTAATTGATATTAAGAGGTGAAAGAGTTTTTCTCTTTCACCTTTCATTATTTTTTATAGAAGGGGTAAACACATGGAAAATGTACATGCGGTCGAATTTGTGGGCATTACCAAGAGATTTGGTAGTGTAGTCGCAAACAATAATGTAAACCTGTATCTTGATAAGGGTGTTGTAATGTCACTGCTTGGTGAAAATGGTTCTGGTAAGACAACACTTATGAATATGCTGGCTGGTATTTACTATCCAGATGAGGGTCATCTTTTAATCGATGGCAAGCTTGCATCTATTAAATCTCCTAAGGATGCTTTTGCTTATAAAATTGGTATGATTCATCAGCACTTTAAGCTTGTTGATGTTTTTACTGCTGCGGAGAACATAGTTTTAGGACTAGATGAAGAAGGTAAATTAGACCGTAAATCTATTAATAAAAAGGTGGCTGAAATTGCCAAGAAATACGGTTTTGACATAGATCCAAATAAGAAAGTATATGAAATGTCTGTTTCTGAAAAGCAGACTGTTGAAATAATCAAGGTTTTATATCGTGGCGCTGACATCCTGATTCTGGATGAACCAACAGCGGTTTTAACTCCACAGGAAACAAAGAAACTCTTTGATGTTATCAGAGCGATGAGAAATGACAATAAGTCAATTATCATCATCACTCATAAGTTAAATGAAGTTAAGGAAATTTCTGATGTGGTAGCTATTATGCGTAAGGGTGAACACATCGCTACAGTTAGAACCAGTGAAGTAAGTGAGCAGCAGATGACGGAAATGATGGTTGGTCGTACTGTTGAACTAAATATCAATAGAACTGAGCCAAAGAATATTAAGCCTAGACTTACTTTAGCTAATATCACTGTTAGAGATTCTGAAGGTCTTAAGAAACTTGATGACGTTGGTTTTGTGGCTTATGGTGGTGAAATCCTAGGTATTGCCGGTATTGCTGGTTCAGGACAGAAAGAACTTCTTGAAACTATTGCTGGTTTAAGAAGACCAGAAAGTGGTTCAATCATTTATACACCAGATGGTGAAAAGCCATCTGAACTAGTTGGTAAGACACCAATGGAAATTAAGAATGCCGGTGTTGCCTTAGCCTTTGTTCCAGAAGACAGACTAGGTATGGGACTTGTTGGTGGTATGGGTATGACTGACAATATGCTTCTTAGATACTGGAATAAGAAAAAGGGTATCGTTGTTGATAAGAGCGAATCTAAACAGTTGGCTGAAAACATTTATAAGGAACTGGAAGTTGTTACTCCTAGTATTGATTATCCAGTAAGAAAGCTTTCTGGTGGTAATGTTCAAAAAGTACTTGTTGGTCGAGAAATTGCTTCTTCACCTTCAGTATTAATGTCTGCTTATGCGGTAAGAGGTCTTGATATCAATACTTCTTATACAATCTATGACTTAATGTCTAAGCAGAAAGAAATGGGCACAGCAGTAATCTTTGTTGGTGAAGACTTAGACGTACTATTGGCTTTAGCTGACAGAATTATGGTAATGTGCGATGGCAAGATTTCGGGTATTGTTGATGCCAGAACGGCTACAAAAGAAGAAATTGGTCGTATGATGACTAGTTTAGATAATGAGGGAGGCAGATAAGATGGAAGAAAAAACACCTTTAATCAGAGTTGTTAAAAACGAGAATCTTTCTAAGACTAAAATCTGGTGTATTCGTCTATCAGCCTTTGTCGTAGCTATTTTACTGGGCTGTCTGATCTTTGTGATCTGTGGCGCTAATCCAATTGCAGCATATGGCGAAATTATCAAGGGTGCTATTGGTAAGTCTACCGGTATTAAGCAGACTATTAAGATTGCTACACCACTTTTAGGTGCGGCCTTAGCCTTAGGTCTTTGCTTTAAGATGAAGTACTGGAACTGTGGTGCTGAAGGTCAGATTACCATGGGCGCTTTAGGTGCTGCTTTCTTTGCGATTAACTTCGGTACTAAGCTTCCTTCAATTCCATTATTACTATTAATGTGTGTTGGTGGTGTTGTTTGTGGTGCTGTTTGGGGCCTTATCCCAGCGCTGTTTAAGTCTAGATGGAATACTAATGAAACCTTATTTACTTTAATGCTTAACTATATCGCCATTGGTATTGTTGCCTGGTTACAGGGTGGCCCTTGGGAAGGTAAGCCTGGTTCACAAATCGTGCCAAACTTTCCAAAAGCTGCTGTCCTTCCAAAGGTAATGGGTATTCAGTGTGGCTGGATTTTAATTATCTTACTGGTATTTGTAATGTTCTTCTATATGAATTTCACTAAGCAGGGTTATGAAATTGCTGTTCTTGGTGAGAGTGAAAATACTGCCAGATATGCTGGTATGAATGTTGGTAAAGTAATCATTAGAACGGCTGCTATTTCTGGTGGTATCTGTGGTTTAGTTGGTTTCATGGTTGCCAGTGGTGTTAACCAGACTATCTATTCAGGTATTGCTGGCGGTGTTGGTTTTACTGCTATCACTGTTGCTTGGCTAGCTCAGCTTAATCCGTTTGCGATGACAGTGATTGCTTTCTTGTTAGCGGTATTGAGTAAGGGTTCTTCAGCTTTACAGACTGCTATGGGCGTTCCTTCTTCAGTAAGTGAAATTATTAAGGGTATCTTACTGTTATGCTTACTGGGTTGTGAATTCTTCATTAACTATAAGATGATTTTAAGAAGTAAAAAGGAGGCTAAATAATGAATATCAATATTATCGCTATTATTAAGGCCGCTATCCTTTCTGGTGCACCATTACTTTATGGTACATCTGGTGAAATTCTTACTCAGAAGTCAGGCAATATGAACCTTGGTGTTGAAGGTTTAATGTTTATGGGTGGTGCCTTTGGCCTATGTGGTGCCTTTGTTTACTCAAATGTCGCTGGTGCCAATGCTATTCCACTTGTGGCAGTAATTATCGCAATTATCTGTTCCTTCCTGGCTGGCGTATTAGGTTCACTTATCTTTTCATTTTTAACTATTACTTTAAAGGCTAATCAGAATGTTACTGGTTTGGCTCTTACTATCTTTGGTACTGGTGTTGGTCAGTTTGTTGGTGAATTAATGCGTATCGGAGTTGGTGGTAATGTTTCAATTCCTAATAATATGAAGGACGTCTTCGCTAATTCACCTCTACCTGCTTTCTTAAGAAATATTCCGGTATTGGGTGAGTTATTATTCTCATACAATATGTTTGTTTATATGGGAATCATTATTGTTGTAATTATGTGGCACTTCTTAAATAAGACCAGAAAGGGTTTGTATTTAAGAGCCGTTGGTGAATCTCCTGCTACAGCTGATGCGGCTGGTATCAATGTTGAAAAATACAGATATCTGGCAACTTGTATTGGTGGTGGTATCTCAGCGATGGGTGGTATGGTCTACATCATGACTATTTCGGGTTGTGTATGGAATCATACAGCTCTATCAGGTGAGGGTTGGATTGCTGTGGCACTGGTTATCTTCTGTTTCTGGCGTCCACTAAATGCTCTATGGGGTTCGGTATTATTTGGTGCTTTATCTATTCTTTACTTAAAGCTTCCTATCCCATTCCTGCCTACACAGATTTATAAGATTGTGCCTTATATCGCTACAGTGCTTGTTCTAATCTTTGTTTCTATGAAGGAAAACAGAGAGGACCAGCCACCTGCAGGTTTAGGTGTCAATTACTTTAGAGAAGATCGTTAAGGTTATGCATTGCATAGCCTTTTTTATTTGTTAGAATGAAACAAAAGAAAGAAGGTAAATGATAATGTTGAAAATTGGTGATAAGGCACCTGATTTCGAATTACAGGATCAGGATGGCAATGTTCATAAATTAAGTGATTATAAGGGCAAGAAATTTATTCTATATTTCTATCCAAAGGATAATACTTCTGGTTGTACCAAGGAGGCTTGTGCCTATTCTTTAAACTACCCACACTTTAAGGAAAAGGGTGTCGAAGTAATTGGTGTATCCAAGGATTCTGTTAAGTCTCATAAGAACTTCCAGACTAAGTTTGATTTGCAGTTTAATCTTTTAAGCGATGAATCTTGCAAGATGTTAGAAGCATACGATGTCTATAAGGAAAAATCAATGTATGGTCGTAAGTATATGGGCATTGTTCGTACTACTTATTTAATTGATGAAGAAGGTGTAATTATCAAGGCCAATGATAAGGTTAAGGCTGCTGAGGATGCAGACTTAATGCTTAAGGAAATCTAATGAAAATTATTTTAGCGCCAGCTAAAAAGATGGTCAGTGATGATAGTCTGAGTTATTCTGATATCCCAGTATTTATAGATGAAGCAAATGAACTGTTAAATTATTTGAAAAAACAGTCTTTTGAAGAATTAAAGAGGATTTATAAGGCTTCTGATTCCATTGTTTTAGAAAATATGGAAAGAATAAGAGAAGTGGATTTAAGTAAATCTTTAAGTCCAGCTATTCTTTCTTATGATGGTATCGCTTTTAAACATATGGCTCCTAATGTCTTTACTGATAAAGAGTTTAATTATGTCCAAAAGCATCTAAGAATTCTTTCGGGTCTATATGGTGTCTTAAAGCCCTTTGATGGTATTAGACCATATCGTTTAGAAATGGGTTCTACTATCAGTTATTTAGACTATAGGGATTTATATTCATACTGGAATAATAGATTGTATGAGGAAATACTGGATGATGATCATCTGATTATCAATTTAGCCAGCAAGGAATATTCAAAGATAATTGAAGATTTTATTAAAGAAGAAGACAGATTTATTACGATTACTTTCAAAGAACTTGTTAAGGGTAAGTATGTAAGTAAGGCTACTTATGCCAAGATGGCCAGGGGTGAAATGGTCAGATTCATGGCGGAAAATGAAGTAGAAGATCTGGATAAGTTAAAGGAATTTAATAATTTGGGTTTTAAATATAGCGATGATTTATCTAGTGATAATGAATTTGTTTTTATAAAAGAAGGAGATGAA
The DNA here is from genome assembly GCA_030526485.1 of Erysipelotrichaceae bacterium. Classification (GTDB taxonomy): domain Bacteria; phylum Bacillota_I; class Bacilli_A; order Erysipelotrichales; family Erysipelotrichaceae; genus Colivicinus. The sequence continues at coordinate 10,674 of JAUNCS010000026.1, read as the reverse complement.
TAATATGAAGGCTTGGGAAAAAGAACTGGAAGTAATTCAAAGTGGCAGTCCCTGTTATGAAGCAGATGATAATGAAACAATCTGGGAAGAACAGAGTGCTGTGCCTGAAGAAGCACAGGATGCGTTAACGAGATTACATTTCCATTCACAGGTCCCTGGTTCAAGAGCTCACGAATCTATTTGTACAGCAGCTATTCAGGCTATGGAAAATAGAGGGTACTTAGTAGAAGGTGGCATGGATTTAATCTTTGAGGGTTTTAAGGCCTATGATGAAAATCGCATGGTAGATCTTCATTCAATTCAGTTTGATTTATTAAACAAGGTTTACAATGCCAAGAAGGATGAAAACAGTCCGTACTGGAAACAGACTTTCTACAACACTTTTGAGGAATATGCAGCTAAGGTCAATCTTCCAAAATATGATGTAAAGATTGAAGACAAGGAAGATGAATATTATGCTTCATGGCTTTCTCAGATTATTGGTGGAGCCTATGGTACCTGCATTGAGGGCTATACTGGCAAGGCTATTAAGGAAAAGTATGGTGAAGTAAGTAAATATGTGCGTAAGCCTAATACTTACAATGATGATGACACTTATGAACTGGCTTTACTTGAGGCTTATAAGAAACATGGCAAGGATACAAATGCCATTGATATCGCCAGAGAATGGGTTGCCAGAATCCCTACTGGCTGGTCGGCTGAAGAATGGGCTTTAAATAATTTAAGAATGGGTATTATGCCACCAGAATCAGGCAGATTCCATAATCCATTTAATGAATGGATCGGTGCCCAAATGCGTGGTGCTATCTGTGGCCAGTTATATCCTGGTAATCTTTATGAAGCAGCAAGATCTGCCTGGATGGATGCTTCGATATCTCATGATAAGAATGGTATTTTAGGTGAAGTATTTAATGCCTTAATGGTTTCTTTGGCTTTCGTTAAGAATGATACAAAGGAAATTCTAAAGGAATGTATTGAGCTGATTCCGGAAGATTCCGAATATGGTCAGGTGATCAGGTTTGCTTATGAACAGTGTGAAAGTCATGATGACTACTATTCAGCATGGTTACCATGTGAAAAGAAACTGGAAAGATATAACTGGATTCATGCTTATCCTAATGCGGCTATTGAAGTAATTGCCATGTATTATGGTGAAAATGACTTTGTTAAGACATTAAGCATTTGTGGTGGTTGTGGCCAGGATGTCGATTGCAATGCAGCTCAGATTATGACAATCATCGGTATAATCAAGGGTTCGGCTGGTATTCCTGATTACTATAAGGAGCCATTTGGTGATGAGATGCAGACCTGTGTTAGAGGTTTAAAGAAAATCTCTATCAGAGAACTGGCTAAAGATACTCAGAATGTAGCAATTAAATTACAGTAAGTGGATAAAATTTTCTGAGTGATAATAATTTGCTCAACTTGAAAAAATTGAATGAAAACGATTACAATCGTGATAGAATGACAATAGACAAAAGAATGTCTGGAGGAAAATATGAAAAAACTTTTAACTGTTTTACTAGCTGTTTTCATGGTTTTCGCTCTAGCTGCTTGTGGTGGCAAGACTGAAGACGGTGGAAATACTGGTGGTGGCAGCGAAAAATCTGCTATGGAACTAGCTAAGGAAGCTGGCAAAATTACTATCGCTAACGTTGTTAACGGTACACTAGGTGATAAGTCATTCTTCGACTCTGGTGAAGAAGCTATGCAGTGGATCAACAGAGACTACGGTGATAAGGCTTATGGTCAAACAATTGAATTAACTTATGATACTGCAACATGGCAGACTGGTCTTGAAGAAGTATTCAAGCAGGGCTGGGATATCATCATTGCTGGTACATATGATATGAAGGAATACATCATTCCGCTAATTGAAGAATATCCTGATCAGAAGATCTGGTTCTACGATGAAGAATGGAACTTCAATGATCCAGATGGCTGGCAGTATGCTCCATCTGATAATCTATACGCAATGTTATTTGCTCAGAACGAAGGTTCTTACGTAGCAGGTTACATGGCAGCTACATTATCACAGACTGGTAAGATCGCATTCATGGGTGGTATGGACAACTCAGTTCTTGATGACTTCTATGTTGGTTTCGCTCAGGGTGCTAAGGCAGCTAATCCAGATATCGACGTTAAGGTTGCTTGGATGAACTCATTCTCAGACGTTGCAGCTGGTAAGGACTGTGCAGATGGTCTATACAATACTGGTTATGACGTAGTATTCGCTTGTGGTGGTCAGGCTGGTCTAGGTGGTTTCGATAAGGTTATCGCTACTCCAGAAGGCAACTACATCATTGGTGTTGATGGTGACCAGGGTTCATACTTCGCTTCTTTAGGTACTGATGAAGGTAACGCTAAGGCAGCTAGATGTATCACATCTATGAAGAAGAACGTTAACCAGGGCTTCTACTCAGCATTCCAGATGGAATTAGAAGGTAAAGTTCCTTACGGTACTAACAAGAAGTTAGGTCTAAACGGTGGTTACGTATCTTGCGCTGTAACTGATACAACTAAGAACTTATTCACTGAAGATCAGTTAGCAACATTCGCTAAGGTAGCTGATGATATCGCTAATGGTACAACAGTTGTTGATTCTGCATTCAACCATACATCTGAAGATAACTGGTTCTATGGCACATTCGTACCACAGTACGACAGCACATCAGGCAAATAATTTAAACTAATACTTTTAGACCTCTGATGTAGTGCATCAGAGGTCTATTTCATTTAAGGAGATACACTATGGAAAACTATCTTGTCATGAAAGACATCACCAAAGTTTATGACAATGGTGTTATAGCAAATGATAAGGTTAATTTCTCAGCACGAAAGGGTGAAATCCACGCTATCTGTGGTGAAAACGGTGCGGGAAAGACAACACTAATGAAAATGTTGTTCGGTATCGAACAACCAGATGAAGGCCAGATTACAATTGAAGGCAAAGATGTTTTCTTAACATCACCAACAAAGGCAATCGAAGCTGGTATCGGTATGGTGCATCAGCACTTCATGCAGGTTCCATCTTTAACGGTTGCTGAAAATGTCATTTTAGGTATTGAACCTACTAAGGGTCTTAAGTTTGATACAGCTAAGGCTATTCAGATGACAGAAGAAGTTTGTAAGAAATATGGCTTTAATATTAATCCAAGAGCTAAGGTTCAGGATTTAACTGTCGGCGTTAAGCAGAAAGTTGAAATCGTTAAGGCTTTAGTTAAGGGTTGTAAGATTCTTATTCTTGATGAACCTACTGCGGTTTTAACACCTCAGGAAACAGCTGAATTATTCCAGCAGCTGAAGTCATTAAGAGAATCAGGCTGTACTATTATCTTTATTTCTCACAAGCTAAACGAAGTTAAGGAATTATGTGACCGCGTTACAGTTATTAGAAAAGGTAAAACTATTTCAGTATTTGATACTGCTGGTGTTACTGAAGCTGATATCTCAAGAGCGATGGTTGGTGTAGATGTTATTTTGGAAGTTCCAAAAACTCCTGCACAGCCAAAGGAAAACATCTTGGTTGTTAAGGACTTAGGCGTCTACAACGCTATCGGGAAGAAGGTCGTTAAGAACGTTTCATTCTCTGTAAGAGCTGGTGAAATCGTTGGTATCGCTGGTGTTGAAGGTAATGGCCAAAGAGAAATGATCGATGCGATTACTGGTCTAGGTAAATATGCTGAGGGTTCAATTCAGCTAAGAGGCCAGGAAATCGGAGAAAAGAATAATAAACAGCTTCGTGAACTAGGACTTGTACATGTACCAGAAGATCGTATGACTTTAGGTATTGCCGGTTCTATGACTATCGAAGATAACCTGATTGCTGATAAGATCGATGATCCTAAATATACAGGCAAGATCTTAAATAAGCCAAAGGCAATCAAGGAAGATGCAAAGAAGTGGATTGAAGAATACAAGGTTCTTTGCAAGGATGAAAATCAGCTGATTACAGGTCTATCTGGTGGTAATATCCAGAAGGTTGTAGTAGCTAGAGAATTTACAAGTTATAACGAATTAATCGTTGTTGACCAGCCAACACGTGGTATCGACGTTGGTGCTTCTGAATTTATCAGAGAAAGACTGGTAGCAATGAGAGATGAAGGCAAGGCAGTCTTACTGATCTCTGCAGACTTAGGTGAAATTATGAACTTATCTGATTCACTATTAGTAATGCATGGCGGTAAGTTTGCTGGTTACTTCACAGATGTTAAGAGCTTAACTGAAGAAGAATTAGGTTTCTACATGTTAGGCGTTAAACATATGAGCGATGAAGAAATTGGAGGTGCTTTACATGAATAAGTTTTTCAAAAATATGACTGTTAAGCAGAAACACTCTATTCTTCGTATGGCTGTTTCTATCTTAATTGGACTTGGCTTGGCAGTTATCTTAATTGTTCTTTCAAGTTCAAGACCTAAGACATCACTTTCATACTTCTTTACTGCTCCAGTGACAAATGTAACTTATTTCTCATTCTGGATGCAGAAGGCTATACCTCTAATCTTTACAGGTACAGCAGTATGTATTATGTTCTCAGCTAACCAGTTCAACCTTGGTCTAGAAGGTGCTTTCCTTCTTGGTGGTATGGCTGGTGGTGCCTTAGTAAACATTTACTGGTTCCCTAATAACCATATTATGGGTATCATAGTAGGCTGCTTAGTGGGTATGCTTGTTGGTATGGTAATTACTTTAATTCCTGCCTTATTACAGAAGATTTTCAACGCTTCAGTAATGGTTACTTCACTAATGATGAACTACGTATGTCTATGGTTCTCAGTTTATCTGTTATTCTCAAAGTTTAAGGATCCAAAAACAAGTAAGTCTACTTACTCTTGGACTAAGCCAAATCAGGAAATTCTGGCTACTAAGATTAAGATTAATGGTGATAAGCTAACTATTTACTACTCAATCATTATCGCTTTAGCAGTAGTAATTCTAGCTTGGTTCTTCTTATACAGAACTAAGACTGGTTTCAAACTAAGAATGGTTGGTGTTAACGCTAACTTCGCTAAGTATGTTGGTGTTTCAGTACCAATGGTTGCTATTCTTGCGCAGGCTATCGGTGGTGCTATCGCCGGTCTTGGTGGTGCGTGTGAAATCATGTCTTTATATACTAACTATCGTTGGGTTGAATTGACCGGCTTTGGTTGGGATGGCGTTACGATGGCAATCTTTGCGGCTAATAATCCAAAGAACGTGCCAATCGCTGCCTTATTTATTTCTTATTTAAGAGCTGGTGCTTACGTAATGTCAGTTCAGACTGGTATCCAGGCTGATATGACTAAGGTTGTAGAAGCAGTTATCATTCTATTCTTACTTGCTGAAAAATTCTTATCTAAGACTTATCGTAAGATGGTTATCAAGCAGGCTGAATTCGAACGTCAGGCTGCACAAGTGGAGGCTAAATAAGTATGGGACAGATCTTAAGTGCATTATTTGACGTATTTAAAAACGTCCAGTTCTACAACAACGTTATCGCTGTTACTCCACCAATTCTACTTGCTGCCCTAGGCTGTTCAATTGCGGCTAAGGCAAACATGGTAAACATGGGTATGGAAGGTATCATGTTATTATCTTCTTTCATTGGTACTTTAGCAGCTGCTTATATCGGTGGTCCAAACCCTTGGTTAGGTTTACTTGTTGCGATTGTGGTAGGTGGTGTTCTAGGTTACTTAGTTGCCTTCTTCAACTTAAAGATGAAGGTAGATATCATCCTTGTTGGTATCGCAATGAACTTATTCGGTACAGGTGCTACAGCATTCTTCTTACCGCTGGTAACTCCTAATGCTGATAGAAGTTCAACTAACTCTTTACAGTCAGGTATGTTACCAAATGTAAACATTCCTGGTATCAAGAATATTCCCGTTCTTGGTGAAATTTTACAAAATCAGAATATCTTAACTTATATCTCTTATCTGTTAATTATCGTTATGGCGTTCTTAATGTTTAAGACTAAGTTAGGTTTAAGAATCAGAGCTGTTGGTGAAAATGACCACGCTGCAGAATCAGTTGGTATCTCTTCTGATAAGATCAAGACTATTGCCTTAATTATCTCTGGCTGTCTTGGTGGTATCGGTGGTGCCTTCATGTCTTCTGTTTACGTATCTTACTTCGCAAATGGTATCGTTGCTGGTAGAGGTTTCATTGGTTTGGCTGCTTGTTCAATGGGTGAGGCAAATCCAATTCCTACCGCTTTAACTTCTATTCTGTTTGGTTTCTTCTATGCTCTTTCAAACTTCGCAAGAGCTACAGGTATCTCTGATAACCTGATGAAGATGTGGCCATACTTAGCTACATTGATCGGTGTTGTATTATACTCAATCAACAAGCAGAGAAAAGAAAAGAAGAGACTTGCTGGTTTAGCTAGTCTTGAAGAAGATACAAAATAATAAAAGATTATGAATAGCCCTACCTAGTAGGGCTATTTTCTAGAAAGACTTATTTGAGGGACATATGAAAGTTTTAAATTTCGGTTCATTAAATTATGACTATGTATATGAAATGGAACATTTCGTCTTACCAAAAGAAACCATTTCATCTATTGGCTATAGCCGTAACTTCGGTGGTAAGGGTCTAAATCAGTCTATTGCGTTGGCTAAGGCTGGTATGGATGTTTATCACGCTGGTCGAGTTGGGGCTGATGGTCAGGACTTTATTGATTATTTAAATAAATATGGTGTAAAGACTGACTACTTATTAAAGGACTTAAATGAGGCAACAGGTCACGCCATTATTCAGGTATGTAATGGTCAAAACTGTATCATTCTTCATGGTGGTGCCAATCAGAAAATTGATGAAAAACAGGTTGATGAAGTTTTAAGTCATTTTGAAAAAGGTGATGTATTACTTTTACAGAATGAGATTTCTTCTATTGGCTACATTATGGAAAAGGCACATTCTATTGGTATGGATATTGTTATTAATACCGCACCAATGAATGATAAGGTCTTCACTTATCCATTAGATCTGGTTGATATCTTTGTGGTTAATGAAGTAGAAGCTGCAGGGCTAGTAAAGAGTGAAACAGATGATGTTGAAACCATTATTAACTTAATCAAGGAAAAACTAGCAGATAAGAAAGTTGTCATGACTGTTGGTGAAAAAGGTGCTTACTATATTGAAAATGGTAATGTCATCCATGAAGATGCCTTAGTGGTTAAGGCAATTGATACGACAGCAGCAGGCGATACCTTTACTGGTTTCTTCTTAGCTTCTTATCTTCAGGATAAGGATCCTGCTAGAGCTCTTAAGTTGGCAACTAAGGCCAGTTCAATTACTGTACAGGGCAAGGGTGCAGCCCAATCAATTCCAAGTATTGAGGATTTAAAATAATGAATGAATATGTAGTGGGTATTGGTGCTGCCAACGTGGATGTCTATGGTACATCGGAGATGAAAATCCGTTTGCACTATGACCATCCCAGCATTATTAAGACCGGCGTTGGTGGCGTTACCAGAAATATTTTAGAGAATATCTCAAGGCTGGGTGTACGCGCTAAATTATTATCAGCTATTGGCGATGATATCTATGGTGATCTGGTGAGAGAAAAGTCTTGTGAAGCTGGTATTGATATGGACCATATCAAACTGGTTAAGGGTGGAAGAACTTCTATCTTTATGCAGGTAATGGATAGCAATAATGATATGCATATCGCTCTATGTGATATGTCTATCAATAAGAATATCAATACAGCTTATATCAAGAAGAATGCTTCAATTATTAAAAATGCGGCAGCTGTTATTCTGGATCCATCACTTCCAAATGATGTACTTGAATACATCTTAGATAACTTTACAGAAGTGCCAATCTTTGTCGATCCAATTTCTGATAACTATGCCAAGAAGATTAAGCCTTATTTATCTAAATTCTATTGTCTAAAGCCAAATAAAACCGAACTGGCTACTTTGGCTAATATGAAAATTGAGACAGATGAAGATCTGATTAAGGCTTACAAGCGTGTCATTAAAAAGGGCGTAAAGAAATTATATGTTTCTTTAGGCAAGGGTGGCTGCTTGTACACCAATGATGATGGTGAAATCGTCAGAGCGCAATTAAAGCCTGTGGAAAATATGGTAAATGCTTCAGGAGCTGGCGATAGTTTCTTCGCAACTATCATCTATGGAACTGTTAAGGGCTTTAAGGAAGAAAGTATTGTAAACTATGCCATGGCTGCGGGTATCGCAACTATTGGTGTTAAGGAAACTATTAATCCCAAGTTAAGCATTGCTTATCTGGATAAGGTGCTTAAGAAGCACATCATTAAATAAACATAACAGCGGTACTACTGTTATAAATAAAGAAAATTAAAGGAGAGGAAAAATGAATTTTAAAGATTATTTATCAATCGCACCAGAAATTGAAGAAGCTATTAAGGCTGGTAAGCCAATTGTAGCTCTAGAAAGTACTATTCTTTCTCATGGTATGCCATTCCCTGAAAATGTGGAATTTGCTCACCAGGTTGAAGTAGTAGTTAGAAATGCTGGTGCTATCCCTGCAACTACAGCTATCATCGGCGGTAAATTAAAAGTAGGTTTAACTCCTGAAGAATTAGACTTAATGTGCAAGGCTGAAAATGTAGGTAAGGTTTCTAGAAGAGACGTAGCTACTTACCTGGCTACAGGTATGACAGGTGCTACAACTGTTGCGACTACTATGTTAATCGCTGCTATGGCAGGTCTAAGAGTATTCGCTACAGGTGGTATCGGTGGTGTTCACAGAGATGGTGAAAACACTATGGATATCTCTGCAGACTTACAGGAATTAGCTCATACTCCAGTAGCTGTTGTATGTGCTGGCTGTAAGCAGATTCTTGATATCGGCAGAACTCTTGAATATCTTGAAACAATGGGTGTTCCAGTACTTGGCTACAAGACTGATGATTTCCCTGCTTTCTATTGCCGTAAGTCAGGCTTTGGTGTTGACTATAATGCACCAGATGCTGCAACTATCGCTAAGATCATCAAGACTAAGGATGATATCGGCTTTAACAGCGGTATGATCATTGGTAACCCAATTCCTGAAGAATATGGCTTAGATTTCGATGAAATGGAAGCTGTAATCAAGGAAGCTCTAGTAAAGGCAGATGCTGAAGGTGTTAGAGGTAAGAATATCACTCCATTCCTATTAGCTCAGATCAAGCAGATCACTAAGGGTAAGGCTTTCGCTTCTAATGTTCAGTTAGCTTACAACAACGCTAAGGTTGCTGCTGAAATCGCTGTTGAATTAGCTAAGTTAGACTAATTTATAAAATACAAACAAACAAAAAGTGAATCGATCGATTCACTTTTTTTAATACTCATCACGCGTTATATTTCTTAACCAGATATATTTGTGATAACGTCTATAAACAGCCGGCATCTTAACAAATTCATCAAGACAGACCAGACAATAAACTATTAAGACTGGCCACTTTAAGATAAAGGCTGAGATAAATCCTAATGGCACTGAGAAGCACCACATGGCACCAATATTGCCATACATATCAAATCTAGAATCACCACCTGCTCCAAATACACCATCGAGAACCGCCATATTAACCGTCATACCGGCAGTATTTATCGCGCAGATAATGACCATATATTTTAAGTAGAACTTACTAGCTTCACTTATTGAAATTACTCTTAAGACAAATGGTATGGAAATAATCATAGCCAATGATGTGATCACGCCTAAGATTATCGACATGATAGTTAAGTTCTTGGCATCTTCTCTAGCTTCATCAAACATTGATCTGCCAAGAAGTCCACCAACATAAATAGCTATACCATTACCTAAGCCCTTACCAGCACAGGTAAATAACTGTTTCATAATTGAGACAATAGAGTAGGCTGCTGCCACATCGGTTCCAAGTCTTCCCATAATAACCGAATACATTGAGAAGGCTATGCCCCAGACAAGTGATGCCAACAGTACTGGCCAGGCATAGAACCAGAAGTCTTTTTCAAGTTGACCTGCACTCTTGAATAATAGGGACCATCTGACTTTAATTGAATCTTTCTTACTTGTTTCAATAAAACATAATATTAATTCCAATAATCTGGCCATAACGGTTGCCACTGCTGCACCAACGATTCCCAGTTTTGGGAAACCAAACAGACCAAATATTAGTATCGCATCAAAGACAATATTAAAGATTACTGCTAAAGAAGAAATAAGTGAGGAAGTCTTTTGTCTTCCGGTATTCTTCAGGGCTATCAGATAAATCTGGGAAATACCACAGAATAGATATGATAGAGCTACTGCTCTAACATAATCCTTGCCCATTTCTATCAGTACTGCTTCATTGGTGAAGATAGCCATCAGCTTATCGGGAATAAAGAGGGCAGCTATTGTAAAGAAGAAAGAGAAGATCAGATTAATTCTTAATGAAACGGGAATAATCTTTTCTAAGGCTTTCTTATCACCTTTACCGTAGTACTGAGCCATCATAATGCCTAGGCCAAAGGCGATGCCCGAAATAAATAAGCTTAGTACAAACTGTATCTGACCGGCAAAGGAAACTGCTGATAAGGAGTTTTGATCAAGTAGTCCCAACATAAAAGCATCAGATACTGATACCAGCGACAACATAAAGTTTTGTATCGTTATTGGCATGATTAGAGCCAATATTGTTTTGAGTAATTTCTTGTCCATAAACAGGCTTAATTATATATCGTATAATTTAAAAAAGTGAG
>JAUNCS010000025.1 GCA_030526485.1 Erysipelotrichaceae bacterium | reverse complement strand
AGTTGTTGCATTTAGATTGTAAATTCGGGAGCTAAAAAAAAGTCCCACTTCAATGAAGTGGGATGTTTTATTATTTAACAGCTTCGACCTTGTTGGCAATTGAAATAAAGACATAGCCAAGAACGAAGAAGACAGCCAGTAAGGCAACCGCGATATTGATAGTGCCACCAGCAAACTTAACAGCTGCGATTACAGCTGAACCAAGGAATGAAGCACCCTTGGCAAAGATATCATAGATACCAAAGTATTCACCTGAGTTTTCAGAAGGAATAATCTTTGAATAATAAGATCTAGATAAAGACTGAATAGAACCCTGGAAGCAGCCTACGATGAAGGCCATGATACCAAAGTCCCAGATTGTATTAATGAATAAGGCATAAATACAAACGACAGTATAACCAATGATACAAGACTTAAGAAGTGGAATTGTATCATACTTGGTAGACAGCTTTGCAAAGACTAATGAGCCACCGAAAGCTACAACCTGAGTAGCCAACAGGAAGATTACCTGACCAACAGTATTTAGGCCAAGGTCAGTACCGATATTGATACAGTTATCAATGATAGTACCAACACCATCGATATATAAGAAGAAGGCTAATAAGAAGAATAATACCTTCTTGTTTGTAGTAGCGATATGACCAAATGTCTTAAAGATCTTAGTGAAAGCACCCTTAACATCCGCCTTACCTTCTACATAATTAACCTGTTTATAGTTCTTGATTAAAGGAAGAGTTACCACAAACCACCAGATGGCAGTTACACCAAAGCCAATAATCTTTGATAGGCTTTCAGAAATAACACCAAGCATATCTGGACCTAAGACATAGGCAATCAGGGCAACGATAAACGGAATACAAGAACCGATATAACCCCAGGCATAGCCATATGAAGAAACTAAATCTGATCTATCTTCTGTTGTAACATCTACCAGCATTGAATCATAGAAAGTAAGTGATGCCTGATAGAAAACCTTAGTTAAAATAAACAGGATAATGAAGGCTACCCATGAGAAGGCAAAGCCAGAAATAACACACATTGTACAACCCAGCGCTACCGCAGTTGTAAAGAATACTTTTCTTGTATCCTTATGGTCAGCCAAGGCGCCACAGAATGGACCAAGTAAAGCTACGATAACTGTAACAATCGAAATAGCCAGTGCCCAGACAGCTGTCGCTGTATCCTTGCTGATCTGGCCAGGGTTTGTTCCAATAGCCAGTGACTTAAACCAGATTGGAATTAACGAACATGACAACATGGTGAAGGCTGAGTTGCCTACATCATATAGCACCCATGAGAATTCCTGCTCATTCAGGCCTTTGAAGACCTTGCTTCTGTTTAAAGCTTGAAATAGTTTATGCATATTCTTGTCCCCTTTAAATTACATAATTTTGTTCTTCTTCCAAAGAAAGAACCGGTATATCCAGATAATCTTCTTTCTGACAGAAATGATTATCGAAATATTCATCTAAATCTTTATTAAGCATTAAGTATGAAACCAGACTTTCTGCCAGCTTGGCATACATCGTCAAAGCTTTCTGATAATGCTTGTCCAGTCTCAAATTCGCATCAGCACAGTTAGGATCATCATATTTGGTTAAGAATAAATCTTTGTAATGTCCTGCACCTGTCGCATCAAGCATCTTACTTAAGACAAAACGCTTTACATCATTACTATCTTTTAAAACATTTAAGTAGAAAGACATATCTCTTAAGGCATCTTCAGTTACTTTTTCATCAAACTTTCCAAAACATTCCGATATTACAAGAGCTACTTCTTTTGAATACTTAAGCGTAGCACTAGGATAAGTCTTTAATGGATCCTTACCATCCTTTTTCAGATAATAACGATCAAGTTGTGACTCAATATATAAATGGGAAATACCTGACTTTTCCTTTTTGGCTTCTACGAAACTATGACATTCACTATCTAATAGAAAGTGACAGGTAAAGCCCAAAAGATACGCCAGCATCTCTTCCTTATGATCAGACCTTAGATAATTCTCTTTGATATTCACTAAAGTATCCTTAAAAGGAAGATAGTGAAGATCATTGCCGAAACGATTGACCTCATTATTTTTAATACATTTATAGTAAAAGAAAATATCTGGTCCCTGTACACCATAATTAAAAACAGCGCGATGCTTATCGATGATTGTTTCTAAAGATTCCGGCAGTAATTGCTTACAGTCATTTCCAAAACGATAATGTGTATATGTTGTCGGCATAGTGTTTCCTTGTCAATATTATAGCCCAGGATATGTATCAAACATATGTATCTTAAGTAAAGTTTATGAAAATAGGGAATAATAAGCCAATAGGTGTAAAATTAAATAGTTGAAATAAGGAGATTATCATCAATGAGTGAAATCACAGCTAAAACACCCTGGAAAGATTATATGGGTGATGTGCCAATGCATCTAAACTATTTTGAAGGCACAATGTATGAAAAAATCGAGGATATTGCCAAGAAATATCCTAACAATATAGCTTTTGACTTTATGGGTAAGTCTACTACCTATAAGGAAATGATTAAGAATATTGAAAAATGCGCCAAGTCGTTATCAACCCTGGGCATCAGAAAAGACGACAGGGTTATGATTGCTCTACCAAACTGTCCACAGGGTATTTATATGTTCTATGCCGTAAATATGATTGGGGCTATCTCTAATATGGTTCATCCACTTAGTTCAGAAAAAGAACTGGAATTCTATATCAATGAATCAGGTTCGCAAACTGTTGTAACTTTAGACCAGTTCTATCACAAGTTTGAAGCTATTAGAGGCAATACCAAGGTTAAAAATATTATTATTGCCCGTATTAAGGACGCCCTTAGCAAGCCTCTTAAATTTGGCTATATGCTGACTGAGGGAAGAAAGATTGCCAAGATCCCAAGCCACGCCCCTGTTATCATCTGGGATGACTTCATCAAGATTGGTAAGACCCCTTTCTATGACTTTAAAGTAAAAAGAGAATCTAACGATCCTGCGACTGTACTATATTCAGGTGGTACTACTGGTATTACCAAGGGTATTTTATTAACTAACAAAAACTTCAATGCCCTGGCTGAACAGATTGTCACAACCAACCCAATGTTTAGACCTGGCGACAAGATGCTGGCCGCTATGCCTATCTTCCATGGCTTTGGCCTAGGCGTTTGTATCCATTCAATGCTGGCTAATGCTGGTCGTTGTATCCTGGTGCCACGCTTTACACCAGAAAGCTATTCTAAGTTAATCACTAAATATAAATGTAACTTCATTGCCGGTGTACCAACCCTTTATGAAGCACTACTTAGATTACCTAAATTTGATAAGGCAGACCTAAGCTCTTTAAAAGGCGTCTTCTCCGGTGGTGACTCATTATCAATTGAATTAAAGAAGAAACTGGACAAGTTCTTATATGACCATAACGCTACTATTCAGGTAAGAGAAGGCTATGGTACAACCGAAACTGTTACAGCCTGCTGTTTAACACCAAATCATATGCATAAGGAAGGTTCTATTGGCTTACCTTTCCCTGATACTTATATCAAGATTGTTAAACCGGGTACTGATGAAGAACTGCCATATGGTGAAGAAGGTGAAATCCTTTTAGCTGGTCCTACCGTCATGAAAGAATATGTAAATCATCCAGAAGAAACAGCTAATGCTTTAAGAAAACATGCTGATGGCCTGACCTGGGTATACACTGGTGACTTAGGTATTATGGATGAACAGGGCTTTACTTTCTTTAAAGGTCGAAGCAAGCGTATGATTGTAACTTCTGGCTACAATGTCTACCCTGCTCAGATTGAAAATATCCTGGATGCCAATGAAATGGTTTCAATGTCTTGTGTAATTGGTGTACCTGACCCATATCGTATGCAGAAGGTAAAAGCCTTCATCGTACTTAAGAATGGTGTTGTAGCCAATGAACAGACCAAGGATGCGATTAAAGCTTATTGCGCTAAGCATATCGCTAAGTATGCAATGCCTAGAGAAATCGAATTCAGATCAGAACTTCCTAAGACTCTTGTTGGTAAGGTAGCTTATCGTAAACTTGAAGAGGAAGAAGCTAAAAAGAATGCCTAAACAAAAAAGGAGCACTGCTCCTTTTTATGTTAGTCATCTATACAAGAAACCTGCATAGTGATTTCTTCCAAGATATTTAATAAAACATTTACGGTGTCAAAAGAAGTAAAGACAGTCACGTTATTTTCAACAGCGCATCTTCTAATCTGGAAACCATCATTTCTTGAGTGATCAGAAGGCGTTAAAGTATTAACGATATAAGTGATATGGCCCTTTCTGATAGAATCAAGAATTTCACTAGAACCTTCAGAAATCTTCTTTTTAACACGGGTCTTAATGCCGTTTTCCTTTAGGAATTGGGCAGTACCCTTGGTAGCCTCAATATTAAAGCCCAGATTATAGAATCTTCTAATAATATCGACAGCCTTTTCCTTATCCTCATCAGCGATAGTCACAAAGACAGTACCATAGTTTACCACTCTTAAATTAGAAGCCTGCAAAGACTTATATAGTGCTCTATTTAAAGAATCATCATAGCCAATAGCCTCACCTGTTGACTTCATTTCTGGAGAAAGATATGCGTCCAAACCATGCAGCTTAGAGAAAGAGAAAGTCGGTGTCTTAACATAGAAACGCTTCTTTTCCTTCATAACTTCAGTAGTATAACCCTGGTCCTTTAAAGAATCACCAAGCATAACTTTAGTAGCGATATTAGCCATCTTGATTCCTGTTGATTTAGACAGGAATGGAACTGATCTACTAGATCTAGGATTTACTTCAATGACATAGACATCATCTTTATCATCAACAATAAACTGGATATTGAATAAGCCCTTAATGCCAATGGCTAAACCAAGTTTAATAGTGTAGTCCTTAATAGTTTCCTTAACTTTTTCAGATAAAGAGTATGGTGGATAAACCGACATTGAGTCACCTGAGTGAACACCTGTCGCTTCAACCAGCTGCATAATACCAGGGATAAAGACATCTTCCCCATCACAGATGGCATCAATCTCTACTTCTTTACCACAGATATATTTATCAACCAGGACTGGCTGATCCTTATCGATCTTTACCGCATTAGTCAGATATTCAACCAGTTCTTCATCCTTATTGACTATCTGCATGGCACGACCACCCAAGACAAAGGAAGGTCTAACTAGTACCGGATAACCGATTTCCTTAGCAGCCTTTAAGCCATCTTCAATCTTTGTTACAGCCTTACCTACTGGTAAAGGAATATTGACACTCTTTACTACCTTATCAAAGGAATCTCTGTTTTCCGCTTTTTCAATGGCTTCCACATCAGTACCAATAATTTTGATACCATAGTCCTTTAATTTCTGTGATAAGTTAATGGCAGTCTGACCACCTAAAGAAACAATGACACCCTCAGGTTTTTCCAAGTCAATGATATGCATGACATCTTCAATGCATAGAGGTTCAAAATACAGTTTATCTGAGATTTCATAGTCAGTAGAAACAGTCTCAGGATTGTTGTTGATGATGATAGCCTCATAACCCTTTTCCTGAATAGCCCAGATTGCATGAACGGTTGAATAATCAAATTCCACGCCCTGACCAATTCTGATAGGACCAGAACCCAAGACAATGATTGATTTCTTATCAGAAACTACTGATTCATTTTCACTTTCATATGTTGAATAGAAGTAAGGTACATAAGCTGAGAATTCACCAGCACAGGTATCAATCATCTTATAGACTGGTTTAATATTTAAGTCATTTAATAAGTCATAGACTTCTTTTTCACTCTTATTTAAAACTTTTCCAATATAGCGATTAGAGAAACCATACTTCTTACATTTTCTCAGATTATCAGCACTATATTCTTCTTTAAGTTTTCTTTCCAAAGAAACAATATGATGAATCTTATCCAAGAAGAAGGCATCAATCTGCGTCGCATTATGAATAAGGTTTAAGTCAACCTTTAATCTGAATAACTGAGCAATGGCATAGATTCGCTCATCTGTAGCTGTCTTAATAAACTCCAATAATTCATCAGCACTGTAAGAATCAAACTTTTCAAGATAAATATGGTCAACACCTATTTCCAATGAACGGATAGCCTTTAGCAGTGCTTCTTCCATACAACGGCCAATAGACATTACTTCACCAGTCGCCTTCATTTGCGTAGATAAAGTATGGTCAGCCTTGGCAAACTTATCAAATGGGAAGCGGGCAATCTTGGCTACTACATAGTCTACTGCCGGTTCAAAAGCTGCACAGGTATTGGCAATTCTTATTTCATCAAGAGTTAATCCTACCGCAATCTTACTTGAGACCTTGGCAATTGGATAGCCTGTTGCCTTACTAGCTAGAGCAGATGATCTAGAAACTCTAGGGTTTACTTCAATTACATAGTAATTAAATGAGAATGGGTCCAGGGCAAACTGTACATTACAGCCACCTTCAATCTTTAATTCTCTAATTAAAGATAGAGCTGCATTTCTTAATAACTGATATTCCTTATTAGAAAGAGTCTGGCAAGGAGCTACGACAATTGAGTCACCAGTATGAACACCTACTGGATCGATATTTTCCATACTGCAGATAACGATAGCAGTATCGTTTTTATCACGCATTACTTCAAATTCAATTTCCTTATAACCCTTAATAGACTTTTCGACCAGCACTTCACTGACTGGTGATAGTTTTAAAGCATTCTTACCAATTTCAATTACTTCTTCATCATTATAGGCAAAGCCACCACCGGTACCGCCTAATGTAAAGGCTGGACGTAAAACTACGGGATAGCCAATCTGATTGGCATATTTTAAGACATCATCAATATTGCGGGCAATATGTGATTCAAGACATGGCTGGTTAATTCTTTGACACATCTCCTTAAATTCAAGTCGATCTTCTGCCATCTGAATTGAATCAAAAGAAGTACCAAGCAGTTCACACTGACATTCTTCTAAAACTCCCTTATTAGCAAGCTGCATAGCCAGATTTAGACCAGTCTGACCACCAAGAGATGGCAGTAAGGCATCAGGTCTTTCTTTACGGATAATACGGGAAACATATTCCAATGTTAAGGGTTCCATATATACCTTATCGGCAATATTGGTATCAGTCATAATGGTAGCGGGATTTGAATTAATCAGAATTACTTCATAGCCTTCTTCTTTTAAAGAAAGACAAGCTTGCGTACCAGCGTAGTCAAATTCAGCAGCCTGGCCAATGACAATAGGTCCAGAACCAATTACCAGAATCTTTTTAATATCACTTCTCTTTGGCATAATTAGTTCTCCTTACTTTCTTTCATATTGGCGATAAATTTCTTAAATAAATACTTGCTGTCTTCTGGACCAGCCGCTGATTCTGGATGATATTGAACACAGAAGACCTTGTCTTCAGGAATTTCCAATCCTTCAACAGTGTTATCTAATAAATTGATATGAGTAATCTTTACTCTTTCATCTTCTTTCATCTTTACGGCATAAGAATGGTTTTGGGAAGTAATCTCAATCTTGCCAGTTTCCAGATTCTTGACCGGATGGTTAGCACCACGATGACCAAACTTTAACTTATAGGTTTCAAAACCATTAGCTAAGGCAATAATCTGATGACCCAGGCAGATACCAAAGATCGGTTTCTTACCCTGTAAATTCTTAATAGTATCAACTAGAACTCTTACATCAGTTGGATCCCCTGGACCATTAGACAAGAAGATTCCATCAGGTTTTAAATCAAGAATCTTTTCATAAGAAGTGTTATAAGGAACAATTGTGACATTGCAGGCATTGCGGTTTAAGTCACGGATGATGTTGTACTTGATACCGCAGTCAATGGCTACCACATTGTATTTAGGATTGGCACAACGCGAATACCAGATTTTCTTGCAGGAAACTCTGCTTATCTGATCATGAGGTAAGGGATAATTAGAAATCTTTTCTAAGGCTTCTTCCTTATCAACATCTTCATCACAGATAATACCTACCATAGCACCACAATCACGGATTGTACGGGTTAATTCTCTTGTATCAACATGAGTTAGACCAACTACATCATTTTCTTCCATTACTTCATTTAAAGTACGGGTATAACGGAAGTTGCTGGGCTTGTCATTATATTCATGAACTATCATGGCTCTAGGACCAAATAGTTTAGATTCATAATCCTCATCAATGACACCATAGTTACCAATTAATGGATAGGTCATACAAATCATCTGATCAGTATAAGATGGATCAGACAGTATTTCCTGATAACCAACAATTGAAGTATTGAAGACAAGTTCTGCAATAGCTTCTTTCTTGCTGCCAAAACCCTTGCCAACAAATTCCTTACCATTAGCTAATACCAGTTTTCTTTTCACAAGTTTTCCTCCTAATAAAAAAGTCCTCACTAAAAGAAGACCATCTTAAAAAACACAATAAACAGCCTTCTGGATGTCTCGCATCCAATTAAAGTTTTTATTATTGTACAACCATTTAATTAAATTTTTTCATAATTTAAATGAAATTTTTTAAATTGAAATTATTTCATATAAAAAGGAGTTATCCAAACTCCTTATCGATATATAGTTCTATTAATTTCTTTACAAAGAATTACTTCTCTGGCAAAGTCATTTCCCTCTACGCAGGTCTGCAGAGTTAAATACTTATCAGCATATTCAAATTCAATACCTGTATCATAAAACTGTCTTTCTACAATTTCTTTCTTGTAAGTATCAAAGTAAGACTTTGAATATTCACTCAAATAGTATTGAACATATTCATTGTCCACATACATATTGCCTTCATAGTAAACAAGTCCTACATGGAAGACTGATACTATCTGATATTCTCTGATTTCATTTTCTAACAATAAGTAAACTGTCTTGTTTTCTTCATACTTACTTTCATCTACAAGATACTTTAAGGAAGTAAATCCCAGGGTATCATTATCAATCTTTTCACCATTTTCATCTAAACCAGCATCATAGTAACTGTAGGCATTATGACCATAGATGGTTATGTTTTGAGAATCATATCGTGCTTCATAATCCGCAAAGACTGTGCCCATAGCTGAATATTCCAGGGTTTTAAAGTCTTTTCTCAAATAATAATCATTATCAGTATATTGAACTACCGGTTCATTGATTAAGCCACTTTCAAAGAAAACCTGTCCCAGATAATCATCATTGTATGCATGATTCTCATCCCAAATCGAAGCATATTCCTTATACTTTTCGCTATTATCTTCTTCTACTTTTTCTATTTCAATTGTGTTGTCTACCTGCTCAGTTTTACTTACACAGCCTGTAAACAGAAATAGAATTAAAGTACTAATTAATATTTTTTTCATCATATTCATAATTATATACAAAGAAGAGACACGTTTCCGTGTCCCTTCAGATACTATTTACTTTTGATGACCATGCAGTAATAAATCAATAATCTGTTTTTGACTTAAATCATTATTACTGGCATGTTCAATCGTTTTATTCATAGTATTTTCATCAATTTCTAATTGAATTGATTCCTTAATTTCTTCGATGAACTTTATTATCTCTTCTTTGTTCATACACTATTTAACAGCAGTATTAACTACTGGTCTTAGTGAGCTAGAAGGCTTAGCTAAGATCTTGATTGGAACACCAAATGTGTAATCGTAGCCACCTACAAGAGTTGTAGGAACACCAGCTGACTTGATATATACATCAAAGTTATAAGAACCAGGAGCAAGCTTATCTAAGAAACTCTTTAATAAGTTAACCTTAACTGAACCAGCAGTTACTTCATAGTCTCTACCTTCAACAAGTACTGTAGTCTTATTCATTGTGACTAAGATACCATCAAATGTATTAGTTACAGGATCCTTATGAGGATATGTAATATCTAAACCATCGATATGTAAAGTAGAAGTCTGAGTAGCACCCTGAGTATACTGGTCACCAGCAGTAGCGCTGATATCTGTTTCATCTCTTACAACTGGTACTGGAACGATTTCAAATGTATAAGAAGTAGAAGATGAATAGTAGCCTAAATCAATATCTACATAAACTACATATTTGCCAACCTTGCTAGGTCTAGCAACCTGAACCAGAATATTACTTTCATCCAGTTGAGCATAGATGATTTCGATAGTAGCCTTAGCCTTATCATCAGCTGTAATACCAGTGATTAGAGCAGCTTCATTAACTGCTTCACCTGTATAAACTACTTCATCAAGTACTTTAGTTCTATTGCGGACATCGCCAACGAATTCTGAACCATATTCACTACACTTAGTAGCTAATGTTGATACCTTAGTTACATAAAATCTTTCATCAACAGTTAATGCAAAATAAGCATCATAAGCAGCCTTGACATCGTCATAGCACTTATCAGTTAATTCAACATCACCAATAGCTTCGATTAATTCATCAACAGCAGCACCAGCTCTCTGATTAGCCAAGTCAGTAGTTAACTGAGTAACAATCGCATCAATAGCAGCCTTATTTTCAGCTAAAGTCTTGCTTGTATTGTATGTGTAGTTATCAATAGCTTCCTTAGCATTTGTAATTAGAGTAGCAGCAGCAGCTGTATCAGTATCTAGAGCTAGAGCATCAGCAGCAGCCTTCTTAGTTGTCTTATAGTTATTTAATTCACCCACATTAGTAATTGTCTTAATAGTGTAAGTAGTAGTATTACCAGCCTTATCACTAATAGTTACTGTATGAGTTTCTAAAGTATCAGTAGCAGTAATAGTATAGTTACCACTAGCATCCTTAGTTAAAGTAGCAGTTCCATCCTTAACAGTAATTTCATTTGAAGTATCAGTTACTGCAAATACTGCACTGTCATAATAAGTTTCATTATTAGTTAAGTTAGCAGTAGGCGCAACATTATCAATTTCAATACCATCAGTTGAAACATAACCAGCATTACCAGCATTATCAACTACTCTGAAGTATACGAAGTAGTTACCAGTTGGAGTTAAATCAACACCAGCAGTTTCATCATATGTAGTCCAAGTTGTAGTAGTTAATTCAGCGCTAGTTAATACATGATCACTAATCTGATACTTAATACCCTTTAGACCTGAACCATCAGTTTCATTATGATTTACCTTAACATTCTGAGCAGTCTTAAATGCCTTATCAAACATCGGACTAGAAGCAATACTTGTATAAGTAGTTCCATCAAATGTAATAGTTGGAGCAGGAGCAGTAGTATCACTTACTGTAGTAACAGCAGTCACTGTTAGTGAGTTTGCGTTATTTACAGTAATAGTAGCAGTATAAACATCGCCATTCTTTGTGAAAGTTACAGGAGTAGTATTATCTGCAAAAGTCACAGTTAATGGAGAGCTTGCACTATAACCTGCATCTGGAGTTAATGTAAGAGTTACATTATCACCATATTCAGCAGCAGTACTGCTTGAAGTAATTGTATATTTAGCACCACTTGGAAGTACTACACCAGTCAACTTAGAACCAGCAGCAATTGTAACTGTAGTAGCAGCAGAAGCTGTATGATTATCATCAGCAGCCTTTCTTACTAATACATTACCTGCAGCCAGACCAGTAATTGATGTACCAGTACATGCAGTATAAGTAGTACCATTATCAGTTGAATATTCATATGTAGTAGTTACACCAGCAACAGTACCATCAGCCTTACCAAATAATGTTTCATTAGTAACTGTTAAATCACTAGCTGCAATAGCAGTCTGGCTAGCCTTAGCAATTACAAATTTAATTTCCTTACTATCTGATTCGAAATTTCTTTCTACATCGATAACAATCTTATATGAACCAGCATCAGTTGGAGCGCTAGTTAAAGCAGTATATGTACCATTTACATTCTTGTAGTAAGTATAAGTAATATCTGCATCATTTTCAGCAGCTGAATCAATACCAGTAAAGATATCGCTGTTTTCTACTGGAGCACCATCATATGGAATACCAGGATTAGTAATGCCTGTTTTTTCAGTAATTGCAGCAATAATTTCTGCAACTCTTAAGGCATCATATACATATGGATCTGTTGTTACATATTTTTCGTTATTATAAGAAACAACAAACGCAACATCGCTAGAATTTGTTCCAGCCATTAATCTAACACCACTAGCAACCTTGATTTCCTTACCTGAAGTTTCAAAGTTCTTGCAGTATAGAGCCTGTTTATCAGCGGCACTTGTTGAGAAAGTTAATGAACCTTTGCCGATATTGATGTCACCCTTCTTAGAAGCTACTGCATATTCGTTAGATGAAGCTGCATCCAACTCTAGACCAGGATTTTGCATACCATCTGAATCTACAGATGCATTAATAGTCACATCATACCAGCCATAAATTGATTCTTCTGTTGTAGCAGCATCAATAGAACCACCAGTAATTAATACAGAAGTACCTTCTGCGTAACCAGAAATACCGATTGTACCAGTTAAATCAAAGCCTCCATTTTCAATAATAACTTCACCTGGAGTTACAGTGCTTGTAGCTGAATTATAACGACCGGCTCTAATACATACATCAGCGTCAATATCGTATTGGCCTTCGCCCTTAAATACTAAATCACCAGTCTTGGCGTAGATACCTTCCATATCAGCAACAATATTCAATGTACCTGCACCATCGAATTCTAATGAACCATCAGAAGCAACGCCGATACTTACTCCAGTAGTTGTCTTAAAGCTAATATCATTGACTGTATTAGGAGTTAAGTAAATCTTAGAACCTGCAGGAAGTGAGATACCTTCGCCATTTACAGTAGAAACAGCTTCCATAACTAAACCATTAAGTGTAAGGGTCTTTGTACTGTTATCCCATTCATAACCAGGGCCTTCTTTAGCTGCATCTTCAGTAAATACTAAAGCAGCAGTTACAACAACCTGACCATTCTTCTTCCATACACCATAGTAAGTTTGACCTAATGTAAAGTCTGTTAAATCGTATGTATTGTTTGTACCCTTGCTTACAACATTAGTTGCATCATCGATAGCAGTACTCCATCCAGCAAATTCATAACCTGAAAGTGTAGGATTTAGATTTGCTTCATTAGCTTTTAACTGACCATTACCATCTCTAGCGTCAAATCTATAGATACCAATCACTTCGTACTTAGTACCCTTAGCTAAACATTCATAACCAGTCGCTATATTAGAAGCAGGTAATTGTGCAGAGTATGTGCCGCCAGTCGCCTTAACATTTGCACCACCTAATGCTTGGCTGTTTGCAAATGTAATATCAGCATTAGCAATTGTAATCTCAGTTGTTGTATTATTTTTAATTACATTGGTAGATGTGCAGTTTGATACAGTCAAATTAGTAACGCTATTTGCTGTGCTATCACTAGCTGCAACAATTAAACCCTGAACATCAGCATTTGAGAAATTATCTGTACAACCTTTTACAGTTAAACTATTAACTGACATTGAACCATGGTTCAAAATAGCTGAACCTAGTGCAGCGGTACAATTATCAACTGTAACTGTATTTACTGTTAATGTACCTGAGTTATAGATACCTCCACCAGCAGTAGTAATTGTCTGACCACCATTATTAGCACCCTTTAAAGTACCATTCTTAACAGTTAAAGTACCTGCGTTTGTAATAATTGCCTTATCAGCAATACCAGTAGCATCGATTGACTTTTTATTTAAATCAATAACAATATTCTTTCCTGCTGGAATATTTACAGTTTCTTTAGCATCGCTATTCAAAACGATGGTTGTTGCTGTGCCATCTGGACAAGCATCGATAGCAGCCTGTAAAGATGGATATCCAACTGTACCAATTTTTGCTACAGATACTTCGCCCTTGAATAAATACCAGTGAATAGCATTATAAGGAACATTTGCAGCACCTTCAGCTGCTTCAACTACGCCCTTTCTAAATGCAATAATCTTGAAAGAAGCCATTTTGTCTGTTGCAAGATTAATAGTAGTGTTTTCAGCAACGATCTTCTTTACAATGTTTCTTCCATTTTCTGTGGCATTAATTTCGTAAGTGTAGTAACCTTGAGCGCCATAATCCTTCTTACCCAGCATATTATGGTAAGTAGTTAATTGTTTTACATCATAATCGTATACAGAAGCATCTTTATATTCACCAATAATGTAATAATCGTAATTATCATTTAACTTAGCCTTAACATTAATTGTCTTCAAGTCACTTGATTGAGTAACTTCGAAGGCATAATCAGCATTAACTAAGTCAACAATCTTTTCGGGATAGACATACGGAGGCGCAACATAACTAGATAGCTTTTCGATAACTAAGTTGTAATTTTCTAGAGATTTAACATAATAGTCTTCTGTTAATTCGTAATAATTGGCAAGAACATTTGCCTCATCAACAGAACCTTCGTAGACTTTTCCTTTAGCAAGGAATGTGTTGCATGTCATACCTGCGCCTAAAATATCACCCTCTTCTAATTTATACACTGAATATGCGGTCCAATAGTCTTTTATAGAACTTGGTTGGAAATCGAAGTATTTGCCAAGTGTTTTATGAACATCATATCTGTTTCCTGTTAAATTCGGGTTACCTTCTCCACTAGGAGGTACAGCAGCAACTTTTGATAAAGCCGCCTTAACTCCATAAGGATAAATTAAATCAGAAGCTCCAGCGTTTGCTACTTCATCTTTCTTAAACGCATAAACCACAAGCTGAACATTGTTTACTGTATCAATACCAACATCAGTTGAGGCATACATTACTTTTTGTGAGCCTGTTTTTGTTTTGAAATTATCAGCATCTAAACTATAAGATTTATAATCACTGCCTGGCTTAGCATTAACAGTATCCACAAATGTCTGCATATCCGCAACATCATATTCTGATGGTTTTTTAGCTAATGTGTAGTAGTAATAGTCATAGTGTTCGAAATCAAAGTTGCCTGAGATTGTAAACTTAGTTCTATCTGCAGCTTCCACTATACTAATCGCATTATCTCCCTGAGTTAGATCAAAAATCTTATCAGGATATGTATAGCTTGAACCTCCACCTGTACTAGCGTTATTGAAGATGTACTTATGCATACCATTGAATGGAATTTCATCATTGTCAGCAGCTGCATCAACTAGTCCAGCTCTAATTGCATAAACTGTAAAACCAACACACTTATCAGCCGGAATAGTAATTGTAGTAGTTGCAGAAGTAATCTTACCCTTAACTTCATCAGTCTGTGCTGGCCATGTCAAATATTCTTTGTCGTCTTTATGGTCGCCATAAGCATCATTGCCTAAAGAAGCATTGAACTGATCAAAGCTTTGTTTTGCACCATCGTAAAGATTTGAATCGCCATAGACACCAACATAGTAGTAATCGTATTTGTCATTCAGTGTAGCATTAATGGTAACAGTATTCTTATCATCTGATTGTACTACTGAAAAAGCATATCCTCCGTTTTCAATGTCAAACACTTTATCAGGATATGTAAACTGACTTCCGCTTCCTCCAGAACCAGAACCACCACCATTAGGTGTTTCTATTTTAAATTGAACCAATGTGTAACCATAATAATCTTTATACTCATCATAGTATTTATCATCTTCCCAAGGTTTATTATCTCCTGTATCCGGATCAAATTCAGGAATTCTTTTCTTAGTATAGTTTTTAAAAACATAATCCTGAGCAAATGTATAATTACTTTTAATTCTGAATGGTTCACCATTATCAATATTGCACTCTATTACAGCACAATTATCTGGTCCTTCCCACATGCTGTCATACTGAAAGAAAGTGCCAGTTTTGATAACATCACCATCGCCTAGTCCAACGGGAACGGGACTATCAGAAGGTACGGCAGAAACTTCCACACCGTCATAAGTGATGAATCTATACCCGTCTGTAGTAACTTCTGTTGCACTAACATTAACAGCACATACAGTCACCATCATCAAAAACGAAAGTAATGTCGAAATTAATTTTTTCATATTTCCCCTTTCAATTGCTTTTATTTGTTCTTGTTTTATAGTTTTAGGTCTCTATCAAGAAGAATGAAGCATAAACAAAATAAGTAGAGATCCTCAAACTCATAATCAATCTCAAACGGATATTGATTAACTCTTAAACTCTTCTAGTTTCCACTTTGATTTCTATTAATTATTTCTTTTATTAATAAGCGCTTGGCCAATGTGTTTATTAATAGCCAAAACGTTAATTTCCATCTCAGTTTCTTTTCAAATTATTCGCAAATTAAAGAATATTCATTTTCAACATCCTACAGGTTTAAGATAAACAAGAAAAAGGCAGAGTATTAAAATACCCTGCCTGCATATTATTTATGAAATTATGATTTAGAGGGTACTCAATATTCTGTACCCCCCCCCCGATTAATTTCGAGAGGGAATAAATCTTATCTAATTATTATTTTAAATCATTATTTTATTTGATGTTCAAAGAAATAAAAATTATACATATTATTTACATTTGTGCAAATAAAAAAGAAGCCTTATTATTGATAAAGCTTCTAGTATTTTATATTTAGTGTTCGTTTAGTTCCTTACAGATTTCGTTGTATTTTTCTTCTGTTAAGATGTAGTACTTACGATACAGTACACATGATATCAGCATTAATACACAAGGAAGTACTGTCATGGCGATAAGTAAGCCATTGGTCTGTAATGAGCTTGTCGAATTAATAACCTGGCTGATTGAATTAGCTGCTGTAGTCTCATCAATTAAGCCCTTGGTAACAGACTGTTCAAATTCTGAAATCTGATTGGTAAAGTTTGTTGCCTTGGTAAGCATATAAGTAGCAGAAGTAATTACTACGACTAGAGCACTCGCCAGCTTGGTAATAAATGGTCTAACGGATGCGACAATCGCTTCATCTCTACTGCCATTTTTCCATTCATTATATTCAACAGTATTGATGATAGAAATCATCATAATCAGATATAGACCATATTGGCCAAAGTTAGCCAGCATAAAGCCAATAGTAATAATGTAGAACTTTAAAGTTGTAGCTGCTAATAGTAAGCCAGCAGATAACTGAATGATGTAACCAAGTACACCAATGATACCCATGATTTTTACCAGGTCATTTCGATGAATCTTCTTAGAAATAGCTGGATAGAAAATCATTAAGAAAGCTGTAGCTGCCATACCAACCGTTGTAAATAGTGAGTATAAAGAACCATCATAACCAAATTCAAAATAGATATAGTTATTGCCAATACCATTAAGAACGATATTATTACCAATCTGCTGAATTAAGAAAATAAATGTAATCCATAATAACTGATCGTTCTTGGTAAAAGTATTCAAGATACTCTTTAAAGATAAAGGCTTGGCTGGCTTAGTCATATCATCCTGTCTTTCTTCAACGCCAAAGACTGTAAAACAGATAAATATTGGAGCCAGAATACCAATGATTAAGGCAATTCTTCCATAGGCTACTCTACTTGATCCACCAAGTGCTAAAGCACCTGCTGTTAACATTGGTATTAAAATCTGCGCCAGAGTAGAACCAATACCGGCAAATAAAGTAGCTCTAGAAGTATAGGTATTACGCTTATCACCATCACTGCTTAAGGCAGGAATCATACCCCAATAGGAGATATCGTGCATAGTATAGGTAATTGAATATAAGAAGTAGCAGATACCAAATTCCCAGATATAGGCCCATCCTTCCAGCTTGGAATTAAAGATGACATAGATTACTACTGATGTCAGAACTACTCCCGACAACATCCACGGTTTAAACTTACCCCACTTGGTTCTGGTGCGTTCAATGATATTGCCCATGATTGGGTCATTAATCGCATCAAAAATACGAGCACCAACCATGATAGCAGTGATAGCTGCTAACTGGGCATTAGTCAGTGTTCTTGTATACATGGTGTAGGTTAAGATGTAGCTGTTAAATAAGACATACATCATATCTCTTCCAACTGTTCCAAGTGGATACATCAGAAGATTTTTCTTATACTTTTTATCTTCCATACTTTAAAATCCCCTTTCTGGCAGACAATGCATATGTGTGGGTCCTAAAACCCTAAAGCCCTCAGCACTTAAATGAAGACTTTTAATTCCAAATTCAATACTTCTAAGTTTCAGATAAAGTCTGATTGAATCAAATTCCTTACCCTGAAACTGGGATTTGTGGTAATCAGTTACCGCTTTATTTTGAATATTTAAATAACCGGTAGTCTTTATATATTGGTTAGGATGAGCTGTCATATAGAAAGCTATGGCCTTAATATCAGCCTTATTAGCTCCATAATTATTCATTATTCCTTCATATGGACCAAAGCAGGCTATCTGGCTTGCTGCTTCACCTACATTTAAATGATCCTTATGACATTCACTTGTTGACTTATGGTCAGGGGCAAAGATGACATCAGGATTTATTTCTCCACATAACTTGGCTATCCCTTTTACTAAATCATCATATTCATAGAAGCCACCATCACTTAGATTTAAGAAAAAGACATTTTCTTCTTTTAACCCCAGAAACTTGGCTGACTCAATAGTTTCTTTCTTTCTGATAAGTGCTACCTCATCATAAGTTTTATCTTTTAAATGCCCATTACCAAAACGACCATCAGTGCATATTAAAAAGTAGACTTCTTTGCCCTCTTTAATAAGCTTAGCCGCAGTTGCGCCCGCTCCAATTTCGATATCATCGGGATGCGGACCTATAAACAGGAATCTTTTAAAAGACTCTATTTTAGGTAAAGGTGCAGCATATTTAATGATGGTCCTTGTAAGCATAATATTTACCTTTTATTTATTTTTCACCAAGAAACTTTAAAATCTCTTCAATAGCCTTATCAAGCTTCTTATGCACATCATCTTCTGGTGCAATCTGTACTCTTACTGGGTGCTTAGACCAGCTGTCGACTATCATATTATCAACCTTGATAGCTTCATCAACGTCTTCGTATCTCGCGATATTGTCAGTCAATGTATAAATAGAAGCTGAACCCTTGGCAGATGTTTCCAGATGAACTACCATATCATATCTGCCATTCAGTTCTTCTTCTTTAATATTGAAGTCCTTTAAAATCTCTTTAAATTCTTCAGCTGAAACATAGCCCTTATCATCGAGGATGCCTCTATCCATTAAGATTAAGACCTTATCCTGGTCAATTTCTTCAGCAGCCTTATTGAAGATTTCTTCTTTCTGCAACTGTAAAGAAATAACATACTTCTGGAACTGATACATACCCATAGTAGCTGGTGATAAGCCACCAGAAATTAAGTCTGTAGCTGCTTCATGGTCTAAAAATACATGATAGCCATAGGCTGGAAAGACCTGTTGAGCCACTTCCATAAAAGTACTCTTGCCTGAACATGGTCCACCTGTTAATACAATTTTCTTAATAGTTTTCATCTTGTCCCCTTATTTCTTATAGTAGCGATAATAATCTTCATCTTTTTCATTATCAATAAAGACTGATTCATCCTCATAAATATAGAAATCAGTATCCTTATATAAATCTGCAAAGTCTTCTAAGCTTAAATTAAAGGCTGAGCCATTAAAGTAACGATAGACTCTGCCCTTCTTTAACACAAAGAAGTCCTTTAAAGTAGTTGTTAAAATTTCCTTATCTTTCAAATGATATAAAACATCATTAATTCCATTCAGTTTTTCCATTACAGTTTTACCTTATATCTAAAAACGCACTTAAAGCGATCACCCTGTGAATACAGTTCATGATAGTGTGGTATTTCAGCCACTTCTATCAATTCCCCATTCAATTTCTTTAGTGTCTTATATGAAGCCTCATTATCTGGATTACAAGTCAGATAAAGCTCTTCAAAACCAAACTCATCCCTGGCTATTTCAAAAAGAATCTTACAGGCATGATAAGCATAATGATGACCTCTTTCCTTAGGCAAGACATTGTAGCCAACATGACCATAGTAATACATACGTTCATCAAGCTTCAGTCTTAAATCACACTTGCCGACCTTATGATTTGTATTATGTAAATAAATATCATAATAAACAGTTGGAATTCCATCAAACGCTGTTCTTTCAGATACGCGATACTTTTCAATCAAGTCTACAGTATCACCACAATATCTTTTGGGTTCACTGTCTCTTGAGAAAAAGCCACCACAGATTTTTTTCATACTTATTATTATAGATTAGATTGAAACCACTTTCATCCCTTACTAAACCGTTTTCATTAAGCAAAAGCCTTTACCTGCCTATTTTTACTACATAAAATGATAAAGGTTAATTAATTAACCAGGAAAAGAGGAAATTATGTTACATACAGTAATAAGTTATATGAGAATCAAGAATGGTCAAAACTGCTTAGCAGAAATGACATTCGAAAACAAAGACAGAGCTCTTAACTATGTAAATAGAATGAATGAGCTATATGGTGAAACAGGAATCAATTGGGTTCTTGATTCATATAAGATCTAAAGAAGTTGAAAAACTTCTTTTTTTATTTGTTCAATTATGTATAATGAATATATGAATACATATTCATATATTCATGGAGGTAATACAAATGAAAAAAACATACAAGATTGAAGTTGACTGCGCAAACTGTGCAAACAAAATGGAAGAAGCAGCCAAGAAAACAAATGGTGTAAAGGATGCGGTTGTAAACTTTATGACATTAAAGATGAATGTTGAATTTGAAGATGGAGCAGATATCAAGAGCGTTATGGAAGAAGTATTAAAGAACTGTAAAGCTGTTGAAGACGATTGTGAGATCTATCTGTAATGACCAAGAAACAAAAGAAAAATCTCTATCGCATACTTCTTGCCTTTGGATTATTCATCCTGTTTAGCTTATTTGAAACTGAAAACCAGTTCCTACAAATAGGACTATACATGATCCCTTATTTGATTGTGGGTCATGATGTCTTAAAGGGAGCTATTCATGGTATTAAGAATAAACAGGTCTTTGATGAAAACTTCTTAATGTCTATCGCAACTATTGGTGCTTTTTTAACTGGTGAATATGCTGAATCAGTTGGTGTTATGCTGTTTTATCAGATTGGCGAACTGTTCCAAAGCTACGCTGTAGGCAAATCAAGAAAGAACATTTCTGAACTAATGGATATTAGACCTGACTATGCCAATATTGAAAAAGATGGACAGTTACTAAGAGTTGATCCTGATGAAGTAGCCGTTGGTGAAATAATTACCGTTATTGTTGGTGAAAAGATTCCTCTTGATGGCATTGTTGTTGAGGGCGAATCATCATTAAATACCAGTGCCTTAACTGGTGAATCTAAACCAAGAAGTGTAAAAAGTGGTGATGAAGTAATTTCCGGTTGTATCAATATGGAATCACCATTAAAGATTAAGACTACCAAGGAATTTGGTGAATCAACAGTATCTAAAATTCTTGATTTAGTAGAAAATGCGACAAGTGCTAAATCAAAGTCAGAAAACTTCATTTCCAAGTTCGCTCATTACTATACACCTATTGTCTGCTATCTGGCTTTAGCTTTAGCTATTGTTCCACCAGTGGTATCAGGCTTAATTTTAAAGATTGGATTTAACTGGAATATCTGGATTTTTAGGGCACTAACTTTCTTAGTTGTATCTTGTCCATGTGCCATTGTTATTTCAATTCCCTTATCATTCTTTGGTGGAATTGGTGGAGCAAGTAATGCCGGTGTTTTAATTAAGGGTTCTAACTATCTGGAAAAACTGTCTAAGACCAAGATTGTGGCCTTTGATAAGACAGGTACCATGACCCTTGGTATCTTTGAAGTAACTACTGTTCATAATACTGATATTGATGAAAAGACCCTACTTGAATATGCAGCTCACAGTGAAGCCTATTCAAGTCACCCTATCGCGAGATCAATCATCAAGGCCTATGGTAAGGAACTTGATAAAGAAAGAATCTCATCAATTAAAGAAATATCCGGTAAGGGTATGAAAGCTATTATTGATGATAAGGTAGTCCTTGTCGGCAATAAGAAACTGATGGATGACTACAATATTGAAACTATTGCCTGCTCTGAATGTGGCTCTATTGTCCATATCGCAATTGATAATACCTATAAGGGACATATCCATATTGGCGATATGATTAAGCCTACAAGTAAGATGGCAATCAGAACATTAAAGAATCACGGTATTAAACACTGCGTTATGTTAACCGGTGATGAAGACAAGGTAGCTAAGCAGGTTGCCAAGGAACTTGATATCAGTGAAGTATATGCTGAACTATTACCACAGGATAAGGTAAGTATCGTTGAAAAACTATTAAAAGAAAAAGATGAAAAAGAAGTACTGGCCTTTGTAGGTGACGGCATCAATGATGCCCCAGTATTAACATTGGCTGATATTGGTATTGCCATGGGAGCTTTAGGCTCAGATGCAGCCATTGAAGCTGCTGATATTGTCTTAATGGATGATGACCCATTAAAGATTTCTAAGGCCATTAAGATTGCCAAGAAATGCATGCATATCGTCTATGAAAATATCATCTTTGCGATACTGGTAAAAGTAGTCTGCCTATTACTGTCAGCACTTGGCTTTGCCAATATGTGGATGGCAATCTTCGCCGATGTTGGCGTAATGGTAATCTGTGTAATTAACGCCATTAGAGCGTTATATGTAAAGAATCTATGACAAACGAAAAGACAATAAACAAATTGGCAGAAACCTTTAAATTATTCTCAGATCCTACCAGAATCAGAATAATGTTGCTGCTGAGTGAAAAAGAAGCTAATGTTAATCAGATAGCAACAGAACTTAACATGAACCAGTCTGCTATTTCTCATCAGCTTAAAAATCTAAGAGCCAACCACTTAATCAAGAATCGAAGAGATGGCCAGTCTATCTATTATTCCTTAGATGATGACCATGTAAAACAGATTATTGAAATGGGCAAGGCTCACGTTGAACATAACTAACTAAATATGGCTCTATCTTATTGATAGAGCCATATTTTCATTTCCATTTACAACTATCGTTATTCCAGTTTTTATTAAAAGCAGTACCTTCTTTCAGTGTATTAACAATTGGAAAACTCGATGCAACATTCACTAAATTAATACCTCCAAATAAGTTTTCAGTATTTTCACACAGTGCATCTTTTCCGCGTATCTATATAATTTATTAATGTTTCTATCTTTTCTATTTAAATAATTCAAAAGTATTTCTTTTGTTTCTTCTACACCAATTCTGTTTCTAAAATACAAAATATCTACAACGGTTTTCTCAACGTCATAAATTAAATATTTATTGCCGTTTTCATTAATCTGTTGAATACCAGTTTCATATCTGTCTTTTCCAAAATGAAAAATATTGATATTTGGACAAGATGGCAATGAATTAATTTTTTTATCTTTTATAACAGCCACGTCTATTTCTTTGGGCCAGTAATTACTCAAACCATGATAAACCGCTGCAGAAAGCAAACATATTACACCATTAGACACAAACGGAAGCACATAGTAAAAATCATTTTCTTTTCCGATGTAGTTATTATTCTCATAAGCACTGGAAGATAACTTTTTTAAGATCCCATCTTTAACCATTTGTTCAATTGCATATCTAGAAAATCCATAAGAAATCAAATCTTTGGTCGTATATATTTTGATTTCATTTTCTAATATATATTGCAATTGTTTTGGCATAATTCTTCCTAACTATAATATATATTATTTACTTTTATTTTTCAATTTTTACCATAGATATTATTTTCTATGGTATTTTTTCTAAAATAAGGATTCATTTATATAATGAACATATGAAGATACATGAAGATACTTATATCGCTGATAATGCCACAATTATTGGTGATGTCGAAACTGAAAAGAACGTCAATATCTGGTATGGTGCGGTAATTAGAGGAGACAGTGGCAAGATTCACATTGGTGAAAACAGCGTCATTGAAGATAACTGTACCCTGCATGAAAAACTCAACATCGGCAAGAATGTCGTCATTGGCCATAACGCCATAATTCATGGCTGTACTATTGAGGACAATGTCTTAATCGGTATGGGCTCCATTGTGATGAATGGCTCCCATATTAAAAGCGGAACCATTGTTGGGGCTGGTTCATTAGT
Source organism: Erysipelotrichaceae bacterium (assembly GCA_030526485.1). Taxonomy (GTDB): domain Bacteria; phylum Bacillota_I; class Bacilli_A; order Erysipelotrichales; family Erysipelotrichaceae; genus Colivicinus. The sequence goes on along the minus strand of JAUNCS010000025.1, from coordinate 6,763 downwards.
CACTGAGGGAAAGGTTCTTGAAGCAAACTCTTTATATATGGGTTCACCCGTAAAACAGATAAGAGAAATCGGCGATATCGGGACATTAAAAGTACTTGAAGGCGTTAATAATTATCAGAAACTCGCTAAGGAGCAATTAAAAAAGTCAAAGTATTAAGCTTTGACTTTTTAAATGCTATATCTGCAGTTTTTAATTAAATGGCTTAAGAAATAAATGGCTACCATCGCTACACCTACTTCAGCCAGGGTCTGAGCCAGGCTCATACCATATAAAGGATAGATATAATCCAAGACAATCAGTAATGGAATCTCTAAAATAATCTTTCTTAATATTGCCAGGAATAGTGACATCTTACCCTTGCCTGTAGCCTGGAAAACACCAACACTGACAAAGTCAATACAGATAAAGATGAGATTCAGACAATGTAGCTTTAATAACTTGGAACCATGATTGATTGTTTCAAGATCTTTAATAAATAAAGAAATAATAAAGTCTGAGCCAAAGAAATAGAAAGCTGTTAATAATAAGGCGCCAAATATTGAAACAAATAAAGTCTTATAAATAGCCTTCTTCATTCTTTCATAATTACCAGAAGCATAGTTATAAGAAATAAGTGGCATAATACCCTGTCCTATACCCATAATAATCATTAAAGGAATCAGACAGACACGGTGGTCAATACCAATAGCTGCTACCGCAGCTGCACCATAGACAGCAGCCTTATTATTTAAAATACCCTGACTGGTTACATTTAATAAATTCTGCACACTGGCTGGTAGACCAACTCCAAAGACTTCTTTAGTAACATCTTTTTCAAATCTTAAATCTTTAATATGGAAAGATAAGACAGTATTCTTTCTTTGTCTAATAATATAAATAAAGAAATAGATACAGGCTACACAGTTGGAAATTAAAGTAGCCAGGCCCGCACCAGCCGCCTTCATATCAAAGATAAGAATAAAGATGGGATCTAGTACTATATTTAATAAACAGCCCGTCATTGAACCAATTGATGATTGAAGTGAACAGCCCTCACTTCTAACAAGATTAGCCATTACAACACTAAGTATTGCTGGTACTGCACCTAAACTCACTGTATAGAAGACATACCTGCTGGTTGATTCAATAGTTGAGGCATCAGCACCCAGAATATTCAATAAGGGTCCTTTAAAAACAGATACAAAGATAGAAAATAATATTCCTGAAAAGATAGCCAGGTAGAAACAGAAAGCTGAAGCCTTATGAGCTGTTTCATAATCCTTCTTACCTAAAGATCTTGAAATAAGGGAAGCACCACCTACTCCAAACAGGTTATTGACCGCATTAAAGGCTAACAATAAAACAGAAGCTATAGTTACAGCTGCTGTTTCTTCCTTAATATTTATCATTCCCACAAAGTAGGTATCGGCCAAAGAATATAAGACCATAACCAGTGAAGAAATCACGGTTGGTACCGACAATATAAGAATCGCCTTATTTAAAGGCGTACTTTCAAAAAGTTCCTTTTTCTTATTATTCATTAAAGACTCTCCAGATATTCGACAAGATCCTTAAAACTACCCTGTTTGCCAGTATATTCTTCCTTACCAGTAATCATATTATCAGTAATCAGATAAGTATCTAGACCCACACTCATAGCAGGAAGCATATCTTCATCTACATCATTACCAATCATTAGACATTCTTCTGCTTTATAACCAATTCTATCTAAGATAGATACATAGTATTTAGGATTAGGCTTGGCATATCTTTCTTCTTCATAAGCGGTAACCAGGTCAAAGTCTTCTTCTTTTAAGCCCACAAAAGACATTCTAGATTTTTGAGCTACCAGTGGAAATAAGGGATTAGTAGCTAAAACAACCTTGTCAGCTTTTTGATGAGCCAGTTCAACCGCTTTTACCGCAAAAGGATTTTCATCAGTAAAGACTTTAGCTTCTAAAAATTCTTCACCATAGAATCTTTCACAAATATCTTCAACCACTTCTCTTTTAACACCTGTTACCTTCTCATAGCCTTCCCAGAAAGCTTCCACATTTTTTCTGCTTCCATCATTTAGAACCATTAATTTAACACCAGCCCAGATACCCTTTACATTTAATTCAGGATCAATATCAGCTATTGGACACATCTTCTTACAAAGCATTTTAAAATAGCCCTTAGTAAAGTCATCCACATTCATTGGAAGCAGTGTTCCATCCATATCAAATAAAATAGCTTTGTATCTCATTAGCGGTTCCTCCAGATAAACTTATTCAGATATGCACCCACAAAGAATACATAAAAGAAAAAATATAAATACATTATAAGAATAATTATAGTCGCAAGCGAGCCATACATCGAGAAAGATAAAACATTTATCGAAATAAAATTAAAGACACGCGAATAAATTAAACAAGCAGCACTGGAAAAAATGGCACCAGGATATACATACTTAAAACCATGTTTACGGCTAGGCAATAATGAATACAGTATCGCAAAGACAATAAAGAAACCCAGCAGTGTTAAGACAGTATCAAAGTCTAAGAAAGCTCTTATCTGATCAATTAAGAAAATATTGTATTTCTTCACAAAAGAAAGAGCCATTCTGCCAAACAGTGAAATAGTAGAAATAAGTACCAAAGCTACTATCAGTAGCATAGTAAACACAAAGGCAAAAAGTCTTACCAGGATAAAGTTCTTTTTATCCTTACATTCATCAATATCGTTTAATCCTTTTCTAACTGATACCACAGCTCTTGAAGAAGTAAATATCAAGACAACAATTGAAAATGATAGAGCTGGAATACTTTCAGTAAAAAGATTTTCAACTACCCCTAAGGCAAAGTTATGCACATAGTCTGGTAATAGTCGATAAATCATTGAAACAAGTTCAGCCTTTTCAATCGGTGTATAAGGAATGATAGAAATTACCAGCAATAAGAAAGGAATGAAGCAAACAAAAGTAAAATAAGCAGTGCTGGCTGCATAACAGTCTAAAGGATGTTTACTCATCCCCTTAATAAAGTCTTTAATTGTATCTATAAATCGTTTCATTAGTATTTAGCCAATCCGTTAATTCTTTCTCTATCAAGTATCTTCAGATACCTGCCCTGTCTTTCTAATATTTTATCTCTTATCAGTTCATCTATTGTATAAAGCAGGTGACGATAAGATACTCCCAAGAACTCCGCTACCTCGGTATGTTTCTCCTTATAATAGCCATCTCTTTCAGCTAAAAGGATAAAGGCAGCCAGTCTGTTCTTTAAGGGATAGTTAATACTCTTTAAATAAGTTCTTTGAGAAGCAATGTATTTCTCAGTTAAATATTTACCAAGATTCTTATAGAACAAGACATCTTTTTCCAGCACTTCTTTAATATCTTTTAGAGCTATCTTAAAACACACACAATCTGTAAATGCCTTAACACCACCCGTATTAGTACTATTAGTAAAGAGTTCTACTTCTCCAATAAAACAAGGCGCACTTAAATAATTTAGCAAAGAATGCTTGCCATCTTCAAGCAAAAGATAAAGCTTTACCCTGCCCCTTACCAGAAAATAGAGATATTCATTAGGATCATCCTGCCTGATTATCCATTCATTACTCTTATATTCATAAGCCCTGATACAAGAACTTATATCATAAGAAAATTGTGATTTGAAATCACTTTTATTAATCAGTTTTTCAATCAGTTCCTTATTCTTAATTTCCTTCATAAATCAGCCAAAAATGTGAGATATCTCATATTATATCTGATTTAGACTTGTTAGAATATGCTTACAAGGAGCACAAAACAATATGTCAAAAATAAAAATGATACTTGATTGCGATACGGGGCATGATGATGCGATAGCCTTAATGCTGGCAAGCAAACATCCTGATATCGATCTATTAGGCGTAACCGTTGTAGCTGGAAATCAGACCCTGGATAAAACTTTACCAAATACCTTAAATGTCTGCGATCACTTAGGCTTAGATGTACCAGTCTATGGTGGTATGCCACTACCTCTAGTAAGAGAACAATATGTGGCTGGTGATATCCACGGCAAGAGCGGTTTGGATGGTCCAATCTTTGGTCCAAGAACTAAAGAAGCTGAAAAAGAAAATGCTGTCTTCTATTTAATTAAGACACTAATGGAATCTGATGGCGATATCACTTTGGTACCAGTAGGGCCATTAACAAATATTGCGGTAGCTATGAGAATGGAACCAAGAATCATCCCCAAGATTAAAGAAATCGTCTTAATGGGTGGTGCCTGGGGACTTGGCAACAAAACACCAGCAGCTGAATTTAATATCGTAGCTGACCCAGAAGCAGCATATGTTGTCTTTAGTTCTGGTGTAAAACTTACTATGATGGGCTTAGACTTAACCAACCAGGCTCTGGCAACCATGGACATCATCGAAAGAATGGAAGCTATCGGTAATAAGGGTGGCAAGCTGTTTGGCGATATCATGCGCTTCACCTTTAAATCACAGAATATCTTAGGCTTATCTGCAGGCCCAGTACATGATGTAACAGCGGTAATGTATCTGGTACATCCGGAATACTTTGAAGTTCAGGACATGTTTGTTGAAGTCGATATCAGCAGAGGCCCATCATATGGCAGAACAGTCTGTGATGTCTTAAATGTAACTGGCAAAGCACCTAACTGCACTGTAGGTATGGGCATTAAACTTGAACCTTTCTGGGATGAAGTAGAAAGAATAATTAGAATGCATATCTAGTACAGAATTAATACTCTGTACTTTTTTCTTGTCATGATTAGCAATAATTGACAAGTATGACAAGATTGATTAGAATAATGACAAGAAGAGAGAATATGATATGAAATTACTAGAAAACGAATATATAGAATTAAAATCAATAGTCAACGATGATATTTGTAAAGAAATAATTGCTTTTGCTAATTCGAAAGGAGGGGCTCTTTACGTAGGGGTCAATGATGACGGCACCGCACTAGGACTAGATAACATCGATCAAGTAATTTTGCAGATTAATAACAAAGTTAAGGATAATATCAAACCAGATTTGACCATGTTTATTAGTTATGAAACAGAAGTTTATGACGATGTGCATATATTAAAAATCAATATTCAAAAAGGAACTGAACGCCCTTATTATTTAGCGGCAAAAGGTTTAAAACCTAGCGGTGTGTACGTTAGAAACGGTACCTCTTGTGATCCAGCAACGGATAGTAACATTAGAAAAATGATAAAAGAATCGGATGGTGATGTTTTTGAAAACAACCGTTCTTTGGAACAGAATCTTACCTTTCAAAGTACCACTAACCAATTCAAAAAACACGGGTTATCACTAAATAGAAATAATATGCAAACCTTAGGTATTGTTTCTAAAGATGGCGTTTATTCTAATCTTGGATTTATTCTTTCTGATCAAAATACAAGCACTATTAAAGCTGCGGTATTTAATGGTTTAGATAAAAATAATTTTCAAGACAGATGTGAATTTTCTGGTTCGATCTTTCAGCAAATGGATGAAGCATATTCATATCTTAATCTTTGTAATAAAACAAGCGCTACCTTCGAAGGCTTATATAGAATTGATAGAAAAAGTTACCCTGATGAAGCGATTCGTGAATGTCTCTTAAACTGCATCATCCACCGAGAATATTCATACAGTGCCAGTACTCTTATCAGCGTATATGATGATCGCATGGAATTCGTTACTTTGGGTGGCTTAGCCGAAGGAATAGAAAAAGATGATCTTATGTTAGGCGTTTCCGTATGTAGAAATCAAAAATTAGCCTCTATATTTTATCGTTTAACACTTATTGAGGCATATGGTACCGGCCTACTAAAAATTATGGATGTGTATAATGGCCACGATATAAAACCACAGATTGAAATTTCAAGTAATGCTTTTAAAATAACCTTACCAAACCTTAATTATCATCAAGTGCAGCTAGATAACATCGAAAACGATAATAATTACAACAATTGTGTAATGGACTATTTAAATATATATGGAGTTGCTTCAAGAAACGACATTGAAAACACTTTGGGTGTTAGCCAAGCCACTGCTAACCGTGTATTAAGAAAAATGGTCAATGACAATTTAATACGTCAGGAAGGTAGAGGAAAAACAACTTGTTATAAAAAGAAAAATTAGTGCAATCAATAATTGCACTAATTTCTTATTCCGCAAATATCCCCGCAAACTCATCTACCATTTCTTCAAATGCGATTGATTCAGAATATTCTTCTAAAAGTTCGTTATTAGAATTGTAATATCTGATAGTTAATGGTACTGGGTTTTTGCCATTATACAAGCTATATGTTGAACCAAATAGAATGAAAGTTATGCTGGCAAAAGATTCATAATAGCCAAGTTCTTCAGTGCTTAGATAAGCGTTGTATTCAGTATATTCATTCTTTGTTTCAATTTTGGTAAAAGCAGCTTCTTCATCATCAACAATCATCTTAAGCTCTTCATCAATTTCCTTAGCCAGTTCAGCAAGAATTTCCTTATGTTTATCCTGAGTCATAGTGATAGTAAGCGTACTGTCATCATTTAAAACCATTGATTCAAAGCCTTCTTCTTTAGATAGTTCCTTAAGATATTCTTCACTTAATTCTTCACCATATTCATACATGAATGATGGAACATCGATACTTACAGTAGCCTTCTTTGTATTACAGGCAACTAAACTTAGACACATCAGTAAAGACATGATTAATACTAATAGCTTTTTCATTATTTTTTCCTCACTTTTTTAAATTATACGATATATAATTAAGCCTGTTTATGGACAAGAAATT
>JAUNCS010000024.1 GCA_030526485.1 Erysipelotrichaceae bacterium | reverse complement strand
AGACAGGTATCTATGTGAACACTTCTTTTGGAAGTGAGCTTTCTAAATATAGCAATTCTCCCTATGCCTGGTCAAGAACTATTTTTGTTTATTTCTTTAGAGAATATTTCTACTGTTTAGAGTCATTTTTAAACAGATATTCAAAGTATTTAACAATATAGTTATTGATATATGTGAAATTAAACGGATCTTTCTTTTCCTTAATCATTTCTAATAAGACTTTCATCTCATCATCAATGATCTTTTTCACATTATCGGGATAATGCATCTTTGACGCATGATAAGCATATTCATTCTCATCAAGTATCATATATGACTCATCTGGAAAAATCTTTACATCTAAGTCATAATCAATATTCTTAATTGCTTCCCCATCATATAAACTAGGTGAAGCCAAGTTACAGTAATAATAGATTCCGGTTTTTCTAACCATGGAAATAATGTTGAACCATTTGTTGTCAAAATAGAAACAGATAGCTGGTTCCTTAGTAAGCCATCTGCGCTTATCTGATTCAACAACCCAGCTGTGGTCAGTTACCACAACGGCACAATGATCAAAAACATCGATAACCAGAGCCTTAGACCAGGTACGATGTAAAGAACCATCATGTTTATATGACTGGACAAATACGCTGTCCCCAATTTTTAAATCATCAAAATTCATGCCCTACTATTATATACCAGTTTTATCATTACTTTGTATAAGCAGTATCTGACCCTCATGAATAGTAAGTTCACATTCCTCATTTAAGATTTCATTGGAAGTTGTATAGTTATCACTTAATTTCAGTTCAGTCTTTTCTATTGGATAAAAAGTGCCCTTTAGTTCTAAAACAACTTTTTCAAAGTTTAGAATTGATAGATACTTGTAACCATCTTTCTTAATAAGATGTTTACCCTTTTTTAATCTATAGATCTTATTCTGTTCATCAATAATTGAGATATTTAAATCAGACTGATACAAAAGCTTAATATTTAAAAGACCGTGGTCCTGTCTACCACCCAGGCAGCCATAGACTTCTAGTTCTGTAAATCCTTTTTCTTTTACATACTTCAGGGTATGTTCAAAATCAGTATCATCTTTAATAGGATTAAGTTTAATTACTTCCTTAACATTTTCTTTAATAAGTTTAAAATCTTCTTCATTTATGGAATCAAAGTCACCAATAGCCACATCGACTTTAATGCCCTTATTAATTAAATACAAGGCACCGGCGTCTACTCCAATATTAAAACCCTCTTTTAATTTAGATATATCCGGTTTAAATCCACATACTACATTACAAAGCATATTTTTATTATAGATGAATATTTATGGTGTATAATCATTTTCGTGAACAGGGGTGCGTTTGCTGAGAAATACCCTTATCACCTGAACTAGTTAATGCTAGCGTAGGGAGTTTACTTATTTACTCTACGCCTGCGATTTATCGGAGGTTTTTTTAATGAAAAATTCAAATGTCAGAATCATGCTCGAAGGAGCTATGATGATCGCTTTAGCAACCGTCCTATCATATATCAAGTTATATGATTTACCATTTGGCGGTTCTATCACTCTTGAAATGTTGCCGCTTGTAATCATGTCTTTAAGAAACGGTACTAAATGGGGCTTATTTACAGCATTAGTACATGGTATCTTACAGATGATGATGGGCTTCTCAAATGTTCTATATTGTGAAACATTATTTGCTCAGATCCTATGTATCTTACTTGATTACATTATCGCTTTTACAGCTTTAGGCTCAGCTAGCCTATTCACTAAGGTTTCAAGCAACAAGGTAGTAGCTAACACATTCGGTACAGCAATGGCTGGCGCCATCAGATTTGTCTGCTCATTCTTATCTGGCTGGATCCTATGGGGTCAATGGGCACCTGAAGGTATGAGTGCTGTATACTACTCACTTGTCTACAACGGTTCATACATGTTACCAAATATCGTAATAGCTTGTGTGGTAATTGCCCTGTTAACTTATAAGGCACCAAAGTTATTAGAATCTAAATAAAATCTTATATAATTCTCAGCAGGCGGCATCAATTAGATGTCGCTTTTTAATTTATTTGGTTTATTATAAAGGCATGGATGATTTAATTGTTAAACAAGCAAAAGAATTTTTAGACACTGAAGACACTCTATCAGCAATGTGTAATATCACTTCCCTTTTATATCATGAGCTGGGCTTCGTTAACTGGGTTGGCTATTACTTCTATAAGAATGGCAAGTTATCACTTGGACCTTTCCAGGGCAAAGTAGCCTGCTCAAGCATTCCGGTTGGTAAAGGTGTATGTGGTACAGCTTTCCAAAAGAAGATGTTGATGAATATCATTGATGTTACCCGCTTTGAAGGACATATTGCCTGTGATCCTGATTCAAAAAGTGAACTGGTTGTTCCTTTAATCTATGAAAATAAAATCTTTGGTGTTCTCGATATCGACTCTGATAATTATCGTCGTTTTGGCTCCAAAGAAGAAGATATCGTCAGTGCAGTAGCTGATCTGATAGCTAAAAAACTTGCTGGAAAATAATAAGACCTTAATGGTCTTTTTTTCATATGATAAAACTGTTCAGTTTTTTATTTTGAACAATACACATATAATGGTAATGAAGGAATGTTTATTATTGTTTGAGGCGTTAAAAAATGACCTCGTAAAAATCTATGTAGCCTAGTCTACTTATTTAGATCATTCCTTCACTTATAAAAATAGCTGGCTGGGAGTAGTAAGATACTCTCAGCTTTTTTAATGAAAAAAGGCTTCAAACGAAGCCTTAGACATCAAATTCAAGTCCACAAGATTTTCTTAAATCATCAAGTACCTTGATACACATTAGAGTGATAGTTAAATACTCATTATTCTTGCGGATATTCTTATATTCATCGATAGATTTAAAGTCAACTAGTTCATCATGGTAATGACCAATCTTATCAAATTTTCTGACCTTCTTTTCACCATTATTAAGTTCAATAGTATATTCATCAAGGACACTGGCTGACTGATATGCAGTAATACAACCCTTTTCGCCCTTGATATTAATAAGTGCACCTCTAGATGCATCCTTGCCGTTGCTGGCACTCACGATAAAGCCGTCATATTTTAGAATCGCTACACCTGAAGTATCAATACCTCTTTGCATATTTGGGAAATAGCGTACTGCTTTTGGTAAACCAAATAAGCCAATGGTAAAGGCGATATTATAAATGCCCAGATCCATTAAAGCACCACCAGCATAGTGTGGGTTGAAGACATTAGGAGTAGCTCCACTTAAGAATTCATCATATTTACTTGAATACTTAGAGAAGTCCAGGTCCACCATTCTGATCTGACCAAGCTGGCTGATATCTTTCTTTAACTGCTTGAAAGCCATTGAGTGTAAAGCGGTATTCGCATCATAGATAAACAGCTGCTTGGAATTAGCGATAGACACCAGTTCCTTTGCCTGATCCAGGTTAGTAGCGAAAGGCTTTTCCATAATGACATTCTTGCCAGCCAATAATGCTTTCTTGCCATATTCATAATGCAAAGAATTTGGTAAGGCAATATAGACAGTATCAAAAGCGTCGCTCTTAATTACAGCGTCATAATTATAGGCGTGATATAAAACACCATTTTTCTTAGCAAATTCCTTTGTTTTCTGTGGGTCTCTGCCTACACAGGCAAAAACTTCAATACCAGCTTCCTTGAAGCCATCGATTAATAATTCGCAAATATTGCTTGTTCCAACTGTAACTACTTTCATATTATTGTACCTGCTTGTTATAAAGATATTCTATTATATTTTGAGCGTCATTAAAATGATAGTTTTGACCAAGATATGGATTACCATCCGCATTAGCCAGCAATAATAGATAAGATCTATTGTTCATATTAAATAAAACCATCAGATTTTCACCAGCCTCACCCGTAAAACCAGTCTTGCCACCATAAACCTTGGCTTCTTCTACATTCATTAAAGTTCTAAGAGTTGATTTTAAAGTTGTATCATCATCCAGTTTGTATTCAAAAGTTTTTAAAACATTTTTGGCTGTCGCATTTTGAAGTGTATCAATAACGATTAAGGCATAGTCATTTAGACAAGTGTATAAGTTGTCGTTATGTAAACCTGTTGTATTAGTGCTATGGGTATTCACTAATCCTAAATCCGTACACTTCTTATTCATTAAATCAATCAGATTTAAGCCTTTGTCCGTAAAATAATTTTCCAGGGCTAAGGCCGCATCACCACCACTAGGAAGAATTAAGGCATATAAAAGTTCTTCAATTGTATATTCCTTATAACCATCTAGTCCCGCCATTGAAGCATTATCTTCAATCAGACGATTATAGTCAGCACTGGTAATAAAAGAAGTTTCTTCAACACTTTCCACATTACTTAAAACAGTATCCATGGTTAAGACTTTATGTAAAGAAGCCGGATAGATTTTTTCTTTACTGCCCTTTTCATATAAGACCTTAAAGTCATTTAGTCTGATTAACATATATTTCTCAGAATAAAGATCAATATCCAGTGTTTCACTTTCGCTGTAATCCAGTTCATTGATTACTAAATTTTCCGATGGTTTTACTACTGTCTTAGGACTCAATAAATTTAATAAAGTTTTTACACCAAAAACCAGCATTCCAATCAGTAAAAGAAATACTGCAATCACTATTAACAAGTTGCCTACTTTTAATTTTCTTCTTCTTTTTCTTTTCTTTGCCATCTTAGTTAAACAATTCATCGAAGAACTGATATGACTTAATATTTAAGTCACTGTTTTCAATGAAAAACTCCATTTCCTTTTTAAAGTCACTATATAGATATTCAATATCCCTTATACATTCATAGTTATCATAAGTAGCCTTATTGATGATTCTAAATTTCTTTAATGTATCTATATTCAAGGGTTCTAAACCATCAAGGTGTCTTAGGCAGACAAAGCCACCCTTCTTATTTGAGATACCTACAATCTTAGTATCCTTGCAGATAACACACTCATCAACATTGGGATAAATACCAAATAGTTTCAATAAGTAAGCTACATACAAAGAACCTAAAAGATACATATTGTTTTCATTAAGCTCTCTTAAAGAGAACAATAAATTGTTATACATATCTGTTTCATATAATTCCTTAGACTTGCTGGTCAATTCCAGGAAGATATTCTTATAAGACAAAAGCTTTAAGTTCTTGTCTTCATAGAAACTTTCAATCAGTTTGGAATTATGAATGGTATACATCGTTTTTAGGTCTTTGTAGTCAATGATAAATTCATAAACACAGAGTGGTGAATAATGTCTCTTGCTGGACATTTTCTTGGCACCCTTGGCTATTAAAGATAAAAAAGACTTATCCTCACTGATAACTTCAAGGATAAGATCATTTTCTTTATAATCAATAATTTTTAAGACTAAACCTCTGATTCTATCATTCATTAAAATAACCTAAATCAAACAGTTTCTTAGAAGAATTCAACCAGTCTTCTTCTACCTTAACATATAAAGACAATAAGACTTTCTTGCCAAGTAAAGCCTTAATATCCTTACAAGCTGACATATTAATCTTCTTAAGCATAGCACCCTGTTTACCAATGATGATGCCCTTATGAGACTGCTTATTAACGATAATGCTGGCTTCAATTGTTACCTTGGAATCAGTTTCCTTTAAAGTATCAATCTTAACAGCAGTTAAATGTGGAACTTCCTTTTCAGTGAAAAGAATAATCTTTTCTCTGATGATTTCGGAAATCTTGAAATCATTACTTCGAACTTCTTCAGTATCAGTTGGATAGTATAAAACACCATCATTCAGATAATCTAATGAAGTCTTGATAAGTTCTTCAATATTATTACTTTCAAGGGCACTGATAGGAACAATTTCCTTGAAATCATAATGAGTTGCTGCAAACTGACATCTGTCAATCAGCTTTTCATTTGATAATTCATCAATCTTGTTGAATACACAGAAGATTGGAATATCATAGGCAAACAGTTTTTCCAGTACTTCTTTATCTGCTCTGCCTAAGCCTTTTACTGCATCAACGACATAGAAAATGATGTCAGCACCATCAGCTTGTGCATAAGCTTCCTTGTTCATATAAGAACCAAGATAAGAAGTAGCTTCATGGATACCAGGTGTATCAATGAAGACTAACTGTAAGTCTTCTCTATTTAAAATACCCAGAATTGAGTTTCTGGTTGTTTGTGCTTTATGAGTTGCAATGGCAACCTTTCTTTGTAAAAGCGAATTAATTAATGTACTTTTGCCGGCATTAGGTCTGCCGATTAATGCGATAAATCCTGATTTCATTTATTTAAATCTTCTTCTCCAAAACTATAAGGTAATAATTCTTCGATATTTGTAATCATTTCATCTTTTCCATTAGACAAAATGATTGGGGTATCCTTATTTAATAGTTCACTTAGAACCTGTCTGCAGATACCACACGGTGTACCAATTCTATCACCACTTGTCACAATAGCCAAGGCCTCAATATCATCTTTGCGATAGCCCTTTGCATAAGCAGCAAAGATTGCTGTACGCTCACCACAGTTGGTAGCCCCATATGAGGCATTCTCGATATTGGCACCCGGTGTATATTCGCCATCCTTAGTAAGAACGGCTGCCCCTACATAGTAATGTGAATATGGCGCATAGGCATTTTTCATCGCCTCAAAAGCTTTAGCTAAAAGTTCATCCTTATTCATATTAATCTCCTTAATACCACAAGAATACATATTACAAATGAAGCGATGGCACTAATAAGTACTGCACCTGATGCATAGTCTTTGATTATCCTGATTCTTTCATCTATCTCAGTTGAATACATATCACATATTCTTTCAAGACACGAATTAACTATTTCTAATGAAATAACCAGAGCTATGCAGATGATAAAAATAAGCCATTCGTAATAATCAAGTCTGATAATTATTCCACCAAGTATTGCCATTAGCCCCAGAATAAACTGGGTTCTAACTGCTTTTTCCTTTAATGCGTCTTTGATTCCTCTAAACGCATCTTTAAACTTTTTCACTTATTTTAAATCTCCAATGATTTTATCCTGCAGATAAAACATTAGTTTTTCATCTTCTTCTTTCATATGGTCATAACCTAAAAGATGTAAGAAACCATGAACAAATAAGAAGACAAATTCTCTTTTAATAGAATGCTCGTATTCCTTAGCCTGTGACTTTACACGATCAACATTGATGAAAATATCACCAAGATTTAGATCTTCTTCATCAAGATAGTCAAAGTCATCAGAATCAATATTAGCGAAACTGATAACGTCAGTTTCCTTATCGATGTTGCGGTACTGTTTATTGATAGTTCTAATCTTCTTTTTACCGCAAATGATTAAAGAGAAGTTTACTTCATCTTTCAGTTCCAAAGTTTCAATTACCTTCTTGTAGTAAGACTTAATGTCCTTGATATAAGGCTTAAGTTCCTTTTTGGTTGTTAAATCATATATTTCTAGCATATGTTTATTATCTAATAAAAATGGACCTTAGTCCATCTTTAAAAAGTCTTCAATTCCCCTCTTGATATCCTGATAAGCCTGTTCATAATCACCGGTATACCAGGGATCTGCTACATCTCTTTTGCACAGCTTTCTAATCTTATGATCATCATCTTTTAAGAGTCTGTTGATATAAGAAAGATTGTAGTCATCCATCACAAAGATGACATCATATTCTCTATAATCTTCTTCCGTAATTCTTTTGGCACTATGGCTTCCATAAGGAATGCCATGGGCAGTCAGGGTCCTTTGTGATTTAGGGTGCATATCATTGCCTATTTCTTCTAAAGAAACAGCACGTGATTCGCAATAATAATCTAAATCTTTAGTCATATATTTAAATAAATACTCCGCCATGGGACTGCGACAGATATTACCATGGCATACAAATAAAACTTTCTTCATGAATTAATTGTATACAAAATAAAAGCCAGATAAACACTGGCTTTATGTATTTATAGTTCTGGGCAAGGTCCACAAGTGCAGGCACCATCAATAGTCAGGTTAGCACCAGACATATATGGTGATTCATCACTGGCCATAAAGACAGCCGCCATTGCAATACCCTGAGCAGTTCCAGAAGTTTTTGAAGGAACAATAGACTGTAATATTTTTTCAACAGGCGAACCACTTTCAACAAGTTCTGTCTGAGTTAGACCTGGACAAATTGTATTACAGCGAATACCGTCCTTGGCATATTCATAGGCAATAGTTCTTGAAAGCTGAACAACGCCACCCTTACTTACAGCATAAGATACCTGTTTAGGCATAGCCGTAATTGCCCCAATAGAAGCAATGTTTACGATATTACCCTTCTTGTTTTTTAGCATGTGTGGAAGAACCAGACGGCAACATTGTACATAGCTCTTGATATTTAAATCCATAATGTCATCATAGTCCTTCTTCATGTCATATTCATGGAAAGAAGCAACAGTTGAGCGGCCTGCATTATTTACCAGCACATCAATCTTTCCATACTTTTCCAGTGCAGTAGAAATCATTTTTTCAATATCTTCTTCTTTTGTTACATCACCCTGTACAAAGGTAACTTCGCCACCCTGATTTCTGTTTTCACTTTCTACAGCTAAGCCCTTGTCTTGGCGTCTTCCAATAAAGACAACTTTTGCCCCTTCTTTAGCAAACGCTTCAACAACAGCCTTGCCAATTCCTGATGTAGCACCAGTAACGATTGCTACCTTATCTAATAATCTATCTGCCATTTTTATCTCCTTTTATAAATTAATTGCGACGTTGAAAGCTTCTAAATTAGCCTTCTTAATAGTTCCACCCTTAGCCTTGCAATCACCGATTACATAAGTCTTTAATGGATAAAGTTTTAATAATTCATCAGTTAATGGATTATAAGGAGCTACACCTAAGGCGATAACTGCTGAATCCATTTCAAAGCGTTTTTCACCATCTGGAGTATCACAGATTACTTCATTTTCCCCAAATGCTTTAATCTTGCAATTGCCCTCCATCTTTACACCATATTTAGGGAATCGCATCATAATGATTTCCTGTTGAGAGGCACGATTAATAGTTCTTGTCATTGCTTCTTTAGAAATCATATCGATAATTGTAACTTCATGTCCTTCTGAACCAAGTTCTTCAGCACATTCAATACCAGTTGCACTGCTTCCACATACCACTACACGTTTGCCAAGCTTAACGCGCTTATTATCAACATCAGAAACAGTATAGACATTTTTGCCATCAATGCCTGGAATTGGTGGATGAACATATCTAGAACCAGTTGCCACAATTATTGCATCCGGATTTTCAGCCTGTATCATTTCAATTGTAGCTTCGGTATTTAAACGAATATCAGCACCACTTTCCATAGTCATACGGATATCCCAGTCAGTATATTGTCTTAAAAGTGATTTGGAACTAACTGCGCCAGCATCATGTAATAAGCCACCAAGCTTATCGTTCTTTTCAAATAAAACAACTTTATGACCACGCTTCATACAAGTCTGTGCTGCCTGCATTGCTGCTGGACCACCACCAACAATAACAACTTTCTTGCTTTCTTTAGCAGGCTGCAGATACTTCATTTCTGTTTCAAAGCCAAGACTTGGATTTACTGTACAACGGATTGGTCGACCACAACCAATATGTTCAGCACATTCCTGACAACGAATACAAGGTCTGGTCTTATATTCTTCATTAGCTAAGGCATTATGAATCATTTCTGGATCTGCCAATAAATTATGAGCCATTGAAACAATATCAGCCTGACCATTAGCGATAATTTCTTCCGCATCTGCAACAGTATAGATATTGCCGGCAACAGCTACCATAATATCCAGATTCTTTTTAAACTTTTCTGCAATAGAAACATTAAAACGAGCCGGTTTCATGTAGTTAGGCATAGTATAAGTACTGCCTACCGGATCATAGATAGAGCCTCTTGAAACATTAACGATATCAATATATTTCTGAGCAGCCTTTAAGTATTCAAGAGCTTCATCTTCTTCTAGACCACCTTCAACTTCTTCTCTGCCACTGACACGCATCTCAATAACAACATTTTCGCCAACACCTTCTCTAATTGCCTTGATTACTTCAAGTGGATAGCGCATACGGTTTTCTAATGAACCACCATATTCATCAGTACGAGTATTGGTTAATGGTGATAAGAACTGTCCTAAAAGAGCCTGATGAGCACTATGGATCATTACCATATCAAAGCCAGCACTTACACATCTCTTGCAGCATTCAACCCATTTATCGCGAACAAAATCCATGTCTTCACGAGTCATAGCTTTTGGATTTGTTGAAGTAAATGGTGCACCTAAGGCTACACCTGATGGTGAAAGTGCCTGACCAACATTGATATCGGGATTAGCACCAGCTCCACAATGACTAAGTTCAATACTTAAGTAAGCATCATTCTTATGGGCTGCTTCAGCAATTGAATATAGACCGCCAATATATTTATCGTCATCAACACGAATTTCTCCAGCGAAATTATTACCGTGACTGTAATCAATCTGTGTATCACCGATAGTAATATAAGAAACACCAGTCTTAGCCTGCATTTCGATAAAATCAATCATTCCACTTCCGCATTCACCATCAATTGTTGCCTTGTTGCAGACAAATGGTGAAAACTCGATGCGGTTTTTAAATCTCTTTCCCCTAATAGTAAATGGAGAAAAAACATGTTCATATTTACTCATTGAAATCTCCTTTTTATTAACTTGATAAAATATTAACATGTCATATCGCTTCACTTTATCAACCTTTTATTTCATTAAAAATAGTAAAAGTTTCAAAGTATAAAAGCGTATATTAAAATTAAATAAATAGTTAATCTCAAGAGGTCTCTTATGAATATCAACGTCTTAAAATATTACATCGAGTTATACAAACAGAAAAATTTAAATAAGGCCGCCATTAACCTTTTCATCACTCCCCAGGGTTTAAGTAAGTCAATTAAAAATCTGGAAAGTGAACTAGGCCTGCAGCTACTTAAACATGAATATAATCAGATTCAGTTTACTGATGATGGCGAATTCTTTTATGAGCAGGCAACAGAATTATGGGCTGAATATTCAAAGATGATGCTTAAAATACAGGAACGCTCTTTATCCCCTTCTGGTACCTTAACACTGGGTATAGCTTATGGTGTAAACAAGTATCTTCGTCCGGACTTTCTTGAGACCTTTCATAAAAAATACGAAAATATCAAATTAAATATCATTGAAACAACCGATAAACAGGTTGAACAGATGCTGAAGGAAGGAATTATTGATTTAGGAATTTCAAGCTGCGAATATGACACAAATGAATTTGAAGGACAAAAGTTATTATCAGTACCAATCCATGTCCTTTGTGCAAAAGGGAATGAATTATATACAAAGGAAGAAATAAAACTTGAAGACTTAGAGAATAAGAAAATAATCAGCTTATCTGATAAATATAAGAGCCCTGATTTTATTCGCAAAACATTATCGAAGCATAATATTAACGCTGACTTTAGCCTTTGTGCATCAGAAATGAGCTATATCTGGGATCTTTGTTATCAGAACAAGGGAATTACTTTAATACCAGCATCTTCTTTTCCATTCCTGCCACCAGATAATTCATACTCATCTGAAGGTCCATTTTCTTACTTTAAGGAATTAGCTTTTTCCGATACTGAAATAATGTGGGATATATTTTTATTAGCTAAAAAACCTGTCAGCAATTCCAAACTGGTGCAAGCCTTAAGCGATTATATTAAAAGCTCAAAGTTTTCTATTAGAGTAGAGAGAAATTATAAATAATCTCGCCCCTCTCGTTGCACTGTACGTAGGGTTCTTGTATACGGCATTACATTTATATTTAAGTCACAAATTACTTAGCCAAGTAATATTCAAGGGAGGTCGACCAATCCAGGTAGCCCCTTTTAGTACCATTAAAGCGTAGCCTCATATACATCAAACCAGGTGTATATGGCTGCGCATATTTTTTGTAAGATAAGGATATAGTTAGACCTAACCCAGCCACTTTTTCTTATTGGCAAAAGATAAAATCCTGGATTTAGTATGAGCTTACACACATATCCTTATGCCTTGCTATACCAACCAAACCTAGAAGCCAACCTTGTATACCCAATCATTTGCATGCTTACATTTCTGATAGTCACAAAGTCTTTTAAGATTCTTGTATATAGTTTTTGGGTTCTTCCATTCCTTAAGAATCACCAATCTTGCCTTGTGTCTTAACCATTGCCCAAACTTATCCATTTTTTATTTCATATTCCCAATACGAAAGCTGTAGGTATTGTTATAGTCGTTTGCGCACAAGTAATTTTCTACATCAATCATAAAGTTTACTAGCCTTGATATCCATAGGTTTACAATTCCATCCATTTGAATTTTTCCAGAATCTGAAACTAAGGCAATTAGAATATTTCGGTCTTATAACTTTAGTTTTTGTTGCGCTTGCTTTACTCTTTGAACTTTGAATTGTGCAGCATTCTCATTTTCCTCATAGCCTTATATCTAGTTTCTGTTTGTTTGCATGAAAGAATTGCTACACCACTTCCTTCATTCTGTTATTACCGATTGCAACTTGTGGTTCACTAAACTTGGCGGTAAATACCTGTGCTTGGTTAATCTCAAACTAAATTAGTAATGTCCGACGCACATAAAAACCCACCAGTCTTTTCAAGTCCAGAACATAATGGGTTTCATCACTATAACTATTCGGGTTAAATTTGCATTTTAGACATATAAACTATATCTCTTATTCAATGCTCGATACTTCTTTCAGGATATTTACTACTTCATCGTATGTATTTGTTTTGCAAAGCATGTTTACAAAATCGCGACGACTTACTAATTTTCCCATTATTCTGTAAAAATCATGTAAATCACGATCTCCGTTTGCTTTCATTGATAATAAGAAAACAATTTGTACTTTCTGGTCATCCCATATGATTGGGTTTTTCAAAATAGCGATGCCAACAAAGGACTCATCACCCATTGGTTGTATAGGATGAGCTATACTAATTAGGTTTCCAAATGAAGTTCTACCTATTTCTTCTCTTTTTAATACTTTTTCATAAAAGTCATCTGGTACTGCTCTTTTTTGAATTGCTTCTTTACAAAGCAATTTTATAATTTCGTTTTTATCTTCCAGGTCCAGCCAGAAAATCATATCCTCTTTAAAGTAATGAAGCACTTTATCCAAGTGGTTTTCAGATACTTTTTTCTTAATGCGTTTTACTTCGCTGATTTCCAGAAAATCTTCTGTCATAATAATTGGTACGGGTATTGAAAAATCAATATCAACTGTCGATAATATGTAATCAACATTAGAGAAATCATAATTCTTTAATGCGTGTCTGCTTGTTGAAGCCACAACATTAAAATAGTTCCCCAAATTCTCTTTGATTTGATACACAAGCAGTTCGGATGAGGCTTTTCCACTACCGCAGACAACCAGTAAATTATCTTTTTGGCCGCTTCTTTTTCGTTCAAGAGCCACATAAAAATGCAATGCGATAAAGGTCACTTCATCATCAGGTAATCGCTTATTATATTTCTTTTCCAGAAAGTCACAAGCAATAGAAGCCATATTAAACGGAAGAATTACTCTTTGGCGTATTTCTTCTTTCATACTGTTTTGAACAGTAATGTCATGTTTCATACGAAATTCAAGAGGAATAATATGCATGGAAAGTGCAGTGATTAACTCTAAGTCATATCTAAGATCAATTCTTAATGTCTTGTAGACAGCTAGTAGCATATCCCCTACCAGCTGATATACTTCATTTGTAACAATAGTGTTATTATTGCTGCTGATATCCCCAATTAGCTTTTTGCCGGAAAGTTGGATTAACAGATAATATATTTCATCGTTTGTAAACTTTATATCAAAGCCTTCTTCAATAGCTTCGACGATTTTTGAAATAATAATTTGTTCAGGACCTACATCCAGTTGTTTCTTTAAATTAGACGAAACTTTTATCCATTTGCCAGAACGTATACGCATAATCGAAATATAAATATGCAGAGATAAGTTTGTAATTGAATAATCCGAAATTTCAAAATTATATTGATTAACACACTTTTCAATTATCTTGCGAATCAATTCAATATCCCCTCTAGATATAGACGAAAAATCAGTTTTGTTTGAACGTTGTATATACGTCAGACAGCGACGCATATTTTGTTCAGATCCTTTTACCAGTAAGCCCTGATTAGCTCGTGAATCCAATTCAATATTATATTTTTTAAAAATCTTTCTGATTTCAATCATATCTGTTTTTAAGGTAGAGCGGCTAATGTAAAACACATCACACAATTCATCCATTGTAATAGACCCATCTAATTCCAATAGATATTCAACCACCTGTAAAGCTCTGGTATATGAATCTCCGTCCGATTCGTCACTTAATCCATCCAAAAAAAGCTGATACTTTTCTGAATCATTTATTTCCAGTCGGATACCATATCTTGACTTTGAAACAATTTGTGCTCCAGCTGGTTCCAGTCTTTCGTTCAATTCAGAAATATAGTTTCTCACAGTACGAGGACTTATATTTAAAATATTAGATAACTTTGACGCTGTGATGTATGTATCTTCGGAAAGCTTTTTTAAAAGTTCAATTTTTCGATTCATGGTTAATCTCCCCTTTCAATATACGCACAAAAACACTTCGTTTCTAATTAAATCGAAGTGTTTTTATAATTTATTTCGAAGTTACTTCTTCTTTTACTGTTTCGGTTTCGATGTTTGGTTTAATAATCGCTAAGATTAGAACAATAATAGCTGCTCCAATCAGCATATCGACTACATACCACAGTTTTCCAACAACAACACCAGAGACTGCGAAGATTCCACCGAAAGCAACTACCGAACTAATCCCGTGTAACATACCTATCGCACCGGCAACAGCAGTACCAATTACACAAGCAATCCAGGTACGTTTGAAATCTTTTCCTGCAAATGGAATAGCACCTTCAGTAATGCCACCAAATGATAAGAATAAAGAAGAAATGCCTAATTGGCGATCTGCTTTATCAAATTTATTTCTAAGCAGTAATGCTGCTAAACCCATTCCAAGAGGCGGTATTGCACAGCACATACGGAATACACCGTTTGTTTCAAATAGACCCTGAGCCATTAAAGCTAATGTGAAGGCTGTTGCTGCTTTAGAACAAGGTCCACCAAAATCAGCAGCAGCTAAGACACCAATCCCAATACCAACAAGTACAACAGAAGTTCCATTCAAGTTATTCATAATATTCACTACACATTGCACCACCATATTAATTGGTACTGTCATTACATAAACATAAACAATTCCTAGAACAAAAGTTGTAATCAACGGTATAAAGAAAGTAGGCATCATTGGTTTAAGAACTTCAGGAATTTTCCATCCTTTCATCCATTTAACGAAGTACCCAATTAAGTAACCAAGGATTAAAGCACCAAGGAATCCTGTTGAAAGCTTTTGGCTTCCGATTGGATTATTTGCTACATAACCCAAGATAAAGCCAGGAGCTAAAGCCGGTT
Organism: Erysipelotrichaceae bacterium; assembly: GCA_030526485.1. GTDB lineage: Bacteria > Bacillota_I > Bacilli_A > Erysipelotrichales > Erysipelotrichaceae > Colivicinus. The sequence goes on along the minus strand of JAUNCS010000024.1, from coordinate 15,492 downwards.
TGCTGCCAATCGCATACGCAATATACGCACACAATACTGGAACCATCATTGAAAAGCCAGCTTGCCCAATGTTATAAACATCCTGCCAGAATTGATTGCTTGGAACAATTGTTCCATCTTGGAATGTACCCGTCATTAACGCAAACGAGAACATCATACCACCAGCAATGATAACTGGTAAGAAATAAGAAATACCTGTATTAAAATATTTGAACAATTGAGATCCAAGACCCTTTGCATTTCTAGTCATTATAATAATGCCTCCGCTCTATCGATTAATTCAACAACGTTTTTGATTGCATAACTAGGATCTACTTCAATCAATTTTCCAGCTTCACGTTTTTCATCAAATCTTTCTTCCATTTCAATTCCAACAGCTACTGCAAAAATAGCCACATCAGCAGTATCAATTTCTTCCTGATCCAGTTCGTTATCGATACCCATACCACCTTGGGTTTCAACCTTGCACTCAATTCCTCTTTTTTTGCATTCCTGTTCAATAGCTTCTTGAGCCATATAAGTATGAGCGATTCCCGCTGTACAAGCACTTACTGCAACGATTTTCATTTTAAAATCTCCTTTTCTATCACCATTAAAAGTTCATATACTTCGTTTGAATTTTCTGCATTCAATAATTTGTTTCTAAATTCTTCTCTAATCAAGTTTTTACTAAGTTCTGAAATAATTTTTAAGTGCAAATTGCCGGCAAATTCTTCAGGAACACCAATCATAAAGATATAATTTGCAAGTTCACCATTATTCCCCCATTCAACACCATTCGCTAGTTTTTCATACACAACAAACGGTTCCTTAACAGCGTTAGTTTTGGCATGAGGAATAGCTACACCATATTCAATATAAGTGGCAAGCGTATCTTCGCGTTCTTTTACAGAATTAAAGTAATCTTCTGGATTAGTCACTTTAAAAGACACCAGTTGTGATAATTCTTTAATCACATCAAATTTGCTTTTGTATTCTTTATCACTAAAGATTACTAGTTTTTTATCAAACATATGTATACCTCTCTTTCTAACATTCAGTACGTACTTGTTATCTTTTTACAATTTAATTAAAACATCTCTATACAATAGTTAAAAGTTACACTTTTGCAACATTATTCTTGCAAAAAGACAGTGTAAAAAAATAAGTTTTATAACATTTATTCGTAAATATATTAAAAAGTGAAGCATCAAGTAGGGAAACTTAGACACTTCACTTCACATAAATCAATTTTAAACTTGTAACATATTTTATGTTACATTTTTATTTAAACGCAAAATTAGGATAGACCGGATATCATTACAAATACTTTGCTTCATATTTCTTATTCCAGGAACCTATTTCAATGATATTACCTTCTGGATCTGCCACAAAACAGGTTCTCTGTCCCCAGGGTTCTGTTGTTGGTTCCATTAAAGAAGTAGCCCCATGTTTGAGGGCATGTTCATACTCTTTATCAACTTCTTCAAAGGTATCGACATATAATGCCATTTCACTATGGGCATTTACTCCTTTTAGATATTCATATCTTTTATCAGTCAGCTTTTCAAAGTCTTTTCTGCCATATAAAAGAAACAGTGTCCCATCTTTTAAAAGATAAACATTATCCGCATTCTCAGTTTCCTTGATTTCAAAGCCCAGGACATCACGATAAAATCTAATCATTTTGCCCATGTCTTTTACAAATAGCCCATAACCATCTAAATGCATACTTTCCTCCTTATAAGACAAAAGTCTAGTTAGACTAGACCCTTGTGTAATTTGAAATTGTTTTAATTAAATTATCGATATCAAATGGCTTAGAGATATGGCCATTCATGCCAGCTGCATAAGAATTCTGTCTGTCTTCTTCAAAGGCATTGGCAGTCATCGCAATAATTGGCATAGTCTTACCATCTTCTCTATCCATATTTCTAATATCTTTAGCCAGTTCATAGCCATTCATCTTAGGCATCATTACATCGGTTAAGACCAGATCAAAGGTGTTGACTGGATTGTCTGAGAAAATCTTAAAGGCTTCTTCGCCATTGTAGGCCTTAGTAACAATTGCTTCATTGTCATTTAGCAACATTTCTGCAATTTCCATATTCAGTTCATTGTCTTCAACCAGCAGTATTCTAATACCCTTTAGACTAACTGCATCACTTACTGCTTTATCGTTTAATTCATTTTCATCAGCCAGATCAAATGGAATAGTAACAGTAAATGTTGAACCAATATTCTGCTTACTTTCTACTTCGATATGACCATTCATCTTTTCTACCAGACTCTTAACAATAGCTGTACCTAAGCCAGTACCCTGGGTAAGGCTCTTTTCATCACTGTTTTCTTGCGAGAATGGTTCAAAGATTCTTGATAGGAATTCTTCACTCATACCAATACCGGTATCTTTGATAGTAAAGGTATATTCTACCTGTCTGTTTTCTAATTCCTTTGTATCAACATCAAAGAAGATAGAACCCTTTTCCTTGTTGTATTTGATGGAATTGGAGAATAGATTAATTAGAATCTGTCTTACATGTAATGGACTGCCCATAACAGATGGATACTTAATCTTATTCTTGTAATCAGCAATCTCCAGCTTTATACCAGCTTCAATTGCCTTGTTCTCATTAATATTTAAGACATCATCAATAAGTTCATTTAGATCAAAGGCTTCTTTAACCAGATGAACATTGTCATCATCCATCTTAGAGATTTCCAAGACATCATTAATAAGTTCCAGTAAGTGATTGGCACTGACAATCATTTTCTTACGATTGCGGTCAACCAGTTCTCTATTATCCGCATGGGCTTCATTGATTTGAAGTAAACCAATAATACCGTTTAATGGGGTTCTTATATCATGTGACATACGTGATAAGAAAGTAGTCTTTGCCGCATCAGCCTTTTGAGCTTTTGTTAAGGCATCACTTAACTTATCTACATATTTTGACTTTTCTTCATTTTGAGCTTTTTCAATCTGCAGTTTATTTTCTTTTTGAATGCCATAAACCCAGAAAACAAAAAGAATCATAATTGAAATAGCGACAGCTACTGAAAAGCAGATTGGCATAAACATTTCACTTAAGATACTAAAGCCGCTTTCTGGTTCAACAACCAGATGCCAGATATCATTTGGTACTTCAAAGGTGATATCTACTTCATTAGAAATTTTTTCATTAGAATTTCTAAAGATATAGCCATCTTCATCAAGAACTGCCGTATCATCAACGGTATCTTTTCTAACAGCATACTTATATGAACCAATAGAAGTATCAGTATTTGAAAGAATCTTTTCTACACATTTATCCCAGTCCAGGACAAAGATAGCGAAGGCTTTAAATTCACCATCCACAAAGATGGGGTTACGCATAATTAGACCAGTACCACCTTCAACCAGTTTATGAGGACCGGCAATGGTAATCTTTTGAGTATCAATAGCCAGTTGGGCTCGAGGTCCCTGGTATTCATCTTCGAGCATCGCAAAGCCAATGGTTGAAGCTTTAACTTCTTCAGGATAAGCTGCCTGAATTACGGCCTTAGGCGCAATATACATACTGGCAATTTCTGGATGATCTGCACATATTGAAGCGGCAAGGTCATCAAATTTTACGACAAAAGTATCTTCATTATCCAGATAAAAATACTTCAGGGTACTTGTTGCCTCAGTCAGGTTACCAATGGTTAACTGAATGGTATTAGCTACCTGCATACCATGGTTGATAGTATCCTGATATTTGTTTTCTCTTTTTTCGTTAGCCAGACCGTTTAAGAATATATACTGAACAAAGGTCGCTAAGCTAATTACTACAATTAATACGCTTATAAATCTTTTTCTATTCTTTTTCATTTCTTATTTATTATTGCACAATCACAAATAAAAAAGCGCATTATAGCCTTTAATAATACGCTTTTATGAAAATATGTCTTCAAAATATTCTATAGCCTTGGCCAAACCATCTTCATCAATGTGGTCAGTGATGTAATCAGCTGCTTCTTTAGCTTCTTTAGTACCATTGCCCATAGCTACACCGATATGCACATATTTAAGCATTTCAATATCATTGCCATTGTCGCCAAAGGCCATGGTTTCTTCCTGCTTAATACCCATAATCTCGCAATATTTCTTAATGCCCACTGCCTTATTGTTGCCCTTGTTGACAATATCAACAGCTTCTTCATGCCAGTTGGTGATATGACATTCAGTAAGTATCTTCTTTAATTCTTCCTGCATTTGCTTAGGACCATAGGCCACAGCCTGCAGGATTGGTTCATTTTTATAAGTATCAATTCTTGGTATTGGTGTTGAAATATCATTTAAAGCTTTCTTGGCATAGTCATCAACGATATTGATATAGAAGTCTTTTTCTTCAAAGAATTCTATTGGAATTCTTTTTTCATCAAATACTTTCTTTAACTTTTCAGTATCTTTTATAGGATAAGAAAATAACTGTTTTCTACTGGCATCAATACAGATCTGACCATTTAATAAAATCATGTGGTCAAATGGCACTTCCTGCAATGGCAGTCTATCCAGTTCACTGGTATGACGACCTGAGGCTGCAACAATTTTAATGCCCTTTTCTTTTAATTTATATAAAGCTTTTATTGTGCTTTCTGGTACACATTTATTGGCGTGTGACAATAAGGTACCATCAATATCTAAAAATACTACCTTAATCATTACACAAATTCCGTTTCAATAGTTAATGTCAGATTTAAATCTGGATACTTCTTTTCAAGATATTCCTTAAATTCCCTTTTTACTTCATCATAGTCTCTGATTTCATAGTCAACGATAAAGTCCAGATAAAGCATGTTTTCACTCTCATCTAAATATAAGGCGTGGAAAGACTTAACATGTTCCTTATTAGATACATATTTAGCGATATACTGACGCATTTCCATGTCATTTTCATTATCAACCGCATAGATACCAAAAACCATGACTACGTTATATTCATGCATAATCTTTAGTTGCAGAGCATGAATATTCTTATATACTTCACCAACTGTCTTGGTGTAATCAAGTTCAATATTAACTGAACCACTGTATGAGTCTGGTCCATAGTTATGAAGAATCATATCAACCGCTGAGATAATGCCTTCAGTATTGCGGATTTCCTTATAAAGCTTATTTGCCAGTTCTTCCTGTCCTGGACGACCAATCAGTTCATCAATAGTATCTTTCAAGACTTCATAGCCAGTCTTTAGGACAAGTAAAGAGATAATCACACCGACATAGGCATCTATTGATAGATCAAAGATTAAATAAACAATAGAAGAAACAATAGTTAAAGTTGAAACATATGAGTCATTGCGACAATCCAGTCCCAAAGCTTCCAGAGCTTTTGAATCAGCTTTTCTACCCATCTTGATAGTGTAGTTACCAAGTACAAATTTAACTACCGCTGATATTAATACCACCACAATAGAAATCAAAGTAACGTTTAACTGTTCTGGATGAATAATGTTTTCAATAGCCGTCTTAATCATTTCATAACCAGTAAATAAGATAATGATAGAAATGATTAAACTTGTAAGATACTCAACTCGACCATAACCAAATGGATGTTCCTTGTTTGGATGCTTACCAGCCAACTTGGTGCCTAATAATGTAAGAATGCTGGTAATAGAATCTGTCGCATTGTTGATACCTTCAGAAACAATAGCTACTGAAGATGCCAGAATACCTACCACTACCTTAGTTGTAGCGATAAACAGGTTGGCGATAATGCCTAGTATGGAAGTAGCTGAGACAATATCTTCTCTTTTATTACTGTCTAATTTAAATATTTTATATATTAAGCTCATAAATACCCCTTTTAATAAGAAATACACATCATAGATGTGTAATTACTTCTTTTTGAAAAAATATAGAATTCTTGCCAGCATGACGCCCACCATATAGACCGCTAAGAAAATAGTTAACAGTGAGATCATTGCCAGTGTTACATTGTCTTTAGCTGATAATAAGTACCATAGACCTAAGGCCAATAACAGGCCTGCACCAATTAAAGTTAAGACATTTAATAATTTCTTATTTACTGTCTTGGCTTGTATAAATAGCTGTCCTAATAAGCCAATTAGAAAGAATACCAGAACCGTTGAATATAAAGCTCCCATTTTAATCCTCCACATAGTATGGATTAGGCTTATCAATAAGTTTCACCAGATCAATAATCCAGCCTATTCCAAGCAATCCACCAGTAAACATATAAAGAAAGCCCATGCCTATCTTGCCTTCATAGAACTTATGGGCTCCCGCAGTTCCCATGAACAGGCATAAGAGTAAGGCAACTGTTTTATCTTTCATCTTTCTTTTTCTTTGATAAGAATAAACAGTTTCATTTACTGGCTTACCACAATATGGACAAAAGTTTAGTCCCTTATCCATTTTTTCACCACAATATTTACAGAACTGATAGTCATTTACTTCTTCACGATGATATACATATTCTTCATCATCAGAAATATCTACCATTTCTACTAGTGTTTTTTCTTCATTTTCCATAAAAAAGATTATAACAAAAAAGGTACTAGATTAGTACCTTGTCTACTTCACCTTCAAAGGCTACGATTACGCCGTTTTCTTCAACATAGTAGCTGCAAAGAACACCGCATTCATTCATATATACTGGGGCAGCTGGGAATTCTTCACGAATCTTTTTGATAAAGAAGTCACAGATTTCCGAGTTAACACAATAGCTCATCTTTACTACACCGCCCTTATAGCCTCTTTCCTTCATCTTATCAAAGATATAGGAAACAGCTTTCTTAGCAGTTCTTGTTTCGGATACAATTTTAATCTTACCTTCATCAGAACCTACACCAATTAAAGAAATCTTTAAAAGACTGATAGCCTTACCGACAAAAGATGGGATACGACCATTGCTTACAAGATTTTTTACACTTGGTGTAAAGAAATAAGTATGAACTGTTTCACGATATTCCAGTACTTCTTTTTCTACTTCTTCTACGCTTAGTCCTTTTTCAATAAGTTCCTTACACTTGTCCGCAAACATTTCGAGTTCTGGACCAGCGCAATAGGAATCAATGATGATTACCTTATGATTGTTTTCTTCTTCATAGATTTCCTTGGCTTGTAAGCAGGCATTATAAGATCCAGAAAGATTAGAAGAGATGGTAATACAGATATTGTCATCATCCTTGCTGAAGGCTTCCAGCCATTCATAGGCATTAGGACAAGATGATGAGGTCTTTTCCGTATTGGTCTTTAAGTATTCAACCATTTCTCTGGCTGTCTTAACACCATCATCAACATATTCGCCATTAGCTGTACGCACTTTTAAGGGTACAGATGCATAATTATCGCCAAATTCAAATAGATTAGCTGATGAGTCACAAATAATTTTAATCATGTTTATATTTTACCGCCTATCTTAATATGTCTTAAAAGTTAAATCATCAAGGCACAGGGCTATTAAAGTGCCAAGGCGCTTATTAGCCGCCAGTGAGCCATCGATATCAATATATGTTGATTTATTTAAATCAGTCTTATTACCTACCGGCTCCATATTATATGTGAAATATAGATTTGGCGTATGACCAGCAATAACAGTCTTGCCAATATCGATATCTACTTTTTTAGGATCTACCCTCTTCCAGATATATTCATTGATTTCTTCATTATTTCCAAAGTCTTTTAAATAAAGCTTTCTATCCTCTTTGAAATAAGAATGAACCAGATAAAACTTCTTTCCATTTACTTCAACATCAGGAAAGTTAACAGGTAGTTCACTTATAAAGTCATAAATCAGTTTCTGCTTATCTTTAGACAGTTTTACATAATCCACAAAGGTCTTAAGCCCTGAGTTATATTTAATCCAGGCATCTTTGTAAGCTAAGAATTCCAGACTCTTTTTGTTGGCACTTAGAAACTGCCACATCATGTATTCATGATTTCCCAGAAGCATCTTAAATCTTTTATCGGCAATGATTTCCAATAGAATCTTAATAGAATCTTCGCCCTTATCAATGACATCACCCAATACATATACTAAGTCATCTTCTTTTAAAGTACTTTTAAAAGCGGCAAAGTTTTTATAATGTCCATGGATATCACTTATACAATACGTTCTCATATACTCTTATATTTTAAATTTTTAATCGACTCCTTAATCATATCATCTGGATCATTATTTAGATTAAGCCAATCATTAATTTGATTTTCTTTAAATATAACCGGCATCCTTTCGTGAATAAAGGCAATATCACTAATTGGATCTTTCGTTAAGATAGAGAATTCAAAATTGCCATTATAAAAACGATAAATACCAGCCAGATATAAATCTTCATCAGCATATATCGAATATTTAATCTTGTTCTTGTCCCATTCATAATAAGAAGAAGCTTTAATTAGGCAGCGGTGCTTAAAGTAGTCTTCTTTAAATAACTGCTTATTTTTAATCTCTTCACTGCGACAGTTAAAGATCAGTTTCTTATTAAGACTATAGCCCCACTTCATATAAAAGTAATCAACTTCCAGATTCCTGTTTAACGCAATAACTGGCACATTATCGCCCGGAAAAGATTCACCACTATTCTTGATCTTAATCGTTAATAAGTCATTTTTAATCTTCTTTTCTTTCACAAAGGGACTTATTTCGTAGCGTCCACACATAATTTATAAATATCAGCCTGATAAGCCTTTAATACTGTAGTATCCCCATAATTAGAGAACAGCAGTTCCCCTTTGATATTTGGATATCTTTGTACCTTGTCAGTAAGATTCATCACAATTAGATACTTTTCATCTTCCAGTTCTCTTTCATAGATAAAGATATTCTTATTTGACTTAAGCTGTTTAAAAGAACCATAGATTAAGGCCTTATGTTCCTTACGGTATCTGATTAAGTCTTTATGGAAATTAAGAATAGAATTCTTATCACTTAATTCCTTTTCAACATTGATATCTCCATAGTCATTGATATCAATCCAAGGTTTTACATCAGAGAAGCCGCCATATAATTCATTAGACCAGCACATTGGTGTACGGGCATGGTCCCTGCTACCATACTGTATTCTTTTAAATTCTTTTATTACATCAACACCATTATCTATTCCATCCTGATAGAACTGCAAAGCTTCAACATCCCTAATCTCATCAATAGACTTAAAGTCATGATTTACCATACCAATTTCTTCACCCTGATAAAGATATGGTGTCCCCTTTAAAGTAAACATCAGGGTAGCCAATAGTTTAGCTAAAGGAATGCGATAAGTATTAGTATGATCGATCTTGGAAATCATTCTTGGATTATCATGGTTATCAAAGAAAAGTGTTGGCCAGCAATGGTTAGTATAGCCTTCTTGCCATCTGACCAGTTCAGGTATCATCTTTCTTAAGTCAAAATCATAGACGTCATATCTTTTCTGACCGGGATTTTCAATATGGTCAAAAGAAAATAACTGACTTAATTCCCTTCGATCATCACCGGTGATGAGTCTGGCCATCTTTAGACCATTGCCAGGACATTCCCCGACTGTATAGGCATTATATTTACTTAATACTCTTTCATTAAATTCTTTTAGATATTTATCCAGATTTGGACCGTGGAAGTAGTGCTCTATACCTCTAAAGCCGATAAGCTTAGCCAGCTTGTCATTGCCATCAGGCAAGCCATAGTTTTTAGAAATAAAGCTGACTACATCCAGTCTAAAGCCATCAGCACCCTTATTCAGCCAGTAAGTAGCGATATCATACATTTCTTCTCTTACTTCTGGGTTATCCCAGTTTAAGTCAATCTGCTTTTTGGCAAAGAGATGTAAGACATACTTCTTCTTTTCTTCGATATAGTTCCAGGCAGTTCCCGAAAATAAAGAGGTCCAGTTATTGGGCTTATCCCTGAAGATATAGTAATCTTCATATTTCTTTTCACCAGCCAAGGCTTTCTTAAAGAATTCATGTTCATCAGAAGTATGATTCATAACCAGATCAACAATTACTTTAATATCTCTTTGATGAGCTTCTTTTAAAAGATTATCCAAATCTTCCATCTCACCAAATTCTTTCATTATCTTTTTATAGTCTCTAATATCATAGCCATTATCAGCATTTGGTGAATCGTAGAATGGACAGATCCAAAGTGCATTTACCCCTAAATCTTTTAAATAATCAAGTTTAGAAATAATACCCGGTATATCACCTATTCCGTCATTATTGCTGTCTTTAAAAGAACGGGGATAGATTTCATAGAAGACTGCTTCCTTCCACCATTCTCTTTTGATAGCACATTCATCATTTTCTTCAATTATTTCAGTTTGTGAATTAAGTAGAGTTAATAAGGACTCAATGAATTCATCATCAAGTTTACCAAGACTCAATGTCTTAATATCTCTGATTCTTAAGCTACCCAAAAGGCCTTTTAAAAGATTTTCATCAAAACCTATAGAGTATAGAACACGAGCTATTACATCATGTCCTACCGGGGTCTTGATGACTTCTTTTAACTTAGTATTTATATTGATTTCCATGTTTACACCTTTACTTCATTTTAGCGCAAAACAAAAGTCACAATTAAGTGACTTCTAGAGTTTTATAGCTTCCCCAATTAAAGGTACATCATACTGTTTATTGCGAATAAAGTATCTGACAATGACATCTTTCTTTAAAGAATAAGACAGCTCATAATCAGCCATATTCAATAAGTCTTCAAATTCTACTTCATTCAACTTAAGAGCAATCGCCAGCATAACCGAAATCGTCTTGCTTGGTCTTTTGCCCTTCTTGATCTTTTCAAGATCTTCAGTATCAAGACCTACCAGTTTCATCAGTTTCTTGTCACTGATTTTTCGGTTTTCCTGATACTTGTTTAATAGAGAAGCAAAGTCATCATTTCTTTCTCTAAAAATAGTAAAGGTTTCAGAACTCTTGAAAACGGGATTGTGCTTAATATTTAAAACACCATCACTCTCTACACAGCATCTTTTCTGCTTAGGCTTAGGATAGTAGTTATATAAAATAAAGTTTTCAATTTCCCTTTTAAGTTCTGTATATATCATAGTCGTGCTTTTCTTTTATACCAATGTTTTTGGATGAAATCAAGATATAATTAATAAGATTTGTGAGGTACTTCAAATGTCCAAAATTATTGATAAAGTGGCCCTGATCCACATCGAAAATAAAAAGATTCTAATGACTCTTTCCAAGGGTAAAGATACTTACTACTTCCCTGGCGGCAAAAGAGAAGCAAACGAATCTGACAGCAGCTGTTTAAAAAGAGAAATCGAAGAAGAACTGTCAGTTGATTTAATTGAAGATTCTCTAATTCCCTTTGGAACCTATGAAGCCCAAGCTCATGGCAAGGATGAAGGAATTATTGTAAAGATGACTTGTCTATTAGGTGATTTTACTGGTACACCGGTGCCTAATAATGAGATAGCTGAATATACTTATTTCTCATATATAGATAAAGATAAGGCTTCTGCTGTTGACCAGTTAATATTTGAAGACTTAAAGAAGAAAGGAATGATTGACTAATGATTCAAGATATCTACCCCTATGTATTAGATAACCAGTATGCTAATCGTAAAGACATTAACGATGATGACTATATCCTTTCTTTTGAAAAAGGAAATATCATGATTTCTTTAACAGCTTTAGAAAATAACGTATTGGAATTCCCTAAAGCCAAAGACTTTAAAAATCTGGATAATATTACTTATTACTTTTCAATCAGTGGAAGACAATACTTCTACATCGATTCTGATGAAGTACCTGATGGTTATGATTATTTCAGTATTCGTGATACCAAGAATAAGGTGCTAAGTCCTGATTATCAGGTATATGCTATGGCTACTGCCAAGCATTTACACGACTGGTATCGTGATAATCAGTATTGTGGAAGATGTGGCAAGAAGATGTCTCATTCTAACAAGGAAAGAGCTCTTAAGTGTGAATGTGGCTATCGTGCCTATCCAAGAATCATGCCAGCAGTTATTGTCGGCATTAAGAATGGTGACTCTATCCTTTTAACCAGATATAAGACTGGCTTTAAGCATAATGCCTTAGTAGCAGGCTTTATTGAAATTGGTGAAACTGTTGAAGAAGCTGTAATCAGAGAAGTTAAGGAAGAAGTTGGTGTCAATATCAAGAATATCACCTACTATAAATCACAGCCCTGGGGTACTGCCAATGACATTCTTTTAGGCTATTATTGTGAACTGGATGGTGATCCTACTATCCATATGGACGATAATGAATTAAAGTATGCGGAATGGGTAAAAAGAGAAGATATCATCTTACAGCCAGACAACTATTCTTTAACCAATGAAATGATGAGAATGTTTAAAGAAGGCAAACAATAAATAAAAAAGACCATCGATTACTAACTGTTTAGTTTATTGCCAGATGGTCTTTATTATTTAAGTTTTTATTTAATTTTTATGTTATAGAGCTTTGCTCTTCCTATTTAGTCCATTGGTCTTTACCAAAATTTTTTTCTGTACCGTAAATATTTTTTGTTGTTTTTGGATTTGGTCGTATCTAGGATACAGAAGTCCTACTTAAGTCTTTGGTAGATCCTCCATAAAGAATACCTTCTTTCTAAGAGTTGTTAGTACACTCACTGATCACTCTTAGAATCAGTGAGGAGTTAATGAATTTCTAGTAGAATCTCCTTCATTTTTTATCCTCCTGTAAAGTATTTCTCTTTACACCTTTAGTATATAAAAACTACACATAATGTGTAGTCTATTATTTAAATTTTTTTAGCAGTATAATTATATATGTTGGGGGCTTGAAAGCTCTTTTTTTAATATAAACCCCATTCAGCGAATTTCTCAAAACCACCTAAGTCATTGATAAAGTTTCTGGCAACTTCAACAATTTCACTATAATTCTTTCCATCGATTGTATTATCACCAATAGCACAAGAAATACTTACTGGTTCGTTTAACTTCTGAGCCTTTAGGAAAGCATAGATATTTACTGAAACATCAGCCTTTGATAAGTCTTTACCATGTAAGCCACCACCAGTAACTGAATCAGCCATATCACTGCCCAGTTTTCTATTAGTAGCACCAGTATCAACATTTGGACCACCAGTCCATTCACCTAATGGATTAATGATGGCACCTGTATATACTTCAGATAGCTCCTTGTTTGAAGCGTTTGATTGACAGATAACAAGCTTTTCGCCATCTAAGATATACTTACCATCAGTTGGATACTTTTCATAGATGCTTCTGGCAATAGTGCTTAATTTCTTCTGTTCATATGTTAGCGGCATACCCTTAAAGATACCATTGTCACCACATCTGATTTCATCTTTCTGATTACCAGCCAGATATACATCCTGTGGAACCAGAACGATATCACACTTAATGTCACCAGCAATTCTAAGGATTGCTTCTTCAATATCTTTTTCAGGAATCATAATCGAAGTTTCAGCAATCACATGACATACACCATGGCCAATTAATACTTCTACGGCAATTTTTGGGTTTTCTTCTAACTTATAAGCAAGGTCAACAATAGCTCCTGCAATACGGTCTGCTACCTTGTCTGGATGACAAGGGTTTACTTTTTCAATCATACTTTTTCTCCTTCTTTTCATCCATAAGACAAAATAAAAGCTTCCATCGCAGACGGAAGCCGGTTAATAACAAACTTCCATCATTCAAGCTTTAGCACCTTACTTGGGTAGGTTGCTGTGAAGTCATCGGGCTTGTCCCTCATTCACTCTTTATGGACAAGTAAAACTTTAACATATGGAAATTAACTTGTAAAGAGAAAATTAAAAGAAGGACTAAAAGTCCTTCTTTAAGTATTACATTAACTGTCTAAACATTGCTTCGAAGTCAGCAATTGTAGCAAATCTTGGGTTACCAGGAGCACAAGCATCAGCTGCTGCAGATTCACATAAGAATGGTAAATCTTCTTCTTTTAGCTTTTCAAGTTTTGTAGGAATACCTACATCAACAGATAGCTGTCTAACTGCATCGATTGCAGCCTTTCTGTATTCTGCTTCATTCATACCAGTTGTATCTACACCGAATGCTTCAGCAATAGCTTTAAACTTAGTACCTGTGTATTCCTGGTTGAATTCCATTACGATTGGAAGCATCATAGCGCATGCTACACCGTGTGGAGTATCATATACTGCACCTAATGTATGAGCCATTGAGTGAGCGATACCTAAACCAACATTTGAGTAAGCCATAGCTGTAACATATTGTGCTAAGGCCATGCCTTCTCTGCCATCTGGATCGTTAGCAACTGCTTTTCTTAAGTTCTTAGCAATTAACTGGATAGCTTCTAAATCTAATACGTCAGCTAATTCCCAAGCACCCTTAGTTGTATAACCTTCAATCGCATGAGTTAAAGCGTCCATACCTGTAGAAGCTGTTAAGCCCTTAGGCATACTAGCCATCATATCTGGGTCAACTACTGCCACATCAGGGATGTCGTTAGGGTCAACACAAACGAATTTTCTTCTCTTTTCAACATCTGTAACTACATAGTTGATTGTGCTTTCTGCGCCTGTACCACCAGTTGTAGGAACAGCAATTGTAAATACAGTTCTATTCTTTGTAGGTGATAAACCTTCAAGAGATCTTACATCATAGAATTCAGGGTTGTTTACGATGATACCGATACCCTTGCCTGTATCCATTGATGAACCACCACCAATAGTGATCATGAAATCAGCACCTGATGCCTTATAAGCATCTACACCATGCTGGATATTTTCAATTGTTGGGTTTGGTTTGATATCTGAATAAACTTCAAATTCAATACCATTTGCTGCCAGGATATCAGTAACCTTGCTAGTAACATTAAACTTTACTAGATCTGGGTCAGAAGCTACGAAAGCTTTCTTGAAACCCTTACCCTTTACGATACCTGGGATTTCATTAATTGCGCCATGGCCATGGTAAGAAATACCATTTAGCACGAAACGATTTACTGCCATAAAAATATTATCTCCTTAGAGTATTAACTCTGTTTTTTATTTTAATACCAAAATTATCAAAATCGTGATTAAAGTAACAAAATTTGTTAAATATAACACAAATGTATAATTATCCACTTTTCCACGTGGAAAATGATGATATTTTGATTGATTATTGATAATCATAAACAATACAAAACCGTCATACTTTAGACATGATTAATGCAGTACAAGTAAATGTAAATGAAAGACCTAAGGTCATTAGTATTGAAGATGATTTGGATGAATATCAAAGAATTGTAGGAGGCTTTATTGACTTTATTCAAATCGACGATGATGAAGATGTAAATGTCATTATTAATGACGAAGGCAAATTAATGGGCCTAGATATCAATAAGCTCATCTACCACAACAATGACTTAATTGATGTCTTAGTAGGCAACCTATTAGTAGTAGGCGTTGATAACCTAACTGGTAATGTAGTTGACTTACCTAAAGAAAAAATAGACTATTATATGAATTATTTTGATAGTCCTTATATACGCATTTAAACAGCCTAAACAGGCTGTTTTATTATGTATAATATTCATAA
>JAUNCS010000060.1 GCA_030526485.1 Erysipelotrichaceae bacterium | reverse complement strand
AACACTTGACGAAGAAAATGGTAAGTTGATCATCACTATGACAAATGGTGATAGAACTGAAGCTATTGAGGTTGATGTCAACGTAACAAGCTCAGCTCCAAAAAAATATGTTTGCAACAGAACTCATTATTGTGGTTTAGATGTGAATAACTATAGCAACACAATGACTGTAAATAGTGATGGTACATGGTCTGGAGTCTTGTCTGGCGGTGGTTCAATAAGTGGAACTATTAGCGGAAATTCATGTTACACTGATGGCGCTAAGATGAGTGAGACAATTAATTATTTTGAAGATGGATCAGGTTTTACGCTTTCGTATTATGGTATCTGTAGTAATGGTGGTAACGTTGTTACAACTTGCAAATTGGTTCAGGAATAAATACATTAGAACTCTTTATGAGTTCTTTTTATTTTAATTAAAAGAAAAGCTCTCTAATTGAGAGCTTATTTCATTTGAGACCATCTTCCTGTCGAATAATTGTAGTAACGTTTTTGTCTTTCTTTGGCGTATAGAGTTAAATCCTTATAGTATTCTTTTGGAATAGAAGTGTGCTTAGTAATGTACTCGGCTACATTTTCGTCGTTCGGATTTTCGTACCAACCAATAAATTTAACATATGATTCGTCACCATCGACCTTGTCACACTTGGTAGAAGAGGTGTCATTCGCACCTGTTGTGATTAAATCTGAGAGCTTAGTCCCATCTTGGAAGTGATAAGTTGTTACTGAATTATTCGTTCCGCAAAGATACTTGTAAGTAATATTGTAAGTATGTATTTTCCAAACAGCATATAGAGTGTATGTTTCGCCTGGATCAGCTAAGAAGTCTGTTTTGGTCACGAACTGTCCGTTGCTGAAAGTGGCAGTTGTTGCGTTTGGATTGGCTGCCCAGCCTTGGAAGTCATACCCATGTCTGTAATATTGAACAGTGTTTAAGTAGTTCTTATCTGCATCCTTATCAGTTTCACTTGTAACCTGATATTTGATAGCCTGAACATCCATACTTTCACCAGCACGTTCTACATCACAAACAGGGTTACCATGGTCGTATTTGATTGTGGTGTCATTGTTAAATATGTTGTTTGAACCTCTTACAAAGTTACAGATACCATTAGCTCCATTACCGTCGAAGTTAATGTAAAACTCCATAGGGTAGGAGTATACATAAGTGTAAATACCAAAGCCACCTGCTTCTGCCAAAGACTTTCTCCAGTTAGCTTTGTTATTAGCATCGGCATAAGACGTGGCGACGTGTTCTGAATAATACCAAGAGTGGTGGGCTCCACATCCAGCTCCTGTTGTCTCGGAATTACCACATTTCCATTCTGTCCAGCCTGGTTCTTGATAGCCGACCTTATAGTAATAACATTGCGCTATGTCTAACTTTGGATTACCGGTACAAACGTGAGATCTTCCTCCACACGCACCGTGGTTATTGTCATCTGAACAATAGTCTGTTTTGTTTGGTCCTAGAGCGCATCTGCATCCATCGCAGCTTGTTCCATAGAAATTTGAATAGTCACCACATTGGCCTTCGTGCCATTCACCAACGCTATTATAGTGTGTTTCTCTTGCGCCAGACTGTTGTTTAACAACGTTGGTACATTCATTTGGATTCTTGATGTAGTCTTTAACCTCGCAAGTATAGACTGGTGAAACAGCAACATTACGTCCAAGTTCTGTGCTGCCGCCCCACGAAGTAACACCTAAATAAATCTTCTGCCTGACTGAAACGGTTGAGTACTCATCAACAAGTGACCACTCAGACCAGCCATCCTTCCATTTAGCAGAACCGGTCCAGTCACCACGATCTTCTTTATAAGCGCTCGGGAAAGCGAATAGTAATCCTATACCAAGTAAATAAAATAATTTCTTCATTTCATTTTTACCTTCTATATATGATACAAATCCACATAGTCCATTAACAAAGAGAGGAAAAGAAATATAAGAAGGGGCTAAAACTAGCGGAGGTTAAGTAAAAAAACAGCAATCTCTTAGTAACAAAAAACAGAAGACTAATCATCTTCTGCACCATTATCTAAATTTAAACAATATTCATCTGGGTTGTTATCATAAATCTTCTTAAAACAGTCATCACAATATGACGCAATCCAGCCACTTGTTTCCCACTTTGCTTTCTTGCCACAGCAGTGACAGGTGTGTCTGCATTTATCTGAATATTTACCAACAATCATAGAGAGTTCTTCATTAATCACATTCGAATACCATCGAAGGGAGTTATACTTCTCTTTTATTTGAAGGATACGATACTCATCTTCGTAACCTATTCTTTTTAAAACCTCATTTAATTCTCTTGCGAGGGGCAACAGGTATTGATTCCATCCAGAAGGAACTTCAGCCATGTCAAGCTCGGTATATGAATAGTCATATTTTTCATCTACTTCATCAGTCCATCGGTTTCTTGGTACCAAAAATGGAATTTCATCAATTAGCATCTTATTTTCTTCTTTTGTCATCTCGTTTTCACCTTGTTTGAGTTTTCTAAATAGTTCCTTTGAATTAAGTTTTAATTGATGAATTATAGAAAATATAATGTTTTTATAGCTTATTTTATAAACTGAATATAATATTATAATTATCAAAAGCTATTCGATATGAAAGGGATGATGTGATGAGTAAGGCAACAACTAAAATAGCTATTGCATATGCTTTTAAAGAATTATTATTAGAAAAATCTTTAGATAAAATCACAGTTAATGATATTACTGAAAAATGTGGTATCAACAGACAAACTTTTTATTATCATTTTCATGATATTTTAGAACTAACTGAATGGATTTGTGAGGAAGACGCAGAAAGAGCGATAAAAGAAAACAAGACCTATGATACTTGGCAGGAAGGTTACCTGGCTATATTTGAAATGATCAAAAAAGATCAGGCCTTTATCATAAATATTTATCGAAATGTTCCAAAAGACTATCTATACCGTTATTTGTATAAAGTTACATATAAACTTTTATACGATGTATTAGAAGAAAAGGCTCATGATGTAGTTATTAAAGAAGAAGATAAGGTATTTATTGCAAACTTTTATAAATATGGATTTGTTGGACTTGTGCTTGAATGGATTGATACAGGCATGAAGGGTGATCCCAAGGTTATTATTGAAAAACTAAATTCAATGATCCAGGGTTCTTTCTCTAATGCGATTAATAATGCAAAGATGAATAAATAGGATTTATACGACAAGATGTTTAACTTGTCGTATTTTTTTACTTTTTTAGCTAGCTGTCTTAAAGTACGACAAAGGACAAATTCTATTCATATGAATAATATTTTTTTGGATTTAAACTCTAATCGTAAACACAAAAGAAGTGTTTGAAATAGTTAAAAGGAGTGTAAATTATTATGTATTATTCAGCTGGAACTTATGAGGCATTTGCCAAACCAGAAAAACCAGAAGGAGCAGATAGAAAATCAGCATATATTATTGGAACAGGTCTTGCGGGGCTATCTGCTGCATTCTATCTTGTAAGAGATGGACAGGTAAAAGGAGAAAGAATCCATCTTTTAGAAAAACTTGATCTTGCAGGTGGTAGCTGTGATGGAAGAAAGGATTTTAGAAAAGGTTACTACATGAGAGGTGGTAGAGAAATGGATAACCATTTCGAATGTATGTGGGATATGTTTAGAGATGTACCTTCAATTGAAACTGAAGGTGTGTCTGTACTTGATGAGTACTATTGGTTAAATAAGAAAGACCCTAACTACTCATTGTGCCGTGCTAGTGAAAAGTGTGGACAGGATGCACACACAGATAAGATGTTTGCTTTAGATAAGGCGTCAGCACTTGCATTATCTAAGTTATTTATGACACCTGAAAAAGAACTTGAGGATAAGAAAATCAGCGATGTGTTACCAGAATCATTCTGGAAGACAAATTTCTGGTTATATTGGCAGACAATGTTTGCTTTCCAAAAATGGTCTTCTGCATTAGAAATGAAAAGATACTTATGCAGATACTGTCATCATATCGATGGATTACCTGATTTCACAGCTTTAAGATTCACTAAATACAATCAATATGAAAGTATGATTCTTCCACTTGTTAAATACCTTGAAAGCCATGGTGTTAAAGTGGAATATGGCATGGACGTTAAAAACGTTATCATCGATGATGTTAATGGCAAAAAGGTTGCTAAACAGATTGTTTATGTTAAGGATGGCAAAAAGGGTACAATCGACTTAATTGAAGATGATTTAGTATTTATTACTAATGGATGCTGTACTGATACATCATGTTATGGTGACCAAAACACAGCTCCTGATTTATCAGGTATTGTTAATGGTGCTGGAGAATCTTGGGATTTATGGAAAAATATTGCTTCTCAAGCTAAAAATGGCGAATATGGAAACCCTGATAAATTCTGTAGTGATGTAGATGCTACTAACTGGATGAGTGCTACTGTTGAAACTTCAGATGAAGAAATTATTCAAAAGATTATTGGTGTATGCAAAAGAGACCCTAGAGAGGGTAAGGTTACAACTGGTGGTATTGTAACTGTTAAAGATAGTATGGATAACTGGTACTTATCATGGACAATTAATCGTCAGCCTCAATTCAAATCTCAGAAGAAAGGCAGTGTATTAATTTGGGTATATTCTTTAAATACAAACAAAGAAGGCAACTTTGTTAAAAAGGCAATGAGAGATTGTACTGGTGAAGAAGTATGTAAAGAATGGCTATACCATATCGGTGTAGAAATTGATAAGATTGATGATTTTGCAAAAAATCGTTGTAACACAACTACTTGCTTCATGCCTTATATCAATGCATTCTTCCAACCAAGAAAATGGGAAGATAGACCTTTAGTAGTTCCTAA
>JAUNCS010000059.1 GCA_030526485.1 Erysipelotrichaceae bacterium | reverse complement strand
ACAGGTGGCACCGCGGATTTAGTCGTTCGTCCTGATCGATAGGATGAGTAACTAATGAAGGGGTGTTTTTAATTTATGTGTTCAATTATGGGAATTGAAAGTTTAGAACTTTCTAAAGAAAAATTACATGAATATTTTGATAAGAGTGTCCATCGTGGACCGGATGATACAAGGATTGAGACACATGGCAATAATACCCTTTGTTTTCACCGTTTAGCTATCATGGGACTTCACCCAGAAGGTATGCAGCCATTTAGCTTAGATAAATATTCGCTGGTGTGTAATGGTGAAATTTATGGCTTTAGACCAATTAAAGAAAAGCTTAAAGAAAAATATACATTCATATCTGATTCTGATTGTGAAATCTTGCTTCCATTATTCTTGGAAAAAGGTTGTGAGATGTTCAAGGAACTGGATGCGGAATTTGCACTAATAATTTCTGATGGCGAAAAGCTAATCGCTGCCAGAGATCCAATCGGTATTCGTCCATTATTCTACGGATACACCGATAAAGGTACTATTACCTTCGCATCAGAAGCCATCAACCTTGTAGGCCTGGTCAAAGAAGTTTTCCCTTTCCCTCCAGGCCACTACTACAAGGATGGTGAATTTGTTAAGTATATCGATTTAACTACTATTGATGAATACTCTACAGACGATCTTGAAACGGCTTGTTCAAAGATTAGAGAAAAACTGATTAAGGGCGTTGAAAAAAGACTTGATGCTGATGCGCCACTAGGTTTCTTATTATCAGGTGGCTTAGATTCAAGTCTGGTATGTGCAATATCAGCTAAGTTATTAGGCAAGAAGATCAGAACCTTTGCGATTGGTATGGAAAAAGATGCCATCGACTTAAAGTATGCCAAAGAAGTTGCTGAATACATTGGTGCTGAACATACTGAAGTATTTATGAATAGAGAAGAAGTTCTAAGTGCTCTGGAATTTGTAATTAAGACACTGGGAACTTACGATATCACAACCATTAGAGCTTCGCTTGGCATGTATCTTTGCTGCAAGAAGATTCATGAAATCTCTGACATCAAAGTTCTGATGACTGGTGAAATTTCTGATGAATTATTTGGTTATAAATATACCGACTTTGCACCAAGTGCTGAAGAAT
This sequence comes from Erysipelotrichaceae bacterium, assembly GCA_030526485.1. Taxonomy (GTDB): domain Bacteria; phylum Bacillota_I; class Bacilli_A; order Erysipelotrichales; family Erysipelotrichaceae; genus Colivicinus. The sequence goes on along the minus strand of JAUNCS010000059.1, from coordinate 3,880 downwards.
TCCAGAAAGAAGCCAAGAAAAGAGTTGATGAACTATATATGTATGACGTCTTAAGAGCTGATAGATGTATATCTGTAAACTCTATTGAAGGTCGTGTTCCATTTGGAGATTTAGACTTTGTTCATTATGTAATGTCTATTGATCCAAAGATGAAACTAAATACCTACAATATGGGCAAGTACTTATTAAGACATGCCTTTGAATCCGATAAGATTCTTCCTGATTCAATCCTGTGGCGACAGAAAGCTGCTTTCTCAGATGCAGTTGGTCACTCAATGGTTGATGATTTAAAAGAATACGCTAATGCCAAATATAGTCACGAAGAGTTTGAAAAACTGAGCAGTAAATATGATTTCGCAAAACCATTTACTAATGAATCATTACTGTATCGTGAAATATTTGAAAAATATTATCCAGGACAGGCTCGCATGGTCAAAGACTTCTGGATGCCTAACAAAGAATGGGAAGGCTGTAACGTAAATGACCCATCCGCAAGAGTACTAGCAAACTATGGAGCTAGTGGTGAATAGAAAAGAGGAAATTAAAAATGGAAAAAACAGTATTTAAAGATTTTGCTTCTATGGTATTTTCAAAAGATGTAATGAAAGAATACCTGCCTAAGGACGTATTTAAGAAGTTCTTAGAAATTAAGGAAAGCTCAGGCACCCTTGATAAGACTACTGCTGATGCGATTGCACATGGCATGAAAGAATGGGCTATCTCAAAGGGCTGCACTCATTACACTCACTGGTTCCAGCCTCTTACTGGTTCTACCGCTGAAAAACATGATGCTTTCATCGATTCTGATGATGAAGGAAAAGCTATCATCCGCTTTGATGGTAAGACATTAATTAAAGGTGAACCCGATGCTTCATCTTTCCCTTCTGGTGGTCTTAGATCAACATTTGAAGCTCGTGGTTATACATATTGGGACTACACTTCACCAGCTTTCATTAGAAACGGTGTTCTATGTATCCCATCAGTCTTTGTATCTTACTATGGTGAATCACTAGATAAGAAGGGTCCACTTCTAAAATCTATGGCTCTTGTAAGTGAAAAAGCTTCTGAATTATTAAGAAAAATTGGTTACGAAGATGTTAAGAAAGTAACACCAATGGTTGGTCTTGAACAGGAATATTTCCTGATTGATAGACCTCTATATAAAGAAAGAATGGACCTAATGCTGACAGGTCGTACATTGTTTGGCCATGCAGCGCCTAAGGGTCAGGAATTTGATGATCACTATTTTGGTGCCATCCCAACAAGAGTTCAGGCTTTCATGAAAGAAGTAAATGAAGAATTATGGAAACTTGGTATTTTTGTTAAGACTGAACATAACGAAGTAGCACCAATGCAGTTTGAACTTGCTCCATTATTCTGTGATGCTAATATCGCTGTTGACCAGAACCAGTTGATTATGGACATCTTAAAGAGAGTTGCTCATAAACATGGTTATGCTTGTCTACTACATGAAAAACCATTTGATTCAATCAATGGTTCAGGTAAACATAACAACTACTCATTAGTATCTGATACTGGTGTCAACGTCTTTGATGCTGGCAAGAGTGAAAAGGATCATCTAAAGTTCTTATTATTCACTTCTTGTTTTGTAAAAGCTGTTGATACATATCCTGAATTATTAAGATTATCTGCTGCAAACCCTGGTAATGACTTCCGTCTGGGTTGCAACGAAGCTCCACCAGCAATCATTTCTATCTTCTTAGGTGACTATGTTGAAAGTATTATCGATGAAGTAGTAAATGGTAAGACTAAGGAAACTACAAGCACTACTATTGAAGGTCTATCTTACATCCCTAAGGATGCTACTGATAGAAACAGAACTTCTCCTGTTGCCTTCACTGGTAATAAATTTGAATTCAGAATGCTTGGATCATCTGTATCTCCATCATTCCCTAACGTCGTCTTAAATACTATTATTGCTGATAGTATTGATGAATTCTTAAAGACTATTGAAGACAAGAAGCCTGAAGAAATCAAAGACATCATCATTGCCTTTGTTAAAGAAACATTTGAAAAACATTCTAAGGTTCTATTCTCTAAGAATGGCTACTCTGAAGAATGGGTAGAAGAAGCTGCCAGAAGAGGCCTTCCAAACATCAAGTCTTCAATTGAAGCTATCGCTCAATTTGATTTAGATAAGAATGTTGAACTATTAACTAAACATAAAGTATTTACTAAGGTTGAAATTGATGCACGTAAAGAAGTTCTTGCTGAACAGTATGTATCTTCTATTTCATTAGAAGTTAAGTCAATGCTTTATATGGCTGAAAGCTATATCATTCCATTTATGGAAAAAGAAATCAGAGGCTATAAGGAAATCAGCGAATCAGTATTTGCTGTTAAGCGTAAAGACTTATTGGTTTCTTATCTTGATTCACTGGCACTTAAGCTTGATACTCTAAGAGCTACTTATGCATCTGTATCAATTATTGAAGATTCTGTAGAAAAAGGTCTAAAGTACCGCAGTGAAATCGTTCCAATGTTAGCTGACATCAAAGATATCATCAACGATTATGAAAAGATTGCTAACAAGGAAATCTATACATTACCAACATATCCAGAAATGTTGTACTAGAAAGAAATATTATGAAACTCGATTTAAAATTTGCTGATCGTTTTGAAAACATGGAACCATCAGCGATAAGAGAAATATTAAAACTGGCAAATGGTTCTGATATCACATCATTTGCCGGTGGTTTACCCGCACCTGAAGTCTTTCCGAAAGGAAAGATTTCTTGGGTTTCTGCCAAAGTCTTAGAAGAATATGGCCAAAGTGCCCTGCAATATTCTAATACCGAAGGCTTAGATGTCTTAAGAAAACAAATACTTCACCGTATGGACTATAAGATGGGTGTTAAGGGTCTGACACTGGAAAATATCGTTATGATATCCGGTTCTCAACAAGGCTTAGACTTCACGGCTAAGATTTTCTGTAATAAGGGTGATGTGGTCTTTGTTGAAAAACCTACTTATCTGGCCGCTATCAACGCTTTTAAGTCTTATGAAGCCAAGGTGGTTGAGATTGAAATGGATAAAGATGGCATTATCATTGAAGATCTAAAGAAGAAAATGGCAATGTATCCAGATGCCAAGTTCTTATATATCATTCCTGACTTCCAGAATCCTACTGGCATTTCTATGCCTCTAGAAAGAAGAAAGGACTTAATGGAAGCCATTAAAGATTCTTCATTAATGGTCTTGGAAGATTCTCCTTATACCGAACTAAGATATGAAGGTGAAAGAATTCCGACATTATTATCCCTAGATACTGATGGCAGAGTTATATATCTGGGAACTTTTTCCAAGATTCTGGCTCCTGGCTTTAGACTTGGCTGGGTTATCGCTGATAAAGATATTATCGCTAAGATGGTTATCGCTAAACAGGCTGCTGATCTGCAACCTAATACACTAACTCAATATATTGCCTCAGAATTTTTAAGTATTACTGATATTGAACAACATATCGAATCTATTATTAAAGTCTATGGTCATCGACGTAATGTCATGTTGAAGGCCTTGGAAACATATATGCCAAGTGATGTTACTTGGACTCATCCCCAGGGTGGATTATTCTTATGGATTACCTTCCCTGAAGGTGTTGATTCCAAGAAACTTCTACAAGAATGTATTAAACGCAAGGTTGCCTTTGTACCTGGCGAACCATTCTTCGCTGAAAGCCCCGAAAAGAATCATTGCCGTATGAATTTCTCATTTGTCGATGATTCTAAAATCGAGGAAGGAATTAAGCTTATCTCCGAGAGCTTAAGAGCGTATCAAAAGTAGTTCTCCTTTTAATTACTCTTGAGCTCTTTGTTTATATGGTGAACTGTTTACCTCATTGCAGTTCACCTTTTTTAAT
>JAUNCS010000023.1:2497-32126 GCA_030526485.1 Erysipelotrichaceae bacterium | reverse complement strand
GTATCAAATTACCATTTTTTATAAGAACTTACACAGTTTACTTGACACAGTCGTTTTACGACCAATTTTTATGCAAAGTTCTAAGTGCCACTGAGAATTTTGCAGTGTTTTATGCAAAGTTCTCAGTATAAGTGAGAATTATGTGCAAAAAAAGAGGTAAGTGTCGTACTTACCTCTAGGTGTTTAGAATTTGAAGATATCTGCTAAATCGTAGTATTCACCAACAAAGCCATTATCACCAACATCGATAGTGCCAGCACCACCAGTTACATAACCCTGCATGATTTCTTCATAATATGGGTTATCCTTTTCAATTGAACCAGTAGTAACCAGATCAATCTTACCCTTGGCAATAGCTAGAGACTGATTTGAAAGGCCATAGTAGTAAACATCATTTACATACATACCACCACCATCTAAGAAGAAGTTATCAACTGTATAACCATCTTCAAAAGTCTTAGCTAAAGCGAATAATGTCTGCTTCTCTTCAGCAGAGAAATTGTTTTCACATAAGTAATCCATTAACCAGCTCATACCCACGATATCCAGGATATATGGATGGTAGGCAATCTTTTCAATTAAGCTGTTAAGAATTAAAGCCTGGTTTCTGATACGGCCATTATCATTACCAACAATACCGTTATATTTTCTGTTTCTTGCAAGAGCCAGAGCCTGTTCACCATACAGGTTTCTTTCACCCTTTGGCACTTCAACCGGATTAGCTACATCTCTAAGTGAGTTCATATCAAGTCTGGCATCCATTGGTACATCAACAGTAACACCACCGATTTCATTAATACCGTATACAAACCAGTTAAATGAAGTCATGCAGTAGTATGGGATTGGATCAATACCCAGTAATGCGGAAATTGAATTAGCTGGGTTTTGTGGACCGTTCTGACAGAAGTGTGTGAACTTATCCTTATAGCCAGTTACCTGGTTAGTTACATATGAGTCTCTTGGAATAGAAACGATTAGAACATGCTTAAGTTCTGGATTAACCACTAAGATATGGTTAACATCATTTCTAAATCTCTTCCATTCATGAACTGAGTTTTCACCATAGCCATCTAAGCCATTTAGCATAACCATAAATGGCTCACTGTATAGTTCTTTTACATATTTAGAAGTATCAATTGTTTCTTCTTCATAATAAGGCTTATTGTAAGTAGCGATTGAATGATAATCACTAGAAACATAGTCACTTCTATAATCCTTAATAGTATCTTCTCTATTACCAGGAACAATCCAGGCATCAATAGCACCCGCATCAATAGCTTCCTTAATAGCACGATAATTACATACATATAAGTTATCATCAGTGATTTCTAAACCAGCTTCCTTTAGCTGTTCAATGGCATATTCACTGTATTCCTTATCGAAAGTCATTTCCACAGCAATCTTCTTGCCAGCTAACTCTTCAACACTGTTAATGTCCTTTGTAGTAATGACATTAATATCCATTGAATAGTACAGTGGCTCTGGTTCTGGTTCCACTATTACTTCTTCTTCCTTTTTACTGCAGCCAGTACAGCAAAGAAGAAGTACACTCATCATTAAAATTAAAAGTTTCTTCATATATTCCCCTATTTCTTCTTAAAGATATCAGCGATATCGTTACCTAAGACATCGACTCTTGCGGCCTTTTCCTTATTCTCTTTAATAGCCTTATCATAATATTCATTTACTTCATCAAGCTTTTTTCTAAAGATATTTAAAAGTTCATTTCTCTTAACAACAAGATCCTGATCAGTATCGATATATTCTTTTCTAAGTTCAGCTACTCTAGATAAAACGCTGTTCTTTTCGTTCTGCAGACTATTGATATGCTCAGAAATAGCCACCATTTCCGCAAAGAAAGGTGATTGAGCCAGCTTGATTCTTTCCTGAAGCTCATTTTCACTTCTCTCTTTTTCTTCTTCAAAAGACAGTCTAGCCTCTTCACCCATCTTCAGATAAGACTGGTAAATTAGCTCAGTATTAGAATTTTCATCTCTCATACTCTCTTCTAAAGCAGCCTGCTTCATCTTTTCCTCAGTGATAAGTTTTTCATAAGCACCAGTTAAGTCCAGGATGTCTCTTTCATAAGTAGTCTCAATGTTTTCTCTTCTATTTAAGACATCAGCGAAATCATTCTTTAAGTTATTAATGATAACTTCCTTATTGTGTCTTAGTTCCAAGACGATATCATTGTGTCTGTTTTCCAGAGTTAACAGCTTCTGTTTAAACTCATTAGCCAGATCAGTTAAAACAGCAGTCTGTCTTTCCTTTTCTTCCTTAATAGTAAATGGCTTAATCTTAACCAGTTCATCATAGTCCTCAACACTTTGTTTAATTGAAGCCTTGATGTCATTTACTCTATTCTGATGAACTTCATCAAGTTCCTTATCCTTATTAGCGATATCCGCTAAGCGCTTATTAATATCCTTAATATAGGCATTGGCAGCACGCTTATAGACTTCCAGTTCGTTGTACTTGTCTAAACGATACTGTTCAAACTCATTCTGTTTAGCCTTGGCATCACTTTCAAGTTTCAGCAATTCATTCTTTAAAACTAAAGTCTTATTTCTAAGTTCAACAACCTGATTATTAAGCTGAGTCTTCTTTTCAGCCACAATCGCATCATGAGTTTCATTAATCTTAGTTAGTTCTGCCTCAAATGAAGACTTCTTAGCCTCTAAATTCTGCTTATATTCAGCACGCTTCTTTTCCAGTTCAGTCTTTAAAGTATCGTACTGTTCCTGAATAGTCTTGGTATTGTTTAATTCAGTCTCATAAAGATTGTTGTAGTTATGTTCATAAGTCTCTTTGCGATGCTTTGCTTCCTTAATCGCAATACCATAATCCGCAATAGCGGTTTCCAGTTCCTTACGCTTGTCTTCAACCTCTCTTTGACAGATTTCCTTCATGGTGTTTTCCTTTTCACCATAAGCCTTTTCTACTTCGCTGTAGTAAGTATTCTGTCTTTCAATTAAAGACTCAATCTCTTTTTCACCATTAGCCTCTAAATCTTTTAATTCTTCATCTAAAGATTCCTTATATAGCTTAACTTCACTGCTCTTGGTAACATAAGCTTCATTTAGACCCTTAAGCAGCTTTTCATATTCTTCTTTCTTTAAGTCAAGCTTTTCATTAGCGGCCTTAAGTTCAGCCTCAGCAGTAGTCTTTCTTTCTTCACACTCTTCTGAGAACTTGGCAATACCACTTTCAATTTCTGCCTTACGACTTTCAATTGAAGTATTAAGATTTTCAATTTCTAATAGCTTGTTCTCATGAGCCAGCTTCGCAGTCTTGAATTCATCATCAAAGCTTGGATCATAAGTCATAGCCTCTTTAAATCTTTCCTGGTAATCATTTTCCAGCTTGTTTAATTCTTCACTGTGAATTCTTTCCAGTTCATTCTTATTAAGGTCAAAATCTTCTTTTTCCTTATCAAGATCATTCTTTAAAGAAGTAATATGTTCAAGTAAAGTATCTTTCTGCTGTTTTAGCTTTTCAATTAAAGCCTTCTTACTTTCGACAAATTCATCACTCTGTTTCTGAATTAAAGACTTCTGTTCTTCAAAAGAAACTTTTTCTCTATTTAACTGTTCATTGATGAAGTTTAAGCTTTCTTCCTTATTCTTATCAGCCTCAAGCAGTTTCTCTTCATGAACCTGCTTAGCTCTCTCTAGTGAGTCCTGATGAGACTTCTTTAATTCTTCAAGCTTAATGCTTAGCTGTTCATCTAAAGCACTCAGCTTTGACTGGTGTTCCTTTAATAAATCAGCTTTTTCTACTTCTAAGGCAGCCAGTTTTTCCTTAAAGCTTTCATTACTTTGAACATTGCGGTTATCAATGTTAGTGATTTCTTCTTTAAATTTCTCTATCTTGTTCTTTAAACCATTAATGATTTCATTGTTGCGACTTAAAATACTTTCCTTCTTGTATTCAGTATCCTTGATATAAGCCTTTAAATCATTATTTAAGTCTTCGATATCGATATTAATGCCAGCAATAGCGGCATTAACTTCATTTTTCTTTTCAATGATCTTTCTATTTTCAAGATCCTTTTCACTCTTAATGGCTTCCAACTGTTTCTTAAATTCAGTTTCCTTCTTTTCCAGCGCATTAAGATGAGCGTTCTTGATATTCTTAATCTCTTCTTTTAAGACAAGAGCCTTTTCACGATATTCCTTATCAAGTTCGGTAATCTTTACTTCCAGATTATGATTCTCCAGAGCCAGAGCCTCAGTAATCTTCATATATTCAGCCTTACGGTTCTGATATCTTTCTTCTAAATAAGAGTTACGATTCTTTAGCTGTTCCTCTTCAACCTGTAAACGATGATTTAAATCTTCGATTTCTTTCTTTTGTAAAGAAACAGAGTGCTGATACTCCTTATCCAAGTAATCAACAAAGGCAGAATACTTATTCTGATATTCCTCACTTCTATCAGTTAATATTTTATTAATATTTTCAAAAGTAGCTGTCTGGGCATTGCCATATAGAGACATCAGTTCATCAATCTGGCTTAATGCTTCCTTATATTTAAGCTGTCTTTCTTTTTCTTCCTTGTCGAAGCCTTCTTTTCTTAAAGCTAAATCACTTTTTAATGATTCATTAATCTGCAGATAGTATTCTCTTTCCTTATCAAACTTGGAAATCAGATCAGCTACGATTTCATCGTATCTTTTCTTTTCGACTTCGTTTTCTCTGGCAAGAGCTTCTTTTCTCTCATTTAATTCATCTAACTTTAAATATAAAGAATTAAGTTCAGCTCTCTTTTCACCTAATAAAGCAGTCTGTCTGATCTGTTCTTCTTTTTCAGCAGCTTCCTTAGCCAGTCTTTCTTCTTCACTAAGAGCATTTTCCTTAATGGTATTTTCCTTTTCTTCTTCCAGCTTCTTTAAGCTTTCAGAATTCTTGGCACTTAATTCCTCTTTAGTCTTTTCCAGTTCTTCCTTTTTATTTTCCAGATTAGCCTTATCTTCCTTGAAATTATCTTCAAGTTTCTTCATTGACTCATTGTACTTTTCACTTTGAGTCTGCATAATCTGTCTTAGATTTTCCAGCTTCTTATTATAAAGTTCCTTACTTTCATTGTTCTTAGCCGTAATATCATCAAGTTCATCCTTGATAATCTTCTGATGGGCCTTCTTGATAGCGGCTTCTTTCTTTTCAATAGTCGCAATCTGCTTATCAGCCTTAGTACGCTTATTTTCCTTTTCAAGTTCCAGGTTCTTTATTTCTTCATCTAACTGAGCCTTCTTTTCCTTAGCTTCTTTTAGATCTGTCTTATGCTTGGAAGTAATAGCCTTTACTCTTTCATTTTTGGACTTCAAAATGTCCTTAGCTTCTTTTTCCTTGCTAAGGATTTCCTTTTTTAACTTAGCCTCTTCCTTATAAGCTTCCTTGATATTAGTATCAAGTTCCTCATTAGTCATTGAGTTAAGTTTTACTTTTCTTTGTATTTTCTTTACAGTACTTGCCATAAATACCTCCAATTAAGCATATTAAAAAGCTCAGAATAGACTTTCATATATTAATTATAAGATAATATAGGGGCTATATTAAGCGTAAAATATATAGGCAAGATATTCTTATTTGGCATTTTAGAAAAATTTTTCAAAAAATTTGCAAAATTTAGTTGCACAAACCCGAAAATTAATGTACTATGAATAAGCGCAGTAGTAATGGTTCCTTAGCCAAGTGGTAAGGCAATAGACTGCAACTCTGTGATCACCGGTTCGAATCTGGTAGGATCCTCCAACTAGATGGGGATGTGGCGGAATGGTAGACGCGAGGGACTTAAAATCCCTTGGTAGTAATACCGTGAGGGTTCAACTCCCTCCATCCCCACCATCTTGATATGCGCCCATAGCTCAACTGGATAGAGCGTTTGACTACGGATCAAAAGGTTGCGGGTTCAAGTCCTACTGGGCGCGCCATTTATTTTGATTAAATTTATTTCGGGATGTAGCTCAGCTTGGTAGAGTACTTGATTTGGGATCAAGGTGTCGCAGGTTCGAATCCTGTCATCCCGACCATTTATTTTATAACATATCGCGGGGTAGCTTAGTTGGCTAGAGCGTTCGGTTCATACCCGGAAGGTCGTGGGTTCGAGTCCCACCCCCGCGACCAATTATTTGTCCTACGATGGACCCTTAGCTCAGTTGGTCAGAGCTACCGGCTCATAACCGGTTGGTCGTAGGTTCGAGTCCTACAGGGTCCACCAATTTAAAAAACACATATATTATGGAGGAATACCCAAGTGGCTGAAGGGTCCGGTCTTGAAAACCGGTAGGTCGTGAAAGCGGCGCCTGGGTTCGAATCCCAGTTCCTCCGCCATCTTATTTACTTTAATTGCTTAATCTGTTATTATGAATAAGCAACATTATCGCGAGGTAGAGCAGCCTGGTAGCTCGTCGGGCCCATAACCCGGAGGTCGTTGGTTCAAATCCTTCCCTCGCAACCAATGGTTCTGTAGCTCAGTTGGTAGAGCAATGGACTGAAAATCCATGTGTCGCCAGTTCAATTCTGGCCGGAACCACCACTTAAAAATCAAAGTGCAGAAATGCACTTTTTTTATTATTTTTCTCTTCCATTTTTCTAATAGAAATGTTATTATAAATAAGCGCTAATTAGGGGTGTAGTACAATGGTAGTATGATGGTCTCCAAAACCACAGACGTGGGTTCAATTCCTACCACCCCTGCCATTAAGCAAATAAAACATCCGTTGAGGATGTTTTTTTATACTATTTTTTCATTTTGCATTCTTCTTTTTGTTTTCTTTGGAAAGTAAGGCAATAATACATCTATCTTTTCTTTACTAATGCGATGTTCCTTTATGTATCTTTGAATTAGGCTCTTAGAAAAATTATCCAGTATGTCGTTATCATCCAATTCGGTAAATAGTTGCAAGATCGTATATTCCGCATAATTATCTTCTGTTATTGGGACTCTACTTTTCCTGATAATAAAGTTTCTATTTCTTATACAAATCGTTCTTTTTCTTGTGGTTTCATTATTGGTAACTATTTCAATCATATTTGGAACCTGCGTTGTTATACCGAACTTGTTAAGAAGACTTAAACCAGCATATATGCCAAATACCGAATTTAAATCTTTAATATATTTTTTCTCGGCTACCATCTCAGAGTTTATTGTTGCTTCACCAAAGAAGGATTTCTTAGGAAAATAATAAACACCTCTTGTGTACTGTCTTAATTCTCCCAAATCTATTAGTTTCTTTATTATCCGAAACACATAAGCCCTTGTATAATCACCAAAAACCTCCAATATCTCTTCTGTGAAAATCGGAGTGTTTAACCCATATATTTCTTTTAGTTGTTCTACATAGTTCCTCATTAGTTTTAGTATACTATTTTCTACATTTTTTAATTTGCTTAGACATTTTTTTCATATGATTTACATGGTGTGTCGGATAATTACAGAGCTGAAAATGTTAAAATAATAATATGATATTGTTTGTTGATGAAACCGAAACTAATGAGTATTTTATCGTGACTGGTTTACTCTTGAATAACGAATACGAAACAAATGGAGTATATAAAAAATTCAAGAAATACGTTAATTCTTTAAGTTTAATACAGAAAGACAAAGTAACACTTTTCAGAGAATTTAAATCTACTTTAATGGATAGAAGATTCCAAAGAATCAAACTTAAATTACTTGATGAAATAAACAATATAGATAATCGCGTAATTTATACCACATATATCAAGAAGAATCATCCTATTCTTCAAGGTGTTAAAGAAAAGGAATACATACGTTTAATTACCAGGATTATCGAATCAATCGATCTTGAAATAGATATAGTGTTTGATGGTTTTAACAAAAAGGATTTTGAGTCTAAAATTATTGATAAACTCAACAAACTGGAAAACGTTAAATCCGTTCGTGCTGGAGACTCCCAAAAGGAATGCGGTCTTCAATTCGCAGATAATATGTGTGGCGTTATAAGACTTCATCTAACAAATAAAGATGAATGGAATTTTTATAAAAGAATAGAGAAAAACGTCATAAAACTTTAAGTTAGTGTTATAATCTAAGTAGCAAAGATGTGGTCTCCTGGCGATTTGACGCGGGGTGTACGGGTAAACGTGGGTCCACATCTTTTCTTTTGCTTTCATTTAAAAACTTCACGAATTCTCGTGAAGCAGTTATATATTTGTTTTTTTATTTCTTTTAGGTGCTCTTTTGCGAACCTTCAAATCCAGATCCATCAAAGTACGATCTAACACATCGTCCTTTGCCACTAGTAAAAGGTCCTTATCCATCTTATTCAAGGCGTGCAATACTGCTGCATACATACCCATAGCTACGCTAGGGTCACCTTTTTCTATTTTCCACAATGTAGCTCTGCTGATACCAGCCCTTTCACAAACAAGATCAGTTGATAATTTTCTTCTTAATCTTGCAAGTTTTATTTGCTCGCCCATAGTAGCAAGTATTTGTTTGGTATCAGGTAGAATATTATACTCTGCTTTTCTCATATCGTTTATTATTATAAACAAATATCATATTATTGTCTATTTTAATAAACGTTATACCATTTACACATAAAAAAGCCTTATCACTTGGATAAGGTTATAACATCAATAGTACTGAATGGATTATAAATAATAGACAGGCAATGATAATACTAGGCACTCTGGCAAAGGTTCTCATTACTTCTCTTGTATTATTAGCCATCTTGATTTTAATGAATTCATACTTTTTAGTAATGACTAAGATAATAGCTATTATCAGCAATAAGACAAAGGCTATAGCCATAAAGAACGAATAACTTTCTGGCACCATAAAGAAGAAATACAACAATAAATTAGATGAAACATGCATGACTATTGTTGGCCAGATTGATTCATACTTGATTGCCACCTTACAAAGTAAAGCACCCATAATGAAGCTTGGCACCATTTCTACAAATGATCCATGGGCCAGGGCATAAATAACAGATCCAACAATAATCGCGAAGTTCTTGCCATACTTTGATAAAGATGACAACAAGACTCCTCTAAAGGCATATTCTTCAAGTACTGGTGTAAGCAGTACAAAGCTTAAGACATAGAATAAATCAGTAATATGTTCCTCAGAAATAATAATGCCGATACTTGATACCAGTTCTCCACTGATACCAAAACGGCTAAGAGCCATCATGGTCACAAAGATTGCAGCCGCTGAAATAATAAAGTAAACAACGGAATTACTTAAATGTTCACCAACACTTAAATAAGTACGATTAAAGAAGTCTCTGACCCTTACTTTATTGGCCCTTCTTAGAAACATAAAAGGAATTACCGTTCCAAGCAGCACACAAAGAAAGGATGCTACTTCATAGGAACTATACCCCTTGATACGTTCTATCCCTTTCACATCCAGGATGCCTTTTAGAAATAATGGTAAGAATAATGTAAATAGACAATATAATATCAGGACCAGGCCAACTGTTTTAAATTCGCTATTGGCATAATCCTTACTGACGATTTTAGTTTTATTTGACATATACTCTTAGATAATATGACAAAAAATACCCTTTATGCAAACAAGCCCTTATAATAGATGTATGCTTTTAATCAGTGAAATTAAACTATTACCTAATGAAAATGAATCATTATTAAGAAAACTAATACTTAAGAAACTGCACATCAAAGACAGTGATTTATTAAGTTATTCAATCTATAAAAAGTCTACTGATGCCCGAAAAGAACTGGTTTTTAAATATCAGGTTCTGGCTGAAGTAAAAAATGAAAATAAATATCTAAAGATCAAAAATGTATCCCTATATAAGAAAGAAGATATCAGCGTCAAAAAAGTAAAGACTGATATTAGACCCATTGTTGTAGGCTATGGACCAAGTGGTATCTTCTCTACTTATAGATTAGTGGAAGCTGGTTTTAAACCAATTGTTCTGGAAAAAGGTAAAAGAATAGAAGAACGCGCCAAAGATGTCGACAGATTCTTTAATGAAGGAATACTAAATCCCGAATCAAACATCCAGTTTGGTGAAGGTGGTGCCGGTACTTTCTCAGATGCCAAGTTAACTACCCGCGTAAAGAGTCCCTACAACGACTATTGTCTGGATATCTTAGTAAAGTTTGGCGCCAAGGAATCAATCAAATATACCCCTCACGCCCATATTGGTACTGATGAGGTAAGAAAGGTCATTCAAAGAATTACTGATTACCTGATTGAACAGGGAGCAGAATTCCACTTTGAAGAAGAAATGGAAGATCTGTTACTAAATGAAAACCATGAAGTCATTGGTGTTAAGACTAAATATAGAGAATATATGAGTAAGTATGTTCTGTTTGGTGTAGGACACAGTGCCTTTAATATCATTAAAAGAATCTATGACTTAGGTGTTACCATGTCGGCTAAAGATGTAGCCGTTGGCTTTAGAGTTGAGCATCCCCAAAGTCTGATTGATGAAAACCAGATAAGTGGTGGCAAGCTTAATGAAGCCAGCGAATACTTCCTAAGATATAAAGATGAAAAAGGAGTCTACTCCTTCTGCATGTGCCCTGGCGGTATTGTCGTACCAGCAGCCAGTGACTTGGGCAGAACTCTAACTAATGGTATGTCTTATGCTGCTCGAGATTCTGGCACTGCCAACAGCGCTATCTTAATTCAGGTTAATAAAGAAGAATATGGAACTGGTGTTCTGGATGGCTTTGAATATTTAAAGAATTTAGAAGAAAAGGCCTATCAGGTATCTAATTCCTATAAGGCTTTATCATGCAATATCAAGGACTTTGTCTATGGAACTGACAATGACTTTGTCTATCAGACTACCTACCCTTTAGGTACAGTCAAGTATGACTTCAATAAGTTCTTTAATCAAAAAGATACGGAAATTCTAAAGAAAGCCCTCTTATTCTTCGATACTAAAATTAAGGGCTTTGTCGATAAGGGCATTATGGTTGGACCAGAAACCAGATCTTCCTGCCCGGTTAGAATTGATAGAAATCCTGAAACTTTAGAAAGCATTAATACCAAGGGATTATATCCAATGGGTGAAGGTGCTGGATACGGTGGTGGTATCACCTCTTGTGCAATTGATGGCGCCAGAATAGCTGATAAAATTATCACTCTTTTTTCAGTTTAATTTAAGGAAAGAGAACTATAGTAGTAATTGGAGGTAAACCTTTATGAAGATTACATTTAAAAATTTACTGATTATCTTCCTTGTAGCACTACTTGGTGCAGCCAGTGGTACCTTCGGTATTTACCAGTTATTAAAAGAAGACGAAGTTAAAGAAGATAAATTAGTACTAGAAGAAGTCGCGTATAACGACTATAAAGAAGGAATTTATGAAACAGCCATTAATAAGGCTATCGACACGGTTGTAGAAATTACCAGCAGTGGCGAAGTAACAAATAACTCTTTCTTTGGTTCCTATGTCTCTAAGCAGACATCATTGGGTTCAGGTGTCATCATCTCAGCTGATGGTTACATCGTAACCAACAACCATGTGGTAAGTGGTGCTAAAACCGTTACTGTTTTAGACCACAGCAACAATGAATATGAAGCTACCATTATCGGCACTGACTCTAATACCGATTTGGCTCTATTAAAGATTGAAGCTACAGGCTTAAATTATGCCGGACTGATTGATTCCAATACCCTGAATATGGGTAAGGAAGTTATCGCAATTGGTAACTCCCTTGGTGCTGGTATCTCAGCTACCAATGGTATTATCACTGCCCTAAATAGAGAAATGACTATTTCTAATTATTCGATGAATTTACTGATGACTAATGCAGCAGTTAACTCTGGTAACTCTGGTGGCGGATTATTTGATCTAAATGGTAATTTAGTTGGTATCGTTAACGCTAAGACCCAATATACTTCAAGCTATACAACAGTTGAAGGAACAGGCTATGCTATTCCTGCCAATACTGTAAAGTTGGTTGTTGAAGACTTAAAGGAATTTGGCTTTGTTAAGAAAAGACCTACCTTAGGTGTCAAGATCATCACTAATAACTCAGCTATCGGTTATGAAGGTGATGGTCTTGTCGTATCCGAAGTAATTGAGGGTGGCGCTGCTTATAAGGGTGGCTTAAAAGATAACGATATCATTAAGGCAATTGATGGTGTAAAGGTTAATACTTTTGCGGAATTATCCAAGATTTTACAGAAACATCAGATTGGTGATGAAATCGAACTTGATGTGACCAGAAACAATGAAGATATCAAGGTAAAAATCGTTTTATCAGAGAATAGTTTAAGTAACTAATTGAAATTATTTCATAATAAATCGTGTTATTTTTATCAAAAGATAATATAATAACATGTAAAGCAAAGGATTTTAAATAATATGAACGAAAAAGGATTTGATTTAAAAAAAGAATTAGTCGCTAAGGCTAAAGAACTAGCTGAAAAGCTGGAAGAAACAGTTTCTTATCAGGAACTTGCAGATTTAAGAAAGAAATGGAAGAGATCTGGTTCTGATGATGAATCTTTCTTCGAAAAGGAATTAAGCGATGAATTCGAAAAGTACATGGCTATTCTTTCAGCTAAGACCGGTGAAGTAAAGACTTCAGTTAAGGCTGCTAAGGAAGCAATCATCAAGGAAGCTAAGGAAGTTTCTACTAAGAACTACAAAGAAGCTACTGCCAAGATGAATGAACTTATGGAAAGATGGAAACAGGCTGGTAGAAGTGACAAGGAAACTGATGACGATTTATGGGCTCAGTTTAAGGCTGCTAGAGATGAATTCTTCGAAGGCAAGAAGGCTTACTTCGCTAACTTAAGTGAATCTTTCGCTAAGAACAAGGAAGAAAAAGAAGCTATCATCGAAGAAGCAACTAAGGCTAATGCGGAAATGACTAACTACAAGCAGATTGCTGCTAAGATGGATGAATTAATGGAAAGCTGGAAGAAGATTGGTTCAGCTGGTAAGGAATTCGAAGAAGAACTTTGGAACAAATTCTCTGAACAGCGTAAGCTTTTCTACAAGAACAGAAAAGAATACTATGCTCAGATGAAGGAAACTTTCGCTACTAGAGCTGCCGCTAAGGAAGAACTAATCGCTGAGGCTAAGAAGCATTTAGCTAGAAGCGAATTCTCTGAAGAAGAAGTTGCTGCTGTTAAGGAACTAAGAAATAAATGGAAGGCAGTTGGTAATGCTGGTAAGGACGTTGAAGAAGGTCTATGGAATGAATTCAATGGTCTAGTTAACAAGTATTACGAAAACATGCGTTTCTACAAGAAATAGATCAAAGCCTATTTAATAAAGACCACTACCTAAAATTTCAAGGAAGTGGTCTTTTTTGTGTTTCACAAGAAAAAAATTGTGAGATAATTGTTAAGTATTTTTTTAAGGAGAAATATTTTATGTCTAAGGCAAGTGCTGTATTAGGTTGTTTCTATGGCGATGAAGGCAAAGGAAGAACTACTGACTATCTGGCTATTAAAGCTGAAGTATCAGTACGTGCAACTGGCGGTAATAACGCTGGTCATTCCATTGTCGTAAATGGTCATAAATTCGCAATGCGATTAATTCCCTCAGGAATTCTTTCAAACAAGACTATTGCGGTTATCGCAAATGGTGTAGTCTTAAATCCAAGTGTATTGATTGGTGAAATCAATATGTTGAAGGAACACGGAATTGACGTAGATAAGTGGTTAAAGATTTCTGACAAGGCTCACGTTATCTTCCCTTATCATGAGGAAATGGATGTTTATCTGGAATCAAAGAGACACCATCCAATCGGAACTACTAAGAATGGTATTGGTCCAACATATTGTGATAAATACGAAAGATCTGGCATCAGAATCGAAGATCTTTACCGCACAGATTTAAAGGAAAGAATTACTTCAAGAGTAAGAGCTGCTGAAAAGATTACTGGCGAAAAATTTGATGCGGAAAAGATTTATGAAGACTATAAGGGCTATGCTGAAGTATTAAGACCATATGTCTGCGATACTGTTACCCTGCTTCACAAATATCTAAAAGAAGACAAATATATGGTTATCGAAGGAGCTCAGGCAACTTTACTTGATATCGACTTTGGCTCATATCCATATGTAACTTCTTCTAACCCTACTATTGGCGGTATGCTGACAGGTACTGGCTTATCAGCTCACGATATTGGCGACGTCTTTGGTGTTATTAAAGCCTACTCTTCAAGAGTTGGTGAAGGTCCATTTGTTTCTGAACTAAAAGATGAAACTGGTGACTTAATCAGAGACTTAGGTCATGAATATGGTACAGTAACTGGCCGTCCTAGAAGATGTGGCTGGTTAGACCTGGTAACAGTTAATTATGCAGTAATGCTTAATGGTGTTAACTATATCAATCTTAACCATCTGGATACTATTGGTAAGCTTCCTAAGATTAAGGTTTGTGTAGCTTATGAAGTAAATGGTGAAGTTACAAGAGACTTCAGCACTAATGAAGAATTCTTAAAGGCGGCAAAACCGGTATATGAAGAATTTGAAGGTAACTTTGGTGATATCTCCAAGTGCAAGACTTTTGAAGAATTACCACTAGCTGCGCAAAAATATGTAAGATATATCGAAGAATATACAGGCACTAAGGTAGCATTAATCGGTACTGGTGCTGAAAGAGAAAACATGATTGTAACAATCGATCTATAGGAGAAATCATGAAAGACAGATATGAATCACCTTTAAGTAGCCGCTATGCCAGCGACTACATGTTAAAACTATTTTCAAGTGATACACGTTTCTCTACCTGGAGAAAGCTATGGGTTTCTTTAGCCAAGGCTGAAAAAGCCTTAGGCTTAGAAATTACTGATGAACAGGTTAAGGAACTGGAAGAAAATATCTACAATATCGATTATGAAGTTGTAGCTCAAAGAGAAAAAGAAGTAAGACACGACGTAATGGCCCATGTCTATGCCTACGGCAAGGTGGCACCAAGTGCTGCTGGCATCATCCATTTAGGTGCTACTTCCTGTTATGTAACAGATAATGCCGATATCGCTATTTACCGTGACGGTTTATTATTTGTTAGAAATGAATTATTAAATGTCTTAAACAATCTTTGTGACTTCGCAGAAAAATATAAGGCAACACCAACTCTTGGCTATACTCACTATCAGCCAGCCCAGTTTGTTACTGTTGGTAAGCGTGCTACTTTATGGGCTCAGGACTTCTTAACCGATTTAGAAGAACTTGATGATGTCTTATCACATATGCGCTTTTTAGGTTGCCGTGGTACTACTGGTACTGAGGCAAGCTTTATGGCCCTTTTCAATAATGATGAAGCCAAGATTGATGAAATGAATAAGATGATTGCCAAGGACTTTGGCTTTGAAAAGAACTTCTTAGTTGCGGGTCAGACTTATCCAAGAAAGCTTGATTCAAGAATTATCAATGTTCTATCAAGCATTGCTCAATCAGCTTATCGTATGGCTCAGGATATCAGATTATTACAGCATGATCACCAGATTGAAGAACCATTTGAAAAAAATCAGATCGGTTCAAGTGCTATGGCTTACAAGCGTAACCCAATGAGATCAGAAAGAATCTGCTCATTATCTAGATACTTAATCTCAGATGCCCTTAATGCTCATTTAACAGCCTCTGTGCAGATGTTAGAAAGATCATTGGATGATTCAGCTAACAGAAGAATTTCTATGCCAGAAGCCTTCTTATGCGCTGATGCGGTACTAAAGTTATGTTTCAATGTAACTGATGGTATGGTGGTAAATGAAAAGATTGTTGAAAAGTTTACTCTTGAATATCTGCCATTTATCGCAACTGAAAACATCATGATGGAAGCAGTTAAAAAAGGTGGCAATAGACAAGAAGTACATGAAATCATCAGACAGTCTTCAATTGAAGCTAATAATCATATCAAAGAAGGTCTGGCTAATGATTTATTAGATATCTTGGCTGCCAATAAAGAATTAAATCTAAATAAAGAAGAACTATTAGAAATCATGGATCCTAGCCTGTATATTGGCAGATGTCCTAGTCAGGTAGATAACTTTGTTAACTACGTAAGACCTCTACTTAAAGACAGAAAATCCATGGATGGAAGTATTTCACTATAAGAGTTGTAACTAGCGTTACAGCTCTTTTTTTAATTCTGCAGAAAAAAACAATAGGTCTCCCTATTGTTTGTGTATCCACTTCTTTTGAATGATAAATGATGGAAAGAATAAACAGAAATCAACACCCATCTTAATGATAGTGCGATAGTCTTTGATAAAGTAATAAATAATAGAAATTAAAGCTGTAGATAAAAGTCCTCTAATTACCGCAAAGATTACATAGTTAGTAAAACTTGAATCCTTGGACTTAAAGACAGCCTTTTTATCTAATGTAAACTTCACTGTTTCCGAAATACATCTTGAAACAATCGAAGAAATCACAATATGAGCAAAAGGCAGAACATCTTCAAGCAGATAATTTAAAACGGTATATAGTAAAAGTTCAATGCCTGTTGAACTAAGAGATGTGCTAATAAAGCCCAGAACCTGTTTAATCATTATTAAATTCTATCACCTGTCTGTTACAGTCAACTACACACTCTACTCCAAAAGGAATAATGCATCTTGGAGTGGCGTGTCCTATAGAGACATTAGTCATTATTGGCAAGTCCTTATTATTTACTACTTCCTTAATAATTTCCTTATATTCATCATGATAGACTTCATCAATTGGTTTACCCATGATGATGCCTCTTAAATTATCAAAGATACCTCTTTCCTTTAAGTAATTTAAAGACTTTCGATATTTTTCAGGACTCATCTTTTCCTCGCTTGTTTCAAGAAGAAGAATCTTATCCCTCCATAATTCTTTATCACCTAATAGATTATACTTATCAGCTATTTCTTTTGTGTCTTCATATCTTTCATTAGTGAAATAGTCATAGAACACATCAAGACAGCCACCAAGTATCTTTCCTTTAAATACTGGAGATCCCTGTAACAGTTTAAAACCACTATTCTTATGAGCTACTCTTTTTGTGTTTAGGGCTGCAATTGAATAATCAGTTCTTTCTTCATACCATACTTCACTTGGGGTAATCTTAGAGATAGTACCGGTCTTAATCAGTTCTTCAAAATACTTCTTGGAATAAGGAAGCATTTCCTCATCCATTTCACAGATATCCGCTAAAAACGACTGACCATAGAAGGTGTTTAAACCAAGCTTTGCCAGCATCATATGGTTAGTAGTTGTATCTGAGAAGCCTAAGAAAACTTTCTTGTTTAAGACTTTTTTTAGTTCATCATTATCAAATAGATATGGTGAAAGTCTATAAGTATCATCGCCACCAATTGCACAAAGTATCATATCAATACTTTCATCTTTAAAAGCTGCAATTAAGTCTTCTGCCCTTTTTTCAGGATGTTCCTTTAAGTATTTAATTCCCTTTAGGGCATTAGGCATAAACTTTACATTTAAACCATAGTCTTCCAGTCTCTTTACACCAGGTTCTACTTCATGTTTGACAAAGTCTTCACCAATAGTGCCGGCTGAAAGCGAAACAATCGCAATATTTTTGATCATAATTACATTATCTGGAACATATAGAACTTTAAGTAATCAGTCTGATTAGAACTTAAAAGTATTGGATGATCCTTGCCCTGTTGCGTATAAGAAATCTGTTTTAATGTGACATTATTTTCATTAGCTGCTTCTAGAAGCATCTTTACAAATAAATCTTCATTCATGAAGTGCGAACAAGAACAAGTTACCAAGTATCCACCCTTACCCAATAGCTGCATAGCTCTTGAATTGATACGCTTATAGCCATTAAATGCGGCCATGATAGTACTTCTTGATTTAGTAAATGCTGGTGGGTCCAGGATAATCATGTCATACTGTCTTTTCTTTACTTCTTTATCAAGATAATCAAAAACATCAGCCTTAACATATTCAACAATGTCATCAAGACCATTTAATTTCGCATTACGCTTAGACTGTTCAATAGCCAGTGGAGATACATCTACTGATACAACCTTTTTTGCGCCATTTTTAGCGCAGTTTAGACCAAATGAACCTGTATGTGTAAAGCAATCTAAAACCGTCTTATTTCGCGCTAATTTGCCCGCTAAATCACGATTAAACTTCTGATCAAGGAAATAACCAGTCTTTTGACCATTCACATAGTCAACATAGTACTTGATACCATTTTCCTCAATGATTGTTTCGAATCTATCAGTGTTAAAACCATCCTTGGCATAGTAGTAACTCTTATATAGTTCAAGGCCATCTAAAGAACGGCTGTTAACATCATTTCTTTCAAAGATAGCAGATATCTCTTTACCATATTCCTTAAACTGTTCCAGTAATGCGGAAAAGATAATATCCTTTCTTCTTTCAATACCAATGGTAGTAATCTGCGTAACCAGGATATCGTTATACTTATCAACAGTTAAACCCGGGAAACCATCAGCCTCACCAAAGATAATACGGCAGTTAGAAATGTTATCCATAACTGAAACGCGATAATCAATCGCATACTTTACTCTTCTTTTAAAGAAGTCATCGTTATAGACATCATTGGTATTCTTGGAAAAGATTCTTACTCTGATCTTTGATAAATCAGAAATAAAACCCGTACCTAAATATTTGCCCTTTTTACTAACAACATCGACGATATCACCATTTTCATGTTCTCTATCGATATCCAGTATTTCATTTTCATATACCCAGTTATTACCCTGAGCCAGGAAGTCTTCACCCTTGGCTGTAATAGTAATACATGGAAATTCTCTATTTGTTTTCATAATTCTTCTTCCTCAGCTTATATTCTAAAAGTTAATACTATTCTCATCAAGCAAGAAATCTCTTAGTTTTAATATTAAGAAGCCTTCTTCCGTATAATGTGTTGCCGGACATTTTTCAACTATCAGAATCTTCTTAAATGAGTCACTAACTTTTCTAAAAGACTTTAACTCCTGATTCATTTTCTCCTCATCGGGAATGCCATATGCTGACTGAATATAGTATCTTGTTGAACCCCTATTCACCACAAAATCTATTTCTGAACTAGTTCTTTGCTTATTTTCCTTAAAAGTAACTTCACCAACGTCAACATTTGCGCCTCTATTTATCAATTCGTTATAAATCAGATTTTCCATAAGATGAGTCGGTTCTACCTGTCGGAAATTTAAACGGGCATTTCTTAAACCAAGATCCTCAAAATACAGTTTATAAGGAGTAGAAATATACTTTCGACCCTTGATATCGTATCTTAAAGCCTTCCTAAGCAGAAACGAATCCTCGAAGTATTCAAGATAAGTATTAATTGTATATTCGCTTAAACTTGAATGAGTAACACTTTTAAAAGTATTTGATAACTTAAGCGGATTAACTAAACTGCCAATGCCTGAAGCCGCAATATTCAGTAAATCATTAAGTCCCTGTTTATCAAGTACTTTATATCTGTCAAAAATATCATTGATATAAGTAGTTTCTAGCAAACCCTTAAGATAAGAAGCTTTTTCTTCGTCACCATTCATCAAAATTGTTCTAGGAAGACCGCCATATGTAAGATAGCTATCCAACGCTTCTTCATAACTTAAATTAGAGATTTCAAAATACTCCTTAAAACTGATAGGCATGACATGTATTTCATCTCCCCTGCCCCTGAATTCGGTCACGATATCTTTTGACAGAAATTTAGAATTAGAACCCGTTACATATATTTCGTATTTTCCACTGGCTAAATAACTATTTAACACGAATTCAAATCCTTCAAGATTTTGCACCTCATCCAATAAAAGAAAAATCTTTTCCTCACATTCAAAAGAAGAGATATAGTTCATGAACTTTTTATAATCAACCTTTTGCTTATGAATTTTAAGATCGATAAGATCTTCACCGATCTTATTCAAGTCATCCGCTGATTCAAAAGAAAATCTGATTATTCTATCATCCAAAACTCCGCTTTCAACCAGATATCGATAAAAAAGAACATTCATAAGATAAGTCTTGCCAGATCTTCTTAGACCAGTAATTATCTTGATTGAACCATTTCCTATCTTATTAATAAGTCTATTTAGATATTCCTGTCTCTTTATTTCCATAATAAGTACCTACTTTTAATATTTTTGTACCCAAGTACACTTTTATTAAATACATTATACAATTATTAATACTTATTTATATTTTAGATTTAATTTTTCTGTCCCCTGGTACATTTTTATTAAATCTAGATATGGATATATATAAAAAGAGGCCTAAGCCTCTTGATGTGATTTATTTCTTTTTAGCCTGCTTTTCTGCATTACGCTTATCATTGATAATCTTAACTTCCTTATCAGTGATTTCAGTAACACCATTAGCCTTAGCCCAGTCTACACAACCATTTAAAACAGTCTTTAAGAAAGGACGAGGAACCTTAACGAAGTTCTGTAATGCGTCATCAGTGAAATGAATATTTGGATCAATACGATCAGCAGCAAATCTGATAGAACCTAAATCTACTTCCTTAGGTGCAGGAATAGGTTCAGCAATAGGCTTCTTCCATCTAGGGAATTGAGTATACCAGAAGTTAGTAGAATCTCTATAACCATAATCTACTGGTACTGGTGGGAAGTCGCTAGCCTTAACACCATCAACGATAGCGTTGTAGTATTTTTCCTTCATTAAAATCTTATCGACATAAAGGATGAAGTGTGCGCCATACTTTGAAGTGATACCATTGAAATCATTGTATGGACCAGGATGGCCATCATCAATATCTTCTACCTTAAACTTGTCAGCACCTTCAAGTTCGCTGGCCCATGTACATTCAAATACCTGGAAAGCATCTGATAATACTAATGGTCTGTTTGGATCTTCGGGATCAGCTAAACCTTTTTCAGTCTTGAACTTTAAATCCTTCATCTTTTCAGCACTAGGACCAGGGAAGCCAAGTCTTACAGCTTCCTTAAAAGAAGCCTTGTCATCATTGATGAAGTTGATAGCACACTTGTGAGTTCTCATAATATTTGGACAAGTGTTTGAATTATTACGACATTCCAGTAACATCGCATATCTGTCCTTACCAGCAATGTAGTAAGGGAAACATAATGAATAAGAACCAACATTTAAGCTGCCATCAGGATTAACAGTTGAGATACAAACAGTTGGCATTGGGAAGAAAGCTGATGACTGATAGAAGTTATCAACAATTCTTAAATCTTTAAATGAACTCATATAAATCTTCTTTCTATAAATCTAAATCTTTTAGACCAGCCTTCTTTAAACCTAAAGCACCAAGCATAAAGAACAGCTGACCAAGTGTATTAATTATTTCCGCAATATAATTCATGAAACCCTGTGAGAAATCCTTGCTAGAAAGATAGCCCATGCAAAGTGAGAACACAAAGGCCAGGATGAAGAATATTACTAAATTGTTTTTCTTTAATTTTCTGGCATATGTTGCTAAGGCGAAATCAGTAACACCTAAGCCAAAGCACATCATAATCACAAAGATAAATGTACCAGAGAAAACAGCCGGTGCTGCCACTGATAATACCTGTCCCTGTTTTGGATGAATAAGAAGAGCAATCATTGCCACACCCATCAGCATAAAGCCTAAGGCCTGAACCGGGAAGAAAATCTTTGATAAGACATCAAAGTCACAAATATTAGCCGCATATAAAAGCTTATAAGTAGCTTTTAAGAAACCAGCCATAAAGACATCAATAGTACCAGCTGAGAATAAAGCAAAGGCACCCTTAGACATCTTGTAGTAAAGTTCTCTTTGTAGAATCACCGCACCAATAAGGAAAAGAATAACTGGCACATAATCCAAAAGTGCCATTGGAATAGAAAACTCCATCTTATTTCTCCTTTACCAGGTGATATAAAGGCACAAATGGCACAAGAATTGGTGTTGTGTTTGAATACTTAACGTATTCAGGATCATTACCATAGTTCTTGTTGTGGCGCTTTTCAAGTCTGATTGCACCCTCAACCATGATATAAACGATAGCTACATAGCCAATAATAGCCAGTAACCACTGTAGACCGCTTAGTGCACCAAAACTTGATACAAAGACACCAGTCCAAACCAGGATTTCACCAAAGTAGTTAGGGCATCTGCAGATTTTGAATAAACCAGTATCACAGAATCTTCTAGGATTAGCCTTCTTGGCAGCTGATTTCTGAGCGTCAGAAACAGTTTCCATTAAAACACCGATAATTGATATTGCTAAACCAATTAACAGTGACGCACCATCAAACACCCCATTTTCTAAACGATAGATAAGTGGAGAAGCCTGAAGGATGTAAAGGATAGGACACATAATCCACATGCTCACCTTTACAAAGATAGGAACAGCCTTGGCACCAGACTTGGCAGCCTCAGTGTTCTTGAAGTTTTTATCCTTCATTTCTCTAACTAAAAGGAATAGACCAAGACGGCAGCCATAGATAGCTAATACTACACAAAGTAGTAAATAAGCTAAAGAAGCACCAGCCTTTAGGCCCATAAATAATAAGATTAAGCCATAGCCCATTACTGCTAAGCCATAGCCAATAGACATAAACCAGACAAACTGCTTAAAGCCAATAACAGTTAAAATTAAACCAGCAATAAGCAGCACTAACATACTCTTAGTAAACATTACTATTTACCTCCGAAGTAATTAGTGATGTATTCCTTAAATGACGCATCACCTGTAGTATCCTTACCTACTAAGTCATGAGATAAAGTCCACTTAGAGAAAAGGATGATGTCATGCTTACCAGCCTTCTTAATCTTAGGCAGATTAGCTAAAATACCGAATAACCAGATTGGCGCCCACTTAATCTTTAGTGGCTTACCAGCTGCGTCAAAACACATCTTAGCCATTTCTTCATAAGTGTAAGTTTCCTTACCACCTACTTCATAAACAGCATTTGTATCATTCATATGATCAACAATGAACTGCGCAAAGTCTGGGCAATCCACAACATTGGCCTTGATATGACCATAGCCCTTTAACAACTGCATTTCACCCTTGTCGATATATGGTTTAAATACCTTAGCGATATCGTAGAAGTAACCAGTTGGACGATAGATAACATATTCCATATCGCCCTTCTTGATTTCTTCTTCAAGTAAGTACTTCGCATGAAGCATAGGTACCTTTTCAGCACCTGGTTCATTACAAGCGATTACTGAGATATAGTTAAATTTCTTAACACCAGCCTTCTTAGCTTCGTTATAAAGGTTTAAATTACCCTTATAGTCGATGTCGTAAGAAGTAAATCTTGTTGAAGCAGTAGTTAAGCCCATAGTAGTGATAACAAGATCTGCACCATCACATAGGCCTTCTAAAGTTGCCGGATTTGTCGCATCAATAGAAACAAACTTATAAGTCTTCGCAACCCCTTCAACATCTCTTTCTTTTAAGTCAGCAGCCACAACTTCATGTCCTGCTTTTTGAAGTGATTTTAAAATTTCAGCACCTAAGTTACCAAAGGCACCAGCTAAAACAACTTTCATTTTTTAGTCCCCCCAAATATGTTATTTTTTTCACTAAAGTATATTTTATTACTTATTCGAATAAGGGATATATAGGCATATTTAATGATTTGTCTAACAAATTAATTCGGAAGAAACCGATTCGGTTCTAACCGAATAAAAGTGCTATAATTAATTCGGAAATATCCGAATCGGAAGGAACCGAATTAAATATGGAATTTATAGGCAGAAAAGAAGAACTAAAAAGAATAAACAAAATCATCAATACCAATGGTCTGACTTTTAGTCTGATTTATGGAAGACGAAGAGTAGGTAAAAGTGAACTTATAAAAGAGGTACTTCGTAACACTGATATTAAAAGTATTTACTACGAATGCAAGCAGGTATCAGAAATCAATAACTGCAACAGCCTTTCAGACATCGTATCCAGTATTTTTGATTTGCCTAAAATGGCCTATAGCGACATTGAATCTCTTCTGACGTTTATCTTTGAATTATCAAAGAAAGAAAAACTGGTACTGGTACTGGATGAATATCCTTATCTTAAAGAGTCGATCAAAGGCATCGACAGCATATTTCAGTCACTGATTGATAAATATAAAGATGAAGCCAATATTTCATTAATAATACTTGGTTCCTATGTTGAAGTAATGAAAACCATGCTGGAACACTCTAATCCACTATATGGAAGAGTTGATTTAAGTATCAATTTAAAACAGATGGACTATTACGAATCAGGTCTATTCTATCCAAATTACTCAGCAGAAGATAAGATCAGAATTTATTCTGTCTTTGGCGGTATCCCTTACTACAATCGTTTAATTGACGACAGTAAATCGGTTAGAGAAAACATCATTGAACTGATTGCTTCAAAGGATGCCCGTCTGGAAAATGAAGTAAGCATGTATCTGAATGCTGAACTATCAAAAATCACTAATGCGAATGAAACTTTTGAAGCTCTAGCTAAAGGCTATTGTCGATTTAACGATATCCTCTCGCAGTCCCATGTATCCAGTGGACCAACTCTTATTGATGTTTTAGAAAAACTGATAAAGATGGAAGTAGTAGTAAAAGAGGCACCAATCAACGACAGTAATAATCGTCGTAAGATTTCTTATAGAATTTGTGATAACCTGTCTTCTTTCTATTACCGCTATATCTTCAAATACAATTCACAGTTAAGTATTATGGACAGCGAAACCTTTTATGATCTATATATTGCAAAAGATTTTGAAGAAAAATATGTTCCTGTACAGTTCGAAAATATCTGCAGGCAGTATCTGATCAGAAATAATTTAAAAGGAAAGTTTAAACCGGTACTGGAAAAGGTTGGTAAATACTATTACGATAATCCAAAAGAACACAAAAACGGCGAATTTGACGTCGTTAGTGAAGATGCGAACGGCTATATTTTCTATGAAGCTAAATTCAGAAAAAATCCTTTATCTGACTCTCTTATTAATGAAGAGATAAAACAGATAAAGGAAACAGGTTTAAACGTCTATAAATATGTTTTCTTCTCACGCTCCAGCTTTAAAACTGATAGAGAAGATGTTGAACTAATAAAACTGGAAAAAATGTACTAAATAAGGCATCATGCGATGCCTTATTCTTTTATAAACACTTAATGATTTGTACAGCGTTAGATGCGGCGCCCTTTCTGATCTGGTCACCAGAACAGAATAGTGAAATACCGCCATCAAGCACTCTATCTTTTCTGATTCTACCGACATAAACCTTATTCTGATCGGTAGTAAGGATAGGCATTGGATATTCCTTATTGTTTAAATCATCATATAAGACAACGCCCTCTTGTTTAGAGATAGCCTCTCTTACTTCTTCAACAGAAAGAGCTCTTTCACATTGTAAAGATACAGAAATACAATGACTGCGCATTACTGGTACTCTAACGCATGTACAAGTAACTCTTAAGTCTGGAAGATGTAAGATTTTCTTGCCTTCATTTTCCATCTTCATTTCTTCACTTGTATATAAGTCAGTCTTTTCAGAACCGATACAAGGAATACAGTTATAAGCGATAGTATATGGGAAAGTCTTTGGCTCAGTATTAATATCAGCGATTTCCGCATTTAGTTCATCAATACCACCCTTACCAGCACCAGAAACAGCCTGATAAGTAGAAGCGATCATCGCCTTAATAGGAGAAAGCTTATTAATAGCAGTAACCGCCATTAAAGTAATGATTGTTGAACAGTTAGGATTAGAAATAATACCCTGATGTTTCTTGGTATCTGCGCCATTGATTTCTGGCACAATTAGCGGAACATTATCATTCATTCTAAAAGCACTTGAATTATCAATAAAGACTGCACCAGCCTTGACGATACTGTCTGCATATTCCTTGGCAATATCTGCACTGGCTGCACCAAGTACGACATCCATACCGGCAAAAGAGTCATGACTTACTTCTTCAACAGTATATTCCTTACCTTTAAATTCAATCTTTTGACCAGCTGACTTCTTAGAAGCCAAAAGCTTTAATTCACTTACTTCAATATTTTCTTCTTCCAGACAGATAAGCATCTGTCTGCCTACAGCACCTGTAGCACCTAAAACTGCAATTTTCATATTAATCTATAAACCTTTCATAAATAGAAGAGATAGTCTTTGTGAAATCTCTATCTTCAATACCAACAATAATTGATAATTCATCTGCACCCTGGGAAATAGTTCTAACATTGATACCATTTTCACCCAGTAATGAGAAGACCTGACCTGAGAAGCCCTTTCTGGCTTTCATACCACGACCTACTACACAAACCAGTGAGAGATTATCAGTCACATGTACTTCTTCACAATTGCAACCAACCTTAATATCGTTGGCTAATTCATATATTGTATTCTTAACATCTTTCTTATCAATAATGATTGAGAACGCATCAATACTGGTAGTTACCAGAACTACTGGAACCTTATAATTTTCAAAGACTTCCAGTGTCTTCTTTAAGAAACCAATTTCAGAACTTGAATTAGACTTGGCAACCGTAATAGCCGCAAAATCTTTCTTACCAGTAATACCAGTAATTGGATAAGACTTAACCTGATCATCAACTGAAGAAACGATCATGGTACCCTTGTCTTCTGGCTTATTGGTATTACGAATATTGATTGGAATATTCTTTTCCTTTACCGGGAAGATACTTTCATCATGTAAGACATTGGCACCCATATAAGACATTTCTCTAAGCTCTGAATAAGTAATAGTTGAAATACGCTTAGGATCCTTGATGATACGTGGATCACACACATAGATACCTGAGACATCAGTCCAGTTTTCATAGACATCCGCATCAACGATATTAGCTAACAGTGAACCAGTAATATCCGAACCACCACGGGACATAGTCTTAATTACACCATTTGGAAGTGTTCCATAGAAACCCGGAACTACTACCTTATTTTTAGTATCCAGGTAAGGCAAAAACTTTTCCTTAGTCTTTTCAATATTTAAAGAACCATCATAGTTAAAAGAAATTACATCTTTCGCATCCACAAAATCAGCATTTAAATATAAAGCAAGTAATCTAGAAGAAAGATATTCACCTCTACTTACCACATAGTCGGCATCAGCCTTTGTTTCAAGCAGTTCTCTTAAAGCTTCAATTTCCTTTTTAATATCAAATTCAATCTTTAATTCATCAATAATTGACTGGTGTTTGGCTTCAATAACAGCCAGGATGTCATCATATGACATACCATACTTTTTATGAGCCAGACAAAGATATAAAAGATCAGTTACCTTATGGTCATCCTTGCCTTCCTTACCACAGGCTGAAGCAACAATAATCTTTCTTTCTTTTTCGCTTTCAACAATGCCCTTAATCTTTTTAAACTGTTTGGCATTGGCTACAGATGAGCCACCAAATTTACATACCTTCAACATTACTCTACCTCTGCTACAAAGTCGTCTTCCTTAATAATACTTCTTAATTCATTAATACTGATTGGCTTAGTGATATATCCCTTATCAGCAGTACCTCTAATATAGTAAACAGCCTTTCTTTCTTCATAATCAGGCTTCTTATCTTCATTTAACTCTACAGTCATTGGACAATCCAGCGTCTTAATATCACGAATGATATTGCTGGCAGTAGGAAGACTGCCGGCACCCTGACCAATAAAGACCAGATTACTCAAGTTCTTAGACATCAGTCTAAAACAGTTATAGTTATCATTGATATTGGCGAAAATATCACTTCTTTTTACAAATGTTGGCATAACGCTTAAGTGATATTTATCATTTTCTTTAATACCCTTGCCCTTTAAGACACAACGGTAATCATTATCCTTAACATATTTTAAATCATCCAGATTAAAGTATCTGATGCCCTTTACAAAGACATCTTCTAAGTTAAAACATTTATTAAAGGCGACACCTGCTGAAAGTATTACCTTATTGGCAGTATCAACCCCATCGATATCATCACTTGGATCAGCCTCAGCATAACCCAGTTCCTGAGCACCTTTTAATGCGACAGCGAAGTCAGTTCCTTCTTTATACATCTTGTCTAAGATATAGTTACTGGTACCATTCATAATACCTTCATATGAATAGGCTTCATCAGCTTTAGCGATTGAAGATAATTCCTTAATCCAGGGAATACCGCCACCACAGGCTGCTGAGAACAGTAAGCTTACACCCTCAGACTTAGCTGTTTCTACCAGTTCTCTAAAATGTTTTACCAGCATCTTCTTATTGGCTGATACAACATGTTTCTTATTTTTTAAGGCAGCTAAAACATAATCATAGGCTGGTCTATCGCCACCCATACATTCAACTACACAATCAACATCAGAATTCAGGATTTCATCTATTTTGGTGGTCATCGTCTTTTTGGATAGTTCTTTGCCTTCTCTCATTAAGATATACTTAACTTCAATATTGTTTTCAAGAGCCTCAATTTCGACTCCCTTGCCAACAACACCATACCCCAAAATAGCTATTTTCATATAAATCTCCTGTCCGTGTATTAAATACACTTGTTTATGTAACAAAAACATAGTATCATCTTTAAGAGTAAGAGGCAAGACATTATGACAAATTTTATTAGTACAAGAAATATCCAAAATATTAAGAATTCCAAGCAGGCAATTATCCAGGGCTTAGCCGAAGATGGTGGCCTGTTTGTCCCCGAAAAAATCGATAGATTTAACGACATCTATGCACTAAAAGATCTAAGCTATAAAGATCTGGCTTTAGAAATTATTCATTCTATTTTCAATGACTTAGATAAAGAAGAATTAAGAAAAGTAATCAATTCTTCCTACAATAAATTTGATACAGAAGAAATCACTCCTTTATCAAAAGTAAATGATGACTACTTCTTAGAACTATTCCATGGTCCAACCTGTGCATTTAAGGATGTAGCTTTACAGTTTTTACCTAATATCTTAACTATGTGCAATGAAGATGATAAAGATATCGTCATTTTAAGTGCAACATCAGGCGATACTGGTAAGGCAGCTTTAGAAGGCTTTAAGGATGTCAAAGGAACTAAGATCAAGGTTCTATATCCCTATAAGATGGTTTCTGAAGTACAAGAAAAGCAGATGAGCACAACCGGTGGCAATAATACTGAAGTCTTAGCTGTTAAAGGTAACTTTGATGACTGTCAAAGAATGGTTAAGGAAACCTTGGAAAACGAGAAGTTTGACAATATTCATTTAACAAGTGCCAACTCAATAAATATCGCAAGACTAGTGCCACAGATTGTTTACTACTTTAAGGCATACTTCACTTTATTAAATAATGAAGAAATCATTAAAGATGAAAAGATTGACTTTGTCGTACCAACAGGTAACTTTGGTGATATCCTGGCTGGCTATATCGCTTCTTTAATGGGACTGCCAGTCGGTAAACTTGTTTGTGCATCTAATAAGAATAATGTCTTAACTGAATTTATCAATACTGGTGTCTACAAGGCTAATCGCGAATTCTTTAACACTATGGCTCCTAGTATCGATATCCTGGTTTCCAGCAATCTTGAAAGACTATTATTCTTAAAATCTAAGGATGACAAACTGGTAGAAGACTTAATGAAGAAACTGAAAGAAGACAAGGTGTATCAAATCAGTGATGAATTGTTAAATTCAATCCAGAAAGACTTCATCGCCTTTGATGCCAGTGAAGAAGAAGCTGAAGAAGTAATTGAAAGATACTACAAAGAAGATAATTATTTGCTAGATACACATACTGCGGTTGCGGTTGTTGCAGCTG
>JAUNCS010000023.1:0-2397 GCA_030526485.1 Erysipelotrichaceae bacterium | reverse complement strand
AAAGAAGATAATTATTTGCTAGATACACATACTGCGGTTGCGGTTGTTGCAGCTGAAAAGTATGAAACAGATAATAAGAAAGTCATTCTATCTACTGCTTCTCCATATAAGTTCTCTAAAGATGTTTACAGATGCATCACTAAGGAAACAATTGAAGATAATCTGTTCGCTATGGATAAACTTTATGAACTAACAAAGATGGAAATTCCAAACAGCCTAAATGAATTAAAGACTAAGGAAGTACGCTTTAAGGAAGTAATTGAAAATAACGATAAACAGACTATTATTAATAAACTAAAGGAGGCCTAAATGATTAAATACAAAGTACCAGCTACATCAGCTAATCTCGGTATTGGCTTTGACTGTTTAGGCATTGCCCTCTCACTTTATGATGAATTTAAAGTTGAAGAAAGTGATAAGTGGGAACTGCATGGCTTTATCAATGATGAGGACGTCGAAAACAATCTATTTATTCATTCATATAAAGAAGCAGCTGAATATAAGCAAATGGAAGCCAAGCCTCTAAGAGTATTTGTAAAGGATAATGTACCCTGCTCAA
The DNA here is from genome assembly GCA_030526485.1 of Erysipelotrichaceae bacterium. Lineage (GTDB taxonomy): Bacteria > Bacillota_I > Bacilli_A > Erysipelotrichales > Erysipelotrichaceae > Colivicinus. The sequence continues at coordinate 1,838 of JAUNCS010000023.1, read as the reverse complement.
GAGGATTAGGATCTAGCAGCTGTTTAATTGTTGGCGGTATTTATGCCTTTTCCGCATTAAACAATAACTGTTTAAGTAAGGAAGAAATGCTGGAAATAGCTACTAAGATTGAGGGGCATCCCGACAATGTAGCACCAGCCATCTTTGGTGGATTATGTGTAGCCAATAAGGATGGTCTGTTAAAACTAAAGGTATCTAATAAATGGAACTTTGGTGTCTGTATCTTTAATTATGAAGTAAAGACTTCTGAGGCCCGTAAGGTCTTAAAAGATGAAATCAAAAGAAGTGATGCGGTAGCCAATATTTCTAACGCCATCATGGCTGTTGATGCCCTGGTTAATTTCAATGTTGAAAATATTAAAGCCATCACTAAAGATACAATCCATGAACCATATCGCAAGAAACTGATTAAAGACTTTGAAACTTGCGAGAAACTGGCATACGGCTTAGGTTCTAAAGCCTTTATCATTTCCGGTTCTGGCTCTACTTGTTTATCAATTTCTGATAAACCAATCGATATCAAATATCCAAACATGATCTACAAACAGTTAAAAGTAGATGCTAGAGGTGTAAGATGACAAATGATATGTTAGTCGTATCCAAAGAACTGATTCCCAAGTACTTTGAAAAAGTAGTAGAAACCAAAAAGTTATTACAGGAAGGTAAGTATGCAAGTGTCTCTGAAGCCTGCGAAAAGTGCGGCATTTCTAGAAGTACTTTCTATAAGTATCAGAACTTTGTCTTCTCTTATGAAGAAGAAAAAGTAGTCAAGAAACTGGTTTTATCTTTTACACTTGAACACAAGACCGGTTCACTATCAAAGGTATGCGACTGTTTCAGCAAGCTGCACGCCTCAATCATCACTATTACTCAATCAGTACCTGTTGGTTCTATTGCACCAGTAATGGTAACCCTTGATATCAGCAATACCAGGATATCTTTGGAAGAATTCAAAAAAGAGGTGCACGACATTCCTGAAGTACACCAGCTAAAAGTAATTTCAATTGAATAAGGACGAAAGTCCTTATTTTATTTTGCGGAATTTTATAAGAGTGTCCAGCTGCCACCTTAATTCATCTTCTTCACTTACCGGTAATCCCTTAGCTTCCAGTATTCTTTCTATTGCGTTTTCTGGACTTAGAGTATGGAAAGGCAAGTACACGTCTCTCAGTTCCCTGGGTTTAATCTGTCTATAAGCTTGCTTGGATGATCTGCCATAAGTAAAACAATAATAACGGTAAATATAACCAATCCAGTACATTTCGTTTTTGGTGAATTTGATAGTTCCATATTCGCTCTCACCATACTGATTTTCTATTTCGGCAATTACATCCCTGCTTTGAAGAGTTGTCATTATAATACTTTCATCATCGATTATTTCGGTTATTTCCCCATTCATGAATCTTCGAATAAATATTTCTGAACTGCACTTGCAAAGATCACAAGATAGTTCAAAGGTCTTGGCCTGCAGTTCACAAAGAAGAAGTCCATCACTATTGATTTTTCTTCTCATTATTTATCACCACCCAAGATTTCGTCTATATATAAACCCTTGCCACGATACTGAATACGAGCCATTTTAACCTTGTCTTCGCCAAGACGACTTTCTTCGCTTTTAAGTTGTTTATAGTATTCCTTTTCTTCTTCACAAACGTACATCTTCTCTAAAACTTTTAATCGTTTTATTGCTTTCTCAGTCACAAAAACATATTGTTTGCCTAAATTGGATGCTGATAAACAGTGTTTGCATTGTTCATCAGTAATCTTACCATTAATAAAAGAATTGATGAACAACCACCGCACACTTGTGACTTTAGTCGTGAGTTAGGTGGTTTTTA
>JAUNCS010000022.1 GCA_030526485.1 Erysipelotrichaceae bacterium | reverse complement strand
CGCTAAAGCTCTACTGAACCCCACGACTATCGTGGGGTTTTCTAATACAAAAAAATACTCCCACAAGTGTGAGAGTATCTATTAAGCATTTTTCAAGATTAGTTATTTACGTTATTAGACTTAACCACAACGTCGTGTGCGCCACCTTCAACGATTGAAGTAGCTGATACAACAGTTAATCTAGCCTTTTCTCTAAATTCAGGTAAGTCGTTTGCACCACAGTTAGACATAGTTGACTTAACCTTAGTGATAGTCATACCAACATTGTCGTGTAAGTTACCAGCAAACGGTACATAAGAGTCAACGCCTTCTTCAAACTTGAAGCCAGCCTTACCGCCAAGGTCATATCTTTGCCAGTTTCTCGCTCTGGCAGAACCTTCACCCCAGTATTCCTTATAGTAAGCACCATTGAAACTGATCTTAGCTGTTGGCGATTCTTCAAATCTAGCGAAGTATCTGCCTAACATTACAAAGTCAGCACCCATAGCTAATGCCAGAGTAATGTGATGGTCATATACGATACCGCCATCTGAACAGATTGGTACATAGATGCCAGTCTTTTCAAAGTATTCATCTCTTGCCTTAGCAACTTCGATTACCGCAGTAGCCTGACCTCTACCAATACCCTTAGTTTCTCTTGTGATACAGATAGAACCGCCACCGATACCAACTTTAACAAAGTCAGCACCACAATCTGCTAAGAACTTAAAGCCTTCAGCATCTACAACGTTACCAGCACCAACTTTGATCTTGTCGCCATACTTGCTTCTGATCCAGGCAATAGTGTCCTGCTGATATTCAGTGAAACCTTCACTTGAGTCGATACATAAGACGTCAACACCTGCTTCAACTAGTGCCGGAACTCTCTGTTCATAGTCTCTTGTATTGATACCAGCACCAACCATATAACGCTTTTCTTCATCTAGAAGTTCGTTTGGATTGTCCTTATGAGATACATAGTCTTTTCTAAATACCATGTATGCCAGTCTGCCTTCGTTATCAACGATAGGTAGTGTATTTAATTTGTGATCCCAAATGATATCGTTACACTTGCTTAAATCATCATTGATGTTAGCACAGATTAATTTTTCAATTGGTGTCATATATTTCTTAACAGTATCACCTTCTTCAACCTTGCTTACGCGGTAGTCTCTAGAAGTGATAAGACCTAATAGCTTACCATTGCAAGTACCATCATCTGTAACAGCTACAGTTGAATGACCTGTCTTTTCAATAAGCTTTAATAATTCAGTAATAGTCGCATCTTCCTTGATGTTAGAATCTGATAGTACAAAACCTGCCTTGTACATTTTAACTTTTCTAACCATTTCTGCTTCATCAGCAATTGACTGTGAACCATAAATAAATGAAATACCGCCTTCTTTAGCTAAAGCGATAGCCAGCTGGTCACCAGAAACTGACTGCATGATAGCTGATACCATTGGTAGTTTTAATTCGATAGATGGTTTTTCACCTTTTTTAAATCTAACCAGTGGTGTTCTCAAATCAACTTTGTCTGGTGTATTCTCTTTAGTAGATAGACCAGGAACTAATAAATATTCGTTGAATGTACGTGATTCTTCCTTAAAAAATGTTGCCATATAATACCTCTATTTGACTTCTAATATAGCACATTCTATTAAAAATAAATATGTTAAAATTAAAAAGTTAGGAGAATTAAAGATGAAATTAAAAGATTCTTATTTTTTCACTCTAAGAGAAGACGTTAGAGATGAAGACTCTACCAGTGGTAATTTACTTGTAAAAGCTGGCTATGTAAAGAAAACATCAGCTGGTGTCTATATGATGCTGCCGCTGGGTTTAAGAGTGCAAAATAAAATAGAAAACATTATCAGAAAGCATATGAATGAAAGCGGCGCTCAAGAAGTTAAGATGCCAGCTATCATCGCTTCTGAATACTACGAAAACTCAGGTAGACTTTCTGGTTTTGGCCCTTCTATCTTCAAGTTAAAAGACAGAACTGGCAAGGACATGGTATTAGGTCCAACTCACGAAGAACTATTTGCCTTTGCATCTAAGTCAATGATCAGATCTTATAAGGATATGCCATTTAACCTGTACCAGTTCCAGACTAAGTTCAGAGATGAACCTAGAGCGAGATTTGGTCTAATCAGAGTTAAAGAATTCGTTATGAAAGATGCTTACTCTTTCGATAGAGATGAAGCAGGACTTGACGTTTCTTACCAGAAGATGTTTGACGCCTACAAGAAGTCATTTGATGAAATGGGCATTAACTACAGAATCGTAAGAGCTGATACTGGTATCATGGGCGGTCTTTTATCAGAAGAATTCCAGGCTATTACTCCAGTTGGTGAAGACTCAGTTATCTATTGTGATTGTGGCTATTCAAGCAATATCGAAGTTGCAGCTAATGTTGGTATCGATGAAACTGCTGAAGCTGAATTAAATATGAAAGAAGTTGCTACCCCTCATGCCGAAACCATTGAAGAAGTATCTGCTTTCTTAGGTAAGGATCCAAAGAAGACTGTTAAGGCCTTATTAATGAATGTTAATGATGAACTTGTTGTCTTCTTCATCAGAGGTGATAGAGACTTAAATGAAAATAAGGTATGCAAGTTATTAGGCTGCTCAGAAGTTAATTTCGCTGATGATAGCTTAATCGCTACATCAAATGCTGTTCCTGGCTTCACAGGTCCTGTTGGCTTAAATGCCAAGATTGTTGTGGACAGCGAAGTATTAAAGATGAGAAACTTCGTTTGTGGTGCAAACAAAGAAGGCTATCACTTAATCAACGTAAATCCTAAGGATTTCAAGTATGACATCACTGGCGATATCGTCAACGTTAAAGATGGTGACGTATGTCCAGTCTGTGGTCAGCCACTTAAGTTCACTAAGGGTATTGAAGTTGGTAACACCTTCAAGCTTGGTACTAAGTACTCTAAGGCTCTTGACCTTAAGTTCTTAAATTCTGAAAACAAGGAAGAACTTGTATGGATGGGTTCATATGGTATCGGTATTGGCCGTACAATGGCTGCCATCGTTGAACAGAATAATGATGAAAAAGGTATTATCTGGCCATTAAATATCGCACCATACCATGCATCAATCCTAATTATGGTTACTAAGGATGAAACTCAGTGTCAGGTGGCTAATGACTTATATAAGACATTAAATGCCAATGGCGTAGAAGCTATGCTTGATGATCGTAACGAAAGACCTGGTATCAAGTTCAATGACTCTGAATTAATTGGTATCCCTTACCGTATCACTGTTGGTAAGAAAGCTGCTGAGGGTATTGTTGAATTAAAGAGACGCGGAAGCGATGAAGTTAAGGAAATGACAATTGCAGAAGTAGTTGAATTCCTAAAGAACGAAGTAAACAAATAAATCAAATAAAGGATCCTCACGGATCCTTTTCTAATGCTTTTCTGATAATGAGTTAATTGTTTTATTTATTCTCACCAGCCAATAAGTAGCCATAGTACCTGTAAACATCAAACCAAAGAACTCGCTGTATAAGACAAGTTTCTGATTTAGACTTAAAACTTCTTTATTATCCTCATAGCCACCACCAAGATGAAGACCCTTGCCATAGCCCTTGCCTTTTCCATTTTGTACCCCCTGAAGATGTAATCCGTTTTCTTCAACATGTAAAACCTGGCCTGTTAATGGCATGGTAAGCCATCTTTGCATTTGCGTGTCTTTAAAACCATATAGACCTAAACAAAGAGAAATAACGCTTAATACGATGGCGAAACCTTTATACATTTCTTTTCTACAAAGATGTAAACCGATATGGATTCCTAAAAGAATTAATGCCAGTCCACTAAAGAAAAGATGAATTGTCTTAAGCCAAAGGCTGCTCATAGATAAAGTTATTAAGATTGTTTTTGAAATCAGCACTCCACTTAAACCAATTAAAATAAATATCAACATTAGCAGAATATCGATAATCAAACACAATTTAAGATTAAGCGGTACTTTGTGACAAGCACGCATCAGGCCCTTAAGCATCTTAATGTTTATTAATATATGTATTAAGACAAGTAGCAGTATTAAAATTCCGAATACTTCATGATAATGCATTCCAAAAAATCGCCTGGAATATAACGTTAATATCAAAATTGTTAAAACGACATCTAAATATATTCTTATTTTCTTCAAAACAGTTCCCCTTTTCTATTTATTAAGCAGTTCTTCTTTTAAGGACAGAATTCTTTTCTCTATCTCTTTGATTGTATAAATAAAGTCCGCATCTTCTTTACCGCTAGGATCTTCAAGTCCCCAGTTGGCATCAAACTCCCTGCCAATATATGGACATTTAACATTGCAACCCATAGAGATAGCGATATCTGCTTTTGGAATATCATTGATTAACTTACTGTATTGACCATTTGCTACCATATCAATTCCATAAAGTTCTTTCATAATACGAACGGCATCCCAATTAATCTGAGGCCTTACTTCTGTGCCTGCAGAATAGCTTTCAAAGACATCAGAAGCTAAATGCTTTCCAAGTGCTTCAGCAATCTGGCTCCTGCAGGAATTATGAACACAGATAAAAGCTACCTTCTTTTTATTCATAAAATGGACACCTTTCCTTAATACACTGAGCATTTATATTTGAATACTCGCAAGTCATCTTTTCATATTCCAGTTTTACATCATAATGAGTGTTTATATACTCAACAGCATTCTTAAAAGCGATCATCGCATCTCTTTTACAACAGCGTGGCCCATTTATCAGGCCAAGTTCTTTAATCGCATTAGAAGTAAATTCCATATGGCTACCCCAAGAGCCATCGTTAGACAAAGGACCAGTCCCATCAATAATAGCCAAGGCTGCTCCAATAGAACTTATTGCTCCACAAACTCCCCAAAGTCCACACATTGCTCCTGGCATACGTAGACCTTCATTTTTCAGATTCTCCAGAGCCTTTTCCAGATCAATATTTCCACCCGCATTCTTGTAGGCGACCAGTATACAAGAACCATCTAAAATATGATGTTCTGGCCCATGCATATTCACAAATTCCTTCTTTACAATATTTTTAAAGATTCTTACAGGATTATTACCTCTTTCTTTTTTGATTTCATTTATTATTAATTCTGCTTTTTCTATAACAGTCATATTTCACCTTTTAAATCATTTTTTCAATTTCATTTTTAAATTCAAACAGCGTTTCTTTATTTAAGGAATAGTAACGCCATTTGCCATCTTTGTGTTCACATACAAGCTCACATTCTTCCAGTATTTTCATGTGATGAGATAAGGTTGGCTGTGTAATTGCGAATTTTTCCAGAAGCTTACAAGCACACTTTTCACCATTAACTAGCATCTTTACGATTTCCAATCTATTTACATCACTTAACGTCTTACAGATAAGAGCCATTTTATTTGTATCCATTAATCACCTCACATAGATATTCATCTATATAAGAATAATACACATATAGATAATTGTCTATGTATAAACAGTCATTTCAAAAAGGACTATGACAGTCCTTTTTAACTTGTTTTATTTAATTTTTCAGATAAAACACTTAGAAGTTTCTCAATATCAATTGGCTTTGAAACATGACCATTCATACCAGCATCATAAGCATTCTTCTTATCTTCTTCAAAGGCATTAGCTGTCATTGCGATGATTGGAATATTCGCTCTATCATCATTTAAAGCTCTAATAGCTTTACTCGCTTCATAACCGTTCATATTAGGCATTTGAATATCCATAAGAATTAAATCATAAGCGTTCTTGTCTGCTTCCTTAATTCTTTCAACACATTTTAAACCATCCTCTACACGGTCAATTGTTAAGCCAGCCTCTTCCAGGATAGCAATAGCAATCTCCGCATTGAGATCATTATCTTCAGCCATAAGAATATGCTTACCCTTAAGAAGTTCTTTACTGTCAACATTTTCTTCAATGGTATTGATGTTTACTTTAGATTCATCAACTATCTTATGAGGAAGTGTAACTGTAAAGGTAGAACCCTTTCCAACTTCACTTTCAACAGTAATAGTGCCTTCTAATAAATCGACAAGTTTCTTAACTATTGACATGCCAAGACCTGTACCCTGTATACCACTGACTGTTGAATTTCTTTCTCTACTGAAAGAATCAAAGATATGTGGAAGGTATTCAGGAGAAATACCGATACCAGTATCAGAGATAATGGTTCTAATCATGGCATAGCCTTCCCTGTCACTAGGTATTTCTTCAATTACGCCCTTGATATGGCCACCAGAAGGTGTGTATTTAATCGCGTTGCTTACGATATTGATATAAATCTCATTAAGCTTGGTCAAGTCAGAAAGGATGTAATCGTGATAAATATTTACTTCGTATTCAAGGGAGATATCTTTCTTTCTGGCCTCTTCACCAAAGACATTAACAATATTGGTAGGAATATCCGAAATACGCGCATACTGTTCTTCGATTTTAGTCTTGCCACTATCGATATGTGACATATCCAAAACGTGGTTGATAATTGACAATAAGAGGTTGCTGGAAGACTCAATCTTCTGCTGGTAGTCAAGAAGCTTAGGATCGGTCAATTCCTTTTTAATCAGGTTAGAATAATCAATAATCGCATTCATTGGTGTACGAATGTCATGTGACATATTAGATAAGAATTCACTCTTGGCCCTATTGGCCTCTTCAGCCGCTTTTAAAGCCTTCTTTAATTCTTCTTCATTTTGACGGGTACGATACTCAGCCAGATAACCGGTAGCCTTGGTCTTATACAAGAAAGAACTCAAGACAACCGATACAATCGCAAAGACAATAGCATCCGCAATATCAACATAGGCAACAGCAGGTTCTTTATATTCAAGAGCCAGAACACTGAATAAAGCAACAGTACATAGCATTTCACTCAACAGCATAATCGGTCTGTCATTAAAGACCATTGGCGATACTACCAGAGCTACAATATACAAAACCGCCAGCTTATCTGGTATACCAGCTGTACCGGTATAAATACCTAAAAGGTAAAAAGATAGAATAAAGATATTGGATAAAAGCTTTTCTATCTTGTAGTTACCCCTGGCCTTGCCCCAGGCAAAATATGCCACAACTATATTGATAAAGCCAATGACAAAGTAAAAGATTTCCTTATGTTCTGTTGGCATTGTTATCTTATAGAAAACACCAAAAAGAACAGTCAAGACACCACAACATAAAGAGACAATTCTTAAAACCGCACTATTAGGTGCCAGATATATTTCCTGAATTTCTTCGTATTCTTCCTTAGTTAATCCTGCATAAAACAGGAAGTTCTTAATTCTATTTGTATCCATTTTTATAAATTCCTCCTGTTTTTATTCCTATTCAAGATAATCATAAGCTAAAAATAAAAGCCAGAAAAATACTGGCTTAAAACAAATGAATAAGAAGCATATTACACAAGGTACCAAGCAGTATTGAAAGCATGGTATTATGTTTCCATTTATAGGTAATAAACACCACAATTGCAGCCAATAATTCTGAATAATTGAAGCTGGTAATAACTCCTTTTAAACAGTAAACAATTAAAACAGCCATGATGGCTGAAGGAAGGATTTTACCCAGATACATTAGCTTATCCGGCATTTTCTTACCATCTTTAAAAATCAGAAAAGGAAGAGCTCTTAAACCAAATGTAATAAGTGCTGAAACAAGAATCATACTAATTATCATCGTTATTGACCTCCTTATCTTTAAGCAAAAGCAATATACCAGAAACAATCAGTAATGCTGGCAGCATAAAGTTCTGTGGTCCGATAATCAAAAGACAAAGCAAGGCTACACTCAATCCCAAAACAGCCGGTAAATGATTTTTACTCTTTTCCCATTGATCAATCATAATTATTAGAAACAAGGCCGTCATACAGAAATCAATGCCTGTCATATCATAGGTAATAAACTGTCCAAGAATTCCACCAAGCACCGCTCCAAACATCCAGTAAACTCTTGAAAATAAGGCAATAAGAAACATAATATCTTTTTTATCTTTTCCTTCTTCCAGTGTAAGATTTACGGCATAGGTTTCATCAGTCATTGTGTGAATCATATAGGGAAGACGTATACCCATACCCTTAAATTCATCAAGAAAACTTAAGCTGTAGAAAGTCTGGCGGCTATTCATCAAAAATGCTGTTACCGCTACTGTAAGTAAGGATGCTCCTGAACTCAAAAAGGTAATCAGAACAAACTGGAAAGCACCTGTATAAACACTCAAACTTATTCCCAATGAATAAATCCAGGAAAAACCGGCTTCTGCCATCATAATGCCATAGGCCATGCTGACAAATATATAGCTGCACATAATAGGTATAGACTTTATAAAAGCCTTTTTAACAATTTCTTTTGTCATCTTATTTTTCCTTTTCATATTCATCTAAAAAGTGATGCTTTATATCATCCTTTTTATAAGCAATAATAGTGCTCAGATTTACATTTTCAACGCTCTTAAAGATATTGTTTTCAACAAAAGGATTTTCTTCCTTAAGCTTGGCAATCAGTTTTTTAGTCTCCAGACGCTTGCTGGAAATAGTACCATCTTCATGACAGGTAGTGCAGGTATCGGTAAAATGACAGGCACATTGTAAGAAATGCAAATCATTATAATCACGCCATTTCAAGATATCTTCTTCCCTTACAAGATACAGGGGTCTAATCAGTTCCATACCTTCAAAATTAGAACTATGCAGTTTAGGCATCATGGTCTGAATCTGCCCGCCATAAAGCATTCCCATTAGAATAGTTTCAATCACATCATCAAAGTGATGACCCAGGGCTATCTTATTGCAGCCAAGTTCCCTAGCCTTGTTATAAAGATGGCCTCTGCGCATTCTGGCACAGATATAACAAGGGCTCTTTTCAATGGTATCTACCGCATCAAAAATTCGACTTTCAAAAATAGTTACCGGTATACCCAGTTTCTTGGCATTCTTTTCAATTAAGGCACGATTTTCAAAATTATAGCCAGGATCCATTACTAGAAAAGTAAGTTCAAAATTAACTTTCTTATGTCTTTGTATTTCCTGAAACAGCTTTGCCATCAGCATTGAGTCCTTACCACCTGAAATACAGACCGCAATGTGGTCACCCTCTTTGATTAATTCATAGTTTTTACACGCCTTGGCAAAAGGTGAAAACAATTGTTTATGAAATTTATTTCTAATGCTGTCTTCAGTCATTTTAACAGTTTCGTCATAGTATTCATCAAGACTGATAAGCTCTCTTAAATAAGCATTATAACCATCTATCAGACTATAAGCATTAATCCCTCTCTTGTTTAAAAGATCAGAAATATCTCTTGATAATTCACCACGCTGACAATAAAGAACAGTAGCCTTATTTGTATCTAATTCTTTAATACATTCTTCAAAATTATTTTCAAATTTATTAAGTGGGATATTAATAGCTCTTGGCATCATGCCATATTCAGCTATCCTTTGATCTCTAAGATCTATTAACTGATAGTTTTGTAGGTTTTTTAATTCATCTATACTTATTTCCTTCATTAAAACAAATCCCCCCTGACAATGATTTATTCTATAGAAATAGCCTAGAAACCATTAGTCTCCAGGCTACAATTTACTTCATTATCTTATGTTTATTACCCTACTATGTCAATAGGGAATTAATTCTCAAAAAAGAGCTTTTATGAAAAGCCCTTTCTACTTATTTAATATTTTAGATAATTCCGATAAAAGCACATCTACATCAATAGGCTTAGCCACATGGCCATTCATACCACAGCGATACGCTTCCTTCTTATCTTCTTCAAAAGCATTGGCTGTCATCGCGATAATTGGGATTTTAGCTTTTTGTTTATCAGTCAGTTTTCTAATCATAACCGAAGACTCATAGCCATTCATATTAGGCATCTGAATATCCATTAAGATTAAATCATAATAAGAACTATCAGCCTTTACCAGCATTTGAATGCATTCTCTGCCATCCCAGGCATGATCTATTTCAAAACCTGCTTCCTTTAGAATTTCCTTTGCGATTTCCGCATTTAATTCATTATCTTCCGCCAAAAGAATTCTCTTACCCACAAAGACGCATGGATCTATTGCCTTATTATGCATTGATAGACACTCATTTACATCAGCAATTTTATGAGTTAATTCAACTATGAATGTAGTACCTACATTTTTAGTACTTTGAACCTCAATCGTTCCACCCAAAAGTTCTACCAGTCTTTTAACTATCGGCATGCCAAGTCCTGTACCCTCAACCTTGGCATCAGTTGTATTCTGTTCACGGGTAAATTCTTCAAAGATATGAGGCAGGAATTCTTCACTCATACCAATACCGGTATCTGAAATTCTTGTCTTATAAGTTGTATAGCCTTCTTTTTCACAAGGAATCTCTTCCATAATGATAGAAACCTTACCACCCTTTTCAGTGTACTTGTAAGCATTTGAAATCAAGTTAATAAAGATTTCTCTTACCTTGGCCACATCAGAATAGACATAGTGATTAGTGACATTGACTTCTCTTGTGAATTCAATACCCTTTTCTTCCATCATCACTCTAAAGATAGCATCCAGATTTTCACAATGTTCATCAATTGAAGAAGGAATCTCATTTACTTCGATATTACCCTGTTCAATACGGGTCATCTCCAGAACATTATTAATGATAGACAAAAGAATATCATCAGCGTTTTTAATCTTATCAAGATAATCCTGACGTTTCAGGGGATCATCCTGATATTTTTCCAATAAGTCTCTAAAACCGATAATCGCATTCATTGGTGTACGGATATCGTGAGACATATTGAATAAGAAATTGGATTTAGCCATATTGGCTTCACCAGCCTCTATTAATGCTTTTTCCAAATCCTTGTTTAGCTTTTGTGTTTTCTTCTTATTAGATATTTCTCTATTTAAAATAAGAATCAGCACAAAAATAATAATAACTATAGCAAATAAACATAATCGAGATTATTTTCAATCAAATCCCAGAAAGTATTTTCCGCGTAGCTATCAACCATAAAATCAACACCCTGCAGTTCACTATTTGCTAAGGCAATACTCTTATCCAGAATCTGTAAAAGTCCACTGTTGCCCTTTAAAACAAACAGGCAAATCTGTAGCTTGGTTGATGTGTCCTGGAAGTTCAGTTTTCTAAACTGACGATAATGTCTTAAATGATTTAACTGACTAGCTGGTATCAAAAGACAATCAGCCTTATTCATATAAACCGCCTTCATACAGGCTTCCAGATCTTCATATTGGGTAATTTCTGAATCTGGATATAACTCTTTTACTGCAAAGTCTGGCAGCATTGATTGATAAGTAGTTGCGATTCTATCGGTTGCTGGCTTATCACTTCCATAAACAATTGCCAATTGTGTCTCCATAATTGAAGAGGACTGCATAGCGCCATTCTGTTCCGAAAGATAGAAAGTACCATAACTTGGACCATAGATATCCAGTTCACCGTTTTGAACTGCCTTATACATATCATTTAAACTATCGTAAGCAATCCTATCAACAGTAATACCGTGCTTATTTTCCATCACATCTATAACAGATGAAAGATAGCCACATACTTCACCATTTTCATCCGTACCACTGTATGGCAGATTATTATCAAGATAACCAATAGTCAGTTTATTGCCATGTTCCTTTAGCCATTCATTTTCTTCCTTACCCAGGAAAGCATCACCAACCGAACTGCCCATATAAGTATCGCGAACAATCTCATTGTAGTTAGGAATAGAACTTTGAATGATAGCCAAAGCATTATTTAATTCTTCAAGCAAATCATTTCTGTTTTTATTTACTGCAAAATAAAAGTCGCTTGGGCCAATATAGAAAACCGGTTTATAGCCATAGCCCTCTATCGCATCAGTATTAATAAACAGATCAATTTCACCCTTGTCAGTCTTTGTTTCAACATCGTTGAAGTTTTCACATTCAACATAAGTGACATCCAGATCAAACTTGTCGACCCATTCCTTAATCAGATTGGCCGAAACCTTTTTAGGTTCAATACCGATTCGGGCACCGTTGATAACAGAGGTATTTAGGCTATCAAATTTTTCATTATTTACACTTGTATATAAGAAATATTTCTCAGAACCCATCGGATAAGATGAAAAATTCATCTTCTTAGCTCTATCTTCGGTATAGGTAACATCACCCAGAATATCGATTTCGCCATTAGCCAGTTTAGTAATTAGTTCTGAGAAAGAACCATAGACATATTCATATTTCCAGTCAGTATAATAAGAAATCTTCTGAAAGTATTCATATCCAAATCCTGTCTTGGTCTCGCCTTCTAAGCCTTCCTGATAACCAGCAGAATTAACATAACCCAGTCTGACTACCTTTTCTTTCGCAAAAGTCTCACATGGTGAAAAAGCCATCATTAAGATGAATGTACATATCAATACAGACAGTAGTTTCTTAAACTTTTTCATAATAATTTTTAACTTAAACTTCTAAAATATTGGCCAGAGCCTTCATAAGTTCTTCAACATTGACAGGCTTGGCCACATGACCATCCATGCCGGCCTTTAAGGCTTCACGCTTGTCTTCTTCAAAAGCATTGGCTGTCATCGCAAGGATTTTAATCTTTGACTTTTCATTATCTAAAGAACGAATAGCCTTGGCAGCTTCATAGCCATTCATATTTGGCATTTGAATATCCATCAGGATTAAATCATAATAGCCATTTTCCGCCTTTTTAAGCATATCAAGACAGATTTGACCATCCTCAGCTCTTTCAATCAAAAAGCCTGCCTCTGTTAAGATTTCGGTGGCGATTTCCGCATTAAGCTCATTATCCTCGGTTAAAAGGATGCGTTTTCCTTTAAAACTCTCAGGTCTTAGTTCTGCCTCGTTATGATTAACAATATCTTCCTTATCAGCAATTCTATGAGACAGAATCACAACAAACTTGGTACCTTCACCCTTTTTACTTGTAACTTCAATCGTACCATTAAGCATTTCTACCAGACGTTTTACAATTGGCATACCCAATCCAGTACCTTCGATTTTGGCATCGGTAGTATTCTTTTCTCTGCTGAATTCTTCAAATAAATGAGGCAGAAAGTCTTCACTCATACCAATACCGGTATCACTAATTGTGGTTTTTATTAAGACTTGTCCTTCCACATTTGAAGGAAGCTCTTCTAAAGATAAATGGACACTGCCGCCTCTTTCAGTATATTTATAGGCATTAGATAAGATATTGGTAAATATTTCTCTAATCTTAATTGGATCACAATAAATATAAGGATGCTTTACATTGATATCCTTAGTAAACCTGATTTCTTTTTCAGCCATCATATCAGAAAAGATGGAATATAAAGTATCAGCAAACTGTTCGGCACTCCAGGCAGTTTCATCAACTTCTACTGATCCCTTTTCAATTCTGGCCATTTCCAGAACATTATTAATAATTGAAAGCAGGACTGAAGAAGCATCATCGATCTTTCTTAAATAATCAGAACGCTTTTCCGGTTCATCCTGATGCTTTTCCAGTAAGTCTCTAAAGCCAATAATGGCATTCATTGGCGTACGAATATCATGAGACATATTATTCAGGAAAGCAGTTTTTGCGATATTGGCAGCCTGAGCATCAGCTAAAGCAATTTCCAGTTTCTTCTTATTTTTCATTAACTTGAAGCTCTGAACCGCAAAGACCATGGCGATTGCCATAACGGCAATTGCAATATAACCAGCATTTTTCTTCAGGATTTCTAGCATAGACATATCTTCATCAAGAACGGAATTTTCAGTTAAAACCATGCCGCTTAATTCATTAGAAGATAAAGAAATAGCCTTATTAATAATAGAAGCCGCTCTTCTATTATCCTTATTAGTCATTAAACTGACTTCAGTTTTAGTAGAAATTTCAGCAATTGATAAGTTTAAGTCCTGCAATTCTCTTCTAACCAGATTAATACGGGTAGAAGGAATAAGAATACTGCCCTTGTCAAGTGAAGCCATTTTAAGGCATTCTTCATCACTGGCACATTCAATTATTTCAGCTTCCGGGAAAAGTACTTTCGCTACTTCAGCCGTAAAAATAGTTGGATTGGAAGTAAGTATCGTTTTTGTACTGTCGGTGTAGTCATTGCCACTAAAAATAATAACTGGCGTAGTATTAATAATACTTGTTGGTTAAAACATAGTCATCAAGTTCTGCCAGATACAAATCAGCTACCACCGGACCAGCCATATCAATTTCATCTTTATTGATAGCTTCTTTCATTTCAGCAACCGAATGATAAGTAGAAAGAATAATATTTACGCCATATTCATTTCTAAGCTTCTCAATAACGGTATTAAACACACCCACGAAGTCATCGCCATTCTTGCCGATAAAAGGCAGATAGTTATCAAAACAGCCAATGCGAATTGTATTGTCGTGTTCATTTAGCCAGGCCTTTTCATCTTCGTTGAAAGAAAGCTTGCTGGACATCTTATAGAAATATTTGGTTGTTAAGGCTGTATTGAAGTCGGAATCAGTATTCTGAATTTCATATAAAGCCGCATTTAATTCATCCAGAATATCTGTCCTATCCTTGGCTACGGCAAAATAGTAGTCACTAAAGCCAATATTAAAAATAGCTGGATAATTATAAGTAGATGATAAATCCGGTGCCGCAAAAGCATCTATTTCACCAGCATCCAGTCTATTCATCATTTCATCATATCCACTGCAAGGAACTATTTCCGCAAATATCTGTTTATTCTCCAGCCATTCAGCTAAAACACCAGCCTGGAAAGAACCCTTGGTAACACCAATCCTGCAGTTATTCAGTTTAGAAGTATCACCACTTGTTAAAACAGTATCATCATGGCCTGCATATAACCAATAGGTATCCTTGCCTTGCGGGTAATCCGAGAAATTAAATAATTCTGCTCTTTCAGGAGTATAAGAAACATTACCAAAAAGATCAATTTCGCCATCAACTAGCATCTTGTAACATTCAGAAAATGAACCATAAACATATTCATATTTCCAGCCGGTCAGATAAGCGATACGCTGGAAGTATTCGTAGCCTGAACCCCTTTTGTATTCGCCTTCTTTTCCTTCTTCATAGTTGACTGCATAGACATAGCCAATCTTTACTGTTTTCTGTTTATTCTCTTCAGCGAATGTATTTACACCAAAAGAAAATACCATTAAGAGTATACAGATTAAGCCGATTATTCTTTTATTGATTTTGTTCATATTGCTCTCCTGTTTTAAGCATAATTAAAACATATTCTAATTCATTAAAATTATATATGCCGAAGGCCAAAATAAAAAGCTGAGATGCTCAGCTAATCAGTTTATTCAGCAAATAATCAATCAAATAACTGATGACAATAATAATAATTGTCCAGGCAAAGATATCAGCCATTAAGTAATTGATTCTGGCAAAGTGCAGTTCCCTGCCGATACCGGTTTTAACCTGTGAAAGTATCTCAGCCATAATTGCAACCTTAAAGCCTAAGGAACAGCTGTTTTTTAAGGAAAGCAGGATATCATTTCTGATTAAAGGCAGATAAATCTTTCTTATCTTATAAATGTTAGAACCGTTATAAGTATCGGTAATTTCTATCAGTTCCTTATCAATATTAAATAAGGCATTCAGGATTGAATTATATAGAATTGGAAAAACTACTAAGGCCGACACCAGAAGCACACTGCCATTTCTTCCAAGCCACAATAAGGAAACAATGATGTAGGTAACATTAGGGATAGTCTTTAATAACAAGTATACCGGTTCAAAAAATTCTTTTATAGTCTTATTGAAGTATGACAATAGTGAAAGAAGTAAAGCCAGTATAAAGCTGGTTAATAAGCCAATAAAGACTCTAAAGAGACTTGTGAATACAATTGATAAGAACTTAACGTTAAAGACAATTTCTTTTAAAGAAAATGCTATTTCAAGAATACCAGGTAGGATAAAAGTCTTATTCACCACTATAGAGAGCAATGAATAAATAATTATCATCAGGCAAATTGAAATAGCATGTGTTTTCTTCATTATTTAACAATAATAGTTTCCGGTACTGTGCTTTCACTTAGTGATAAGACAAAACTAATCTTGTCATAATCATTAACTGCATAGACAAAGTCTAAGCCACAGTAGTTGTATGATTCCGAGATAAGTTCCCTGCTGTCAAAGCCAATTTTAGAAATATCTGAATCATTTAAAACCTTATTAAAGGTTGTCTTATCTGTTTTGTATAAGGCAATATTTGTCTTTAAAGTCTTGGCAAAAGAAGCTAAATTAGCCTGATCTTTTTCCGCAATTTCTTTTCTTACAAACATACCGTATTCAGGAATCTGATCATAATGAGACTGATATTCATAGTCGACATTAATATCTTCAATCTTGAATAGTTCCCTACCTAAAGCACTGCTTAAATAGTTATAAGAAACTTCATCCACAACGGCAGCAACTGTACCAGAATTATTAAAATTATATTCAATATCATACATAGAATTGCACCATTCAAAGTCATATTTTCTTAAATCAGTCTGCTTTAGATATTCAAGAACATCTTTAATGACACCATTCTTGTTCATAGCCAGAACATTACCCTTATTAAGAGTAGAATCTGTAGAAACAAGATTATAGGTACCATAGCTTACTACTGACAACAATAAGTAATTGCCAGAGCTTACAGACTTGTTTACACCTAGATTAATTGGGGCAATGACAAAGTCATAATCAGCCTTATCAAAAGCCTCACCAATAACATTTATATCCTCACTGATATCAATACTGTGTTCACTGTTAATGATTGAAAGTAAAGAAATGGCTGGTGTACCAGTTGAGCAAAGTAATGAATAGGCATTGCTGCTAGTCATTACATCACCCACTGGTTTACAAGCTGTTAATAATAATGCCAGACAAATACAAAGTATTTTCTTTAGCATGTAAATTTATCTGTTTCTTCCTTGAAAGCCTTGATTGCTTCTTCAAGCTTTAATGTAGTATTGCCCTGAACACCGAATCTTCTGATGTTTACAGCGCCCTCAGCGATTTCACCATCACCAACAACGATCTGGACAGGAATCTTCTTTAGCTGAGCTTCTCTGATACGGTAACCAAGCTTTTCATTACGGTCATCTACAGCTACTCTATAGCCTTCCTTAGCTAAAGCTTCCTTAACCTGGTAAGCGTAGTCAGAGTGGATTTCAGAGTTAACTGGTACGATAACCATCTGAGTTGGTGCTAACCATAGAGGGAATGCACCCTTAGTTTCTTCAATGATGAAGGCAGTGAAACGATCAAATGTACCAAAGATTGCTCTATGGATTACAACTGGAGTCTTCTTTTCAGCATCTGAATCAACATAGTTTAATTCAAATCTTCTAGGAAGTAAGAAGTCTAACTGACAAGTAGAAAGAGTTACTTCTGGACCAACAGCTGGCTTAACTTCAACGTCCAGCTTAGGACCATAGAAAGCAGCTTCGCCTACAGCTTCAAAGTATTCAACGCCTAATTCATTTAATACTTCTCTAAGCTTTGCTTCAGCAGTATTCCACATTTCATCATCATCAAAGTATTTTTTCTTATCTTCAGGATCTCTTAAAGAAAGTCTGAACTTGTAGTTCTTGATACCAAAGTCCTTATATACTTCTAGGATTAAGTTAACTACAGACTTGAATTCTTCACCAATCTGGTCAGGTCTTACGAATAAGTGAGCGTCATTCTGACACATGCATCTAACTCTTTCAAGGCCCTTAACCGCACCAGAAGCTTCATAACGGAAGTCAGTTGCAAATTCACCAATTCTTACAGGTAAGTCACGGTAAGAATGAAGTTTGTTCTTATAAACAACCATATGATGAGGACAGTTCATAGGACGAAGAACGAATTCTTCTTCATCAACTTTCATTAATGGGAACATGTTCTTCTGATAGTGATCCCAGTGTCCTGAAGTTACATATAGCTGCTTAGTACCAACGCATGGTGTATATACGTGGTCATAGCCTAATGAACGTTCTTTCTTGTAGATGTAGTTTTCAAGATTCTTTCTGATAACCGCACCATTTGGAAGCCATAGAGGCATACCAGCACCGATTAAAGAAGAAGTCATAAAGATATCTAAATCTTTACCAATCTTTCTGTGATCTCTTTCTCTTGCTTCCTGTAATTCTCTTAAGTAGTCTTCAAGATCTTCTGGATTATCGAAACATACACCATAAATACGCTGTAACATCTTGTTCTTAGCGTCATTCTTCCAGTATGCACCAGAATGCTTGATTAACTTGAAGTTCTTTAATTCCTTAACTGTTTCAACGTGTGGACCACGACATAAATCAGTAAAGTCACCCTGAGTATATGTTGAAATAGTTGTTTCTTCTTCATCCATTCTAGAGATTAAGTCTACCTTGTATGGATCATCTTTAAATCTTTCTAAAGCTTCAGCCTTAGAGATTTCGTTTCTAACGATTCTCTTGCCATCTTTAGAAATCTTCTTCATTTCTTTTTCAATCTTGGCTAAGTCTTCTTCCTTGATAACTTCATCACCTAAGTCGATATCATAGTAGAAACCTTCTTCAATAACTGGTCCTACCCAGAACTTGGCATTAGGATAAAGATGAGATACTGCCTGAGCAAGCAAGTGTGCACAAGAGTGATTAAGAGTGTTTAATCTTTCATTTTCTTTAATGTTAATCATAATTCCTCCACAAAATAAAAAGGTGGTATAAGGGCGTTATTACGCGGTACCACCTTAATTTTTACTCTTACTCTTAACGCGAGTTTTACGTCTTTGATTAAAAAGATCTAATGAGTAGTAACTATCCTTATGTATAACTGTTTACACCAACCACAGCCTCTCTATAAAAGTGATAAGAATAATCTCGTCTCATTTACGATACTTAGATATTATAAATCTATTTATCTGGCTTGTCTATTGAAGTTCAGCTTTCTTAGCTTCCAGAGTCTTATAAGATTCCTTATACTTGGCTAATTTTTCCTTTTCCTCATTAACCTTAGCTTCAGGAGCCTTAGCTAAGAACTTTTCATTAGAAAGGATGCCTTCACTTCTCTTGATTTCGCCTTCAAGTCTCTTTAATTCCTTGTCAATCTTAGCTAATTCTTCTTCCTTGTTTACAACTTCAGACATTACGAAGTAAACCTTACCATTAGACATTGGTCTAACGATAGTTTCTTCACTAATTGAATCAACTACTTCAAGCTTACACATCTTATTTAAGATAGAGATTTCATTTTCATTAGCACTGAAACCCTCAATTACTACTTCTAAAGGCTTAGAAGGCTTAACATTGTTTTCGGTTCTGATTTCTCTTGTAATCTTGATGATTTCCAGAAGCGTTTCAATCTCATTAGCCTTGTTTTCATCACATGCTAATTCTTCTGGCCAGCTTTCAGTATTGATACTTACTTCCTTGCCATAGATAGCCTGATAGATTTCTTCAGTAACAAATGGAATAAATGGAGCAAGAAGCTTTAAGATAGCAGTTAATACATAGATTAATGTATCAAGAGTCTTCTTCTTAGCTTCTAAATCTTCACCCATTAAAGTAGACTTAGTGAATTCAATATATGATGAACAGAAGTCATTCCAGACAAAGTCAATTAATTCATTACCAGCAATCGCAAATTCATAACGGTCTAAGTTATAAGTAGTCTGCTTGATAATGTAGTTTAACTTAGAAATAATCCAGTGATCTGTTTCACTTTCAAGCTTTGGTTCACTATATTCATAACCCTCAGGTTTGTTTAATAATACGAATCTAGAAGCATTCCATAACTTATTGATGAAGTTCCAGCCAGCTTCCATCTTCTCAGTTGAGAAGTTCATATCCAGACCTGGAGTAGAGTTAGTAGAAAGTAACAATCTCATTGAATCGCAGCCATACTTGTCGATTAATTCAATTGGGTCAATACCATTGCCAAGTGACTTAGACATCTTTCTACCCTTTTCATCTCTGATAAGGCCATGGATTAGACAGTCCTTAAATGGATACTTGCCTAAGAAGTGCTTACTAGAAATAGCCATTCTTGCTACCCAGAAGAAGATGATGTCATAACCAGTTACCATACAAGAAGTTGGGAAGTAACGCTGTAAGTCTTCAGTGTTATCAGGCCAGCCTAATGTTGAGAAAGGCCATAAAGCACTTGAGAACCAGGTATCAAGTACATCTTCATCCTGATGCCAGTTTTCAATATCCTTAGGTGGATCTACTTCACAATAGATTTCACCAGTTTCATTGTGATAGTAAACCGGAATTCTGTGACCCCACCATAATTGTCTTGAGATACACCAGTCTTCAATTGATTCAAGCCAAGAATTGAATGTCTTTTCAAAACGCTTAGGATAGAAGTTGATCTTAGTATCTTCGTTTTCCTGATCCTTTAACACTGCTTCAGCTAAAGGCTTCATCTTAACAAACCACTGCTTAGAAAGATATGGCTCAACCATTACATCAGTTCTTTCAGAGAAACCTACTGAATGCTGAATAGTTTCAATCTTTACAAGATTGCCATCATTTTTAATCTTTTCAACCAGCTTTTCACGGCATTCATAACGGTCTAGACCCTTATATACACCACAAAGTTCATTCATAGTGCCATCTTCATACATACAGATAGGCATATCAAGTTTGTGTCTTAAAGCGATCTGATAGTCATTAGGGTCATGGGCAGGAGTACACTTCATGATGCCTGTACCAAAACCGATTTCGATATATTCATCACCAATAATTGGTAATACATCACCATTAGCTGGGTTAATGCATTTCTTGCCAATCAGGTAGTTTGTATTTTCATCCTTAGGGTTAACAACAACACAAACATCACCAAACATTGTTTCTGGACGAGTTGTCGCAACAGTAAATGTTTCATCGCTATCAACAAGCTTGTAGTTGAAGTAATACATCTTGCCTTCAACATCCTTATGAACTACTTCGATATTACTTAAAGCAGTCTTAGCCTGAGGGTCCCAGTTAATAACTCTTTGGCCCTGGTAGATTAGACCTTCCTTATAGTATCTAACGAAAACTTCTTTTACTGCATTTGATAGACCTTCATCAAGTGTGAATCTTTCCTTGCGATAGTCTACAGAAATACCCATCTTAGCCCATTGAGCACGGATAAAATCAGAGTATTCAGACTTCCATTCCCAAGCTCTTTCCAAGAACTTTTCACGACCAATATCGTATCTAGAAATACCTTCATCTTTTAAACGGGCATCAACTTTAGCCTGAGTCGCAATACCAGCGTGGTCCATACCAGGAACCCATAGTACGTCATAGCCTCTAAGTCTCTTATATCTAGAAATAAGATCCTGCAGAGTATTATCCATAGCGTGACCTAAGTGTAATTTACCAGTTACATTTGGTGGTGGAATTACGATAGTGTATGGAACCTTAGCTACATCTTTGCCACATTCAAAATATTTTTTAGCTAACCATTCATCATATTTGCCAGCTTCAACTTTGCCAGCATCATACTTTGTATCTAACATTTTTTCTCTCCTTTACAAAATAAAAAGGTGGCACAAGGGCGTGATTACGCGGTACCACCTTATTTTTTACTTAATCTCTTAACGCGAGTAACGTATCAGCTTACTAAGCTCAGCCGATAAACTCCAAGACTACTTTTCACTACCCTTTCGTATCCTTCTCAGCCCCAGGATATCTCTTTATGTCACAGGATAATTACTTCCTTCTTTTCTTCGTCTAATCTATTCTATTACAGCCAGCAAAATTAATCAATTTGCATTGTGCGATAATCTACAACAGTATAGCCCTTTGAACTTAATAAGTTAGCTACTGTTACAGAATCTTCATTATCTACCTTTACTAAGATAGTAATCTTTTCATAGTGATAAACAGTCATCATTGAGATGTTGATATCTTTTTCAGCTAAGACCTGAGCGATATCAGACAGAATACCAGGATGATCATCATCAATAGTGATAACGATTCTTGAACCCTTTGAATGGTAGTCCATCATATTAACGAAGGCTGAACAGATATCCTTTAAAGTGATAATACCAACAAGTTTGTCACCGCTCATAACTGGCAGACAGTTGATATTGTATCTCTTCATCTTTTCCGCAGCTTCTTCAAGCAGTTCAGTATCCTGAATATCAATAACTTCAGTAATCATAACTTCACTACACTTGGTTTTCTGTAGTAAAGAATTGATTTCAAATACTGATAAAGTTGTAGCCTTTGATGGCGAGTAATCTGATAATGTGTCATCAGTTACTAAGCCAACAAGCTTAGCCCCTTTTAAGATAGGAATACGATGGAAGCCATTTGATTTTAAAACATTATAAGCATCCAAAATTGAATCAGTTTCTTGCAGACAAATTGGGTTTTTTGTCATCCAGTCTTTAACGTACATACTTTAACCTCCAAGATATGCTTTCTGTACAGCTTCTGAAGCAGCAAGTTCCTTACCTGTTCCTTCTAATACTATTTTACCAGTTTCCATAACATATGCGTAATCAGCAATTTCCAAAGCCATCTTCGCATTCTGTTCTACTACAAATACTGTTGTACCTGATTTATTGATTTCCTTAATGATTGAGAAAATTTCCTTAACAAGTAATGGTGATAAACCCATTGAAGGTTCATCAAGAAGCAAGACCTTAGGTGAAGACATTAAGGCTCTTCCCATAGCCAGCATCTGCTGCTCACCACCAGATAAAGTACCAGCAAGCTGAGACTTTCTTTCTTCCAGACGTGGGAATAGTTCATAGACATGTTTAAAGTCTTTTTCAATCTGTTCCTTGTC
This sequence comes from Erysipelotrichaceae bacterium, assembly GCA_030526485.1. Classification (GTDB taxonomy): domain Bacteria; phylum Bacillota_I; class Bacilli_A; order Erysipelotrichales; family Erysipelotrichaceae; genus Colivicinus. The sequence continues at coordinate 9,620 of JAUNCS010000022.1, read as the reverse complement.
TTTTCTTAAGTAAGCACCAAGTTTTAAATTTTCTTCAACAGTCATTTGAGTAAAGACACGACGACCTTCTGGTACCTGTACCAGGCCCATAGAAACAATCTTGTTACCTGGAACCTTAGTGATATCTTTACCATCCAGCGTAATAGATCCTGACTTAGCCTTTAATAAGCCAGAAATTGTATGCATGGTAGTAGTCTTACCGGCACCATTGGCACCGATTAACGCTACAACCTGGCCATCTTCAATTTTAAAGTTGATACCCTTAACAGCATCAATCATGCCATAGCTGACATTTAAATCCTTAACTTCTAGCATAATTAATCTCCTATATAAGCCTTAATAACTTCTGGATTAGACTGTACTTCACTAGGAGTACCTGTCATTAATACCTGACCAAAGTTTAAAACAGTAATCTTTTCACATACACCCATAACCAGTTTCATATCGTGTTCAATTAAAAGAATTGCGATATTAAACTTGTCTCTTACAAAACGAATAGTATTCATTAATTCTTCAGTTTCAGTTGGGTTCATACCAGCAGCTGGTTCATCAAGTAACAGTAATACTGGATTAGTTGCTAAAGCACGGGCAATTTCCAGTCTTCTTTGAGCACCATAAGGTAATGACTTAGCCTGTACATCAGCGAATTCATCAAGATTAAAAATCTTTAATAATTCAATAGCCTTTTCATGAGCAGCCTTTTCCTGCTTATAGTATTTAGGAGTTCTTAAAATACCTTCTAAAGTACTATAAGTCAGTTCGTTGTGCATGCCAATCTTTACATTGTCTTCAACAGTTAATTCATTGAATAGACGAATGTTCTGGAAAGTTCTGGCAGCACCCAGTTTATTAACGGCAATCGCATCCATACCCTTGGTATCCTGACCATTAAAGATGATAGTGCCACGAGTTGGTGTATAAACCTTGGTAAGCATATTGAAGACAGTAGTCTTACCAGCACCATTTGGACCGATTAAGCCATAAATATCATTTTTATTGATTGTGATATTGAAATTGTTTACAGCAGTAAGACCGCCGAAATCAATACCCAGATCCTTAACTTCTAATATTGGAGTGTTATTTGTATTTGACATAACTATTTAGCCTCCTTCTTAGTAAATTTGTTTTTAAACAATTTAGTATTCTTTTCAACAAAGACCTTAAACTTCTGATTATTAGAGATTAGCATAATTGCAATTAATACTAATGAGTAAATAATCATACGGTAATCCTGTAAACCTCTTAGTTTTTCAGGCAGGATGTACAGTAATGATGCAGCGATAATAGTACCATTAATATTACCTAAGCCACCCAATACTACGTAAACAAGAATCAGGATTGACTGGTTGAAGTTAAACTTAGCTGGAGCTAAAGTTGAGAAGTTTAAGCCATATAGAGCACCAGCAGCACCAGCAATAGCAGCTGAAATTACAAAGGCCAGCATCTTAGTCTTGGTAACTGATACACCTACTGATAAAGCAGCAATTGAGTTATCACGACAAGCCATAATAGCACGGCCATTCTTTGAATACATTAGGTTATAAATAACGATCAAAGTAATAACAATTAATACAACACCAACTGTAAATGTTGAAATACGTGTAGTACCTGAAGCACCAATTGGACCTGATAGAAGCATCTTACCAGTGGCTTCGATATTTACATTATTTGTAATAAATGAGAACTGAATACCATTAGAATCAAAACCAAGGTAGCAGTTATTGATAAGTGAAGCGATGATCTGACAGAAAGCCAAAGTAACGATAGCCAGATAGTCACCTGATAGTTTTAATACTGGAATACCAATAAGGAAACCAAATAAAGCTGTAACAGCAGCGGCAATCATCATAGCAAGTATTAGTCTTACGATTGGATTTGTAATGCTGCTTTCAAAGAAACCAGAGAAGCAGATACCAGTATAAGCACCAATAGACATAAAACCGGCATGACCAAGTGATAATTCACCAGATAAGCCTACACAAAGGTTTAAAGCTAAAGCTGTAACAATATAACAGCAACAAGGAACAAGCAAGTTCTTCATTAAAGAAGACATTGACTTGGTTGATAACATTATTTCAATAACAACATAGGCAACAAGTACCATCAGATATGAGAAGGTACGGCCACGATGTTTTTTGTCGAAAATTTTCTTAAACATGTTCTCCCCTCCTTAAACCTTAACTGATACTTTCTTACCAAGTAAGCCTGTTGGCTTAATTAATAAGACAACGATCAATACTGCAAATACAACAGCATCTGATAGCTGTGTAGAAATATATGCCTTAGCTAAACTTTCAATAACACCTAATAATAAACCACCAATGAAGGCACCAGGAATTGAACCGATACCACCAAATACAGCAGCCGTGAAGGCTTTAATACCAGGCATAGAGCCTAGAGTTGGTGTAATTGAAGGATATGTTGAACATAATAGTACAGCAGCGATTGCAGCAAGTGCTGAACCGATAGCGAAGGTAATTGAGATTGTAGTATTAACATTAATACCCATTAACTGTGCAGCACCCTTATCTTCTGAACAAGCTCTCATAGCACGACCAGTAGAAGTATGATTGATGAATAATGTTAAAGCAATCATAATCAGGATACAAGTAAGGATTGTTACAAGTGTGATATATGAAAGAGTTAACTTTCCACCAAATAAAGAGATGCCACCATCACCTACTACAGATTTGAACATCTTCTGAGATGAAGACCAAAGAAGCTGTGCACCATTCTGTAGGAAATAAGAAACACCAATAGCAGTAATTAAAACTGATAAAGAAGATGCCTGTCTTAATGGTTTATAAGCTAATCTTTCGACCAGTACACCTAAGACTGTGCAGACCAGCACAGATAGAATGATGCCTACTGGAACTGATAGGCCAAATCTATATAAAACAAAGAATGCGACGTATGAACCAACCATGATGATGTCACCATGTGCAAAGTTCAGCATTTTCGCTATACCATAAACCATTGAATATCCAAGAGCTATGATCGCATAAACACTTCCAAGACCAAGCCCTGTTATTAAATACGATAGAAATACCATATTTACCCCCTTCTTTATTACTTTTAATGACTTTTACAAAATGTGATAAGGTTGCCTTATCTCTAAGGCAACCTTAAGATATTATTAATTTTTTAAATTATTCAGCAGCTACGTATACACCGTCAGTGATGATTACAGCTTTTGGAGTCTTAGAAACTTCACCGTTTTCTGCCCAGTTAGCAGTACCAGTTAAGCCTTCAAAAGTCATTGTAGTGAATTCACCAACTAGCTTATCGCAGATAGTAGCAGCATCCATATCAGCTGTGCAACCAGTAGCCTTTAATGCGTTGTAGATAGCGTAAACACCATCATAAGCATCAGCAGCGAACTGAGTTGGAGTTGAACCATGAGCAGCTTCGAAACCTGTTACGAAATGAACAGTAGCATCATCCTTAGCATCAGCAGCGAATGGTGTTAATAGGTAAACACCTTCAGCAAGTGCATGATCGAAACCTTCAAGACCTAGGATACCATCCATACCATCAACGCCGAAGAATACAGGGTTGAAATCAGTCATAGCAGCAGCCTGAGTTAAGATAGTTGCAGCTGGACCGTAGTAGATTGGAAGGAATACTAATTCAGCACCAGCAGCAGCTGCACCAGTTAACTGAGTTGAGTAGTCAGCATCAGAGTTAATGAAAGAACCTTCATAAACAACTTCAAGACCTACTTCAGCAGCCTTAGACATGAATGTGTTGTAGATAGATGTAGAGTAGTCATCATCAGATCTGTAGATAACAGCAACTTTCTTTACTTCCATACCAGCGATAGTGTTTGAAGAAATGTAATCAGCACTAGCTGTACCTAAGTTAGGGTCAGTGAAGCAAACCTGGAATAAGTTATCGTAGTTACCATTAGCTGGGTGAGCAAGACCAGGGTTAGAACCAGATGGAGTTAAAGCGAATACTCTATCAGCATTGTAGTCAGCAGAAACTGCAAGACCAGCACCTGAAGTTACAGTGTATAGAGATACCTGCATACCCCAGTCAGTTAAAGCACCGTAAGCGTTTGGAGCTTTTTCTGGATCAGCTTCATCATCTTCCATTCTGAATTCGAAGAAGTTATAACCTTCTTTTTCATTGATTTCGGCAACAGCCATTTCAGCAGCCCACTTTACGTCATTACCGTAAACTGCAGCGCCACCTGTAAGTGGACCTGAGCAACCTAGCTTGAAGCTAGCCTTTGCTTCGTCACCACCACCTGTTGATGGAGCGTTGTCTTCTGTTTTAGAACCACAACCAACTAGGCCAAATACCATCATGATACCTAGTAAAACGACTAATAATTTTTTCATTTCAAGTCTCCCTTCTTAATCGTTTTTTTCTATAGACACAGATACCTATCTGTTTCTAATAAAATAAAAGATGAGCTCATTGATAGCTCATCTAAATAACATAAATAAACACTATCAATTATTAACCACACAAAATCAAATTACGTAAGACTAGTAATCTAATAATAATGACGTCAATAATTATAGCTATCTGATCACATGCAGAGGCCATAAATCTACAACAATTGGAATACATATTTCGTTTCATTTTTATAACCCCTTTCTGTTTACATATTTAATGTTATGTCCCTAGAAAAAAGAAGTCAACAAATTTTTCATAACTTTTTCATATTTATGAAAATGTTTTCATTTTACATTTTTTCAAAGAAAAAGACTTACCCATTGGATAAGTCTTAGTCATTATTCTTTTGATTCATTCTGTAAAAAATAGGAGCCGAAGCGTTTCTGATATAAACACTCTTTAAACGGGCATAACCATTATGATTACCCTGTAAAGCGTCAGTTCCACCTAAGAAGACGCCCCAGTGTTCAATACCCAATCCGCCATCCGAATAATAGATTAAATCGCCAGGTCTTGGTTCATCGACGATAGTCGCTTCAGAAATCTTATATCCTGGGCCATAGAACTGGTTAACAAATAACATGCAGATTTCATAACAGTTACCTGTTCGCCATTCTAAGCTCTTAGCAATCTTCCAGGCCTTTTCACTAAGCTGGTCATAAACGATGCTTTCTTCAAGATCGATTCTTTCTTCCATCATAGTGCGGACCTGAACGAATTCTTCAGTGCCTACAGTTTCAGCTTTTTGATTAAGAATATATTCGCTATTACTGCCAAGTAACATCTCTGCTTCAACATCAGTTGAACTTGGTACTAATACTACAAACAACGTTTCAAGCAGTAACGGCATTCTTTTTACAACGTTAAAAATACTTTCCATTTATACCACCTGTGACTCTATTTTTTCAGCCACAAGTACTATATTACTACGTTTTAAAGTTGAAATGCAAGTGATGTCCTCTAATGAAAGCGTTTCACAGATGATTTTTTTCTGTTTTATCAGCTGATTATTAGAAAATTTATCACTTTTATTTGCCACAACAAGTACAGGAATATTGTTGTCTTTTAAATAGTTATACATGTCGATATCGTCCTGATTTGGCACTCTTCTGATATCAAGAATAAGCACACAAAGTCTCAAAGCCTCTCTTTGTGTAAAATATTCATCCATCATCTGACCAAATTCAATGATTTCCTTATCACTTCTTCTGGCATAGCCATATCCGGGAACGTCGCATACTGTATATTTATTGTTTACATTAAAGAAGTTTAGTAAACGCGTCTTACCTGGAGTTTTACCAACATAGGCAATCTTGCCATATAAGGCGTTGATTAATGAAGATTTGCCAACATTACTGCGGCCAACAAAAACTACCTCACCCTGGCTTTCAGGATACTGGTAAAGCTTTGTAGCTGAAGAAATAAAACTAATCATTTACAAACGCTTCCTTAATAACCGCATCAACCTTTTCTACAGGGATAAAGGTGATATCGTTTTTAACTGTTTCAGGGACATCATCAAGGTCTTTGACATTGCCCTTTGGAATAATAATCTTTTTAATACCTGAACGATGAGCTGCCATCGACTTTTCTTTTAAGCCACCAATCGGTAAAACATTACCTCTTAAAGTAACTTCACCAGTCATAGCCAGATCAGCATAAACTTCAGAACCCTTTACAGCACTCAAGATTGCTGTTGTAAGAGTGATACCAGCTGAAGGACCATCCTTTGGCACAGCCCCTTCTGGTACGTGAATATGAATATCATGAGTCTCAAAGAAAGCCACTTCCACACCAAACTTCTTGGCATTAGCCTTGATATAGTCTAGGGCGATTTCAGTACTTTCCTTCATAACATCACCTAACTGACCAGTAACAATCAGTTTACCCTTACCTTCAAAGTAGTTAACTTCAATTGGCAGGATATCGCCACCAAAAGATGTATAAGCCAGACCAGTAACTACACCAACCTGGTTCTTTTTCTCTTTGCAGCCATATTCAAACTTAGGATTGCCAAGCCATTCCTTTAGCAGTTTCTTATTGATCTTAACTGAACGTTTACCGTTTCTTAAAACCTGCAGAACTGACTTACGGCATAGCGCACCAATCTGTCTTTCAAGCTGCCTTACACCAGCTTCTCTGGTGTAATGTCTGATCAAGTCAAGCAGCATATCGTCATCAATCTTAAATTGAGACCCCTTTAAACCGTTTTCATTTAGCTGTTTAGGCACTAAATGGTTCTTAGCTATGCTTAACTTCTCAACTTCGGTATATGAGCTTAAATTAATAATTTCCAGTCTGTCTAATAAAGCAGGCGGAATATTCTCCATATAGTTGGCTGTCGCAATGAATAATACATCGCTCAAGTCATATGGTTCTTCAAGGTAGTGATCAGAGAACAGGTTATTCTGTTCTGGGTCAAGTACTTCCAGCATGGCAGAACTTGGATCACCCTTAAAGTCTGAAGCCATCTTATCAATTTCATCGATTAAGAAGACCGGATTTAGAGTTTGAGCCTTCTTCATACCCTGAATGATACGACCAGGCATCGAACCTAAATAAGTTCTTCTATGCCCTCTAATTTCAGCCTCATCTCTAACGCCACCCAAAGAGATCTTAACAAACTTACGATCAAGTGCACGAGCAACTGATTTAGCCAAAGATGTCTTACCAACACCTGGAGGACCAACAAGGCAGATAATTGGTGACTTTAAAGATTTAGTCATTTGCTTAACTGCCAGATATTCAAGAATTCTTTCCTTAACTTTTTCAAGACCATAGTGATCTTCATCGAGAATTCTGCTTACTTCATTTAAATCCTCGTTATCAACGGATTTCTGCCACCAAGGGACATTTAAAAGCCATTCAAGATATGATCTGATAACCCCTGCTTCACCTGAAGAAGCTGGAAGCATTTCATAGTGCTTGAATTCTTCTTTGGCCTTAGCCACAACATTTTCCGGATAAGGATTGTTTTCCAGTTTTTCTCTTAAGTCATCGATATCAGAAGAAGGACCACCATCACCCAGTTCATCCTTAATAGCCTTAAGTTTTTCTCTTAGGTAATAGTCCTTTTGAGAATCCTCAATCTTCATCTTAACTTTTTCATTGATTTCCTTCTCAATGGCATCCATCTGCTTTTCACGAGTTAAACGATCAAGCATCATGTTTAATCTGTTTTCTACAGATAGTTCTTCCAGATACTTCTGCTTTTCAGCAACGCCCTGGACATAAACCTGGGCAAAAGTATCTACAAGATTTGAAGCCAGATTGATATCAAACTTGTTTACACCATTTAAAGGAAAGCCCTGACGGCCAAACTTTTGCGCAATAATGTTGAATTCAGTTAAAGCCTTCTTACATAAAACTTCAATTTCAACGCTGTTTTCACCAATGTCTTCTAAAAGTTCAACATCAGCATGTTTAACGCCATCAACAGCTGTATATTTATTGATTCTAACTCTTTGTAAACCGACAAAGACAACCTTCAAATGATCTTCTCTGACTCTGCTTGACTTGATACGGCATAAAGTACCATATTCATATAAGTCATCATCCTCAGGGAAATCAACACCAACTGATCTTTGCGAAACAAGAACCATATTTACCATCTTATTTAAAGAATAGTTAACAGCCTTAACGCTCTGGTCACGACCTACTTCAACAGATAGTTCTTGTAATGGGAATAATACTGCACCTCTGGTGCATAACACAGGATATTCGTGGATATTTTCCATAAAAAACCTCCTTTTAAATTAAAAGACGCTAGGCGTCTTTTATTAGTTTATATTAGTTGTTCTTAAGTAATTCTAATGCCTTGTTAAGCTTTAAATCGCCCTTAACAGTTTCAACATCAACATACTTCTTAACATCTTCTTTTGGCATGCCATATGTTGAAGCCATATCATCATAATACTTTTCGATATCTTCTTCAGATACTTCTACATTTGCTTCCTTAGCAAGTGCTTCTAAGCAAAGAGAAACTTTAACTCTTTCAGTAGATGGAGCTACAAGATTCTTTCTAACTTCATCCATTGTCTGATTAGTGAACTGTAAGTACTGATCAAACTTTAAGCCCTGGTAAGCTAATCTCTGTGCCTGTTCCTGAATCTGCTGATCAACTTCTCTTTCGATCATCTTAGCAGGAATGTTTACTTCACACATCTTAGCGAATTCTTCTAATAACTTAGTCTGAGCTTCGTTTTCAGCCTGGTTCTTCTTACCAGCTAACTTAGTTTCCTTGATGTGATTCTTGTATTCTTCAACAGTATTAACGTTTTCGATCTTTAATTCCTTAACGAATTCGTCATTTAATTCAGGAAGAACTCTCTTCTTGATTTCATGAACTGTAACCTTGAATACTACTGGAGCACCCTTTAAGTCTTCAGCGTGGTAGTTTTCAGGGAACTGAACGTTGATTTCCTTAGTTTCTTCAGCCTTCATACCTACTACCTGTTCTTCAAAGCCAGGAATGAATGAACCAGAACCAATACCTAGTTCGTAGTTTTCAGCCTTACCACCTTCGAAAGCTACGCCATCTTTGAAACCTTCGAAATCGATAACTGCTGTATCGCCCATTTCAACAGCGCCGTCTTCCTTAAGTTCAAGATCAGCCTTTCTGTCTAAAACAGCTTTGATATCATTTTCAACTTCTTCATCAGTAACTACTGATTCAGCTACTTCATACTTAAGTGACTTGTAATCACCTAACTTAACATCTGGTTTAACAGGACAAGCGAATACCATTACAACCTGGTTTTCGTTGATTTCCTTTAAGTCCATGCTAGCCTGGTCGATTAATTCAACATCGTGTTCCTTTAAAGCAGCAGAGAAAGTTTCATCTGCAACTGAGCTAGCAGCTTCTAACCAAGTCTGGTTATCAGAAACATATTTCTTAGCTAAAGAAGCTGGAACCTGACCCTTTCTGAAACCCTTGATCTGTAAATCTTTAGATAGCTTAGCGAAAGCCTTTTTCTTAGCTTCAGCCCATTTATCGCCATCAACTGTACATGTTAATTCGACTTTACCGTCTTCAATTTTTTTATATTCAGCCATATTTTCCTCCATAAACGCCCCTAAATTATAACAAATACTTTATTGAAAAGCTAGAAAAAGGATTGTTAAAGGATTGCTAATGAATACTTATCAATAATTATGTCTGTGATTCCAAATTGATTTTGTCCTAAATTTTAGATTATATTAGCACAGAGATT
>JAUNCS010000021.1 GCA_030526485.1 Erysipelotrichaceae bacterium | reverse complement strand
CAGCTAAGCCGTACGCTCTTAACTAACTTACACAGATTAATTTACACTATCGGTTAATCCCCTTGAATATTACTTGGCTAAGTAATTTGTGACTTAAATATAAATGTAGCGCCGTATACGAGACCCGTACGTACGGTGCAATGAGAGGGGCGAGATTATTTAAAATCTCCCTCTACTCTATTTATTAGAATAGTTCGCTTTGATGAGTAGCGTATAGATATTCATCAATAGTATTACCAACTCTATCTAGTACAAGTTCCTTAGGATCGTTCTTTAAAGAACCTTCTCTAACCTTAGTGTACTGGATTGGCATAAACTGTGATAGAAGATTTAACTGGCAACCATCCTTTAGATTTTCCATCATAGTATTGATTGCTTTTTCTACAGCCTCAGTAGTGTAGTAATATCTAGATCTGTCTGAGAATGAATACTTTCTCTTAAGAGCGATTTCATCAGCAGTACCATGGTAGTGCTTCTTCCAGTTCTTGTCGTTCTTTAACATTTCAGCATCTAGTACATCTCTGAAGTTTGAAGGAGTCAAGCCATTGATCTTGCACATTTCATCTTCAATAAATGACAGGGCATATAAACCTTCTCTGGCAGCAAATGTAAGACCAGGACCAACCTTTAGGATAGCTACGCCATCTTCAACCATTTCTCTTAATTTGATCTTTGTCTGGTAATCAGTAGAGTGGCCTTCAAATACGATATCAGGGATTTCCTTGATAGCTGCAGCTAAGTGCTTAGCCTTTTCTCTATCATATTCAGTACAGCCTGAGTCTTTTTCTTCAACACCTGGCTGAACAACAACCGCTAATACTCTTTCCCAAACACTTTCAAGACCTTCATTCTTGAATGCTTCTTTGAATGCTTCCATAGTAGCCTTGAAGTCTTCAACCTTAGTTACCTGAACACCTTCATCAACAGCAGATTGAGAACCACCAGGGATTGGTACTTCTGAACCAACGATATATACTGGTTCAACTGCATCTGGATTTTCCTTTAATAGTTCAGCATAAGTTTCTTCAGCTACCTTACATAACATAGCACCTCTTTTAGAGATGATTTCATCAGATAGTCTGACATTTGGATCATCAGTAGCTACTTTCATTGAGGTATCTAAGTGAATCTTAGTGAAACCAGCACCTACATAAGCCTTGATCAGGTCTGTAGCGTTCTTTAGAGCGTCTTCTTCACTTAATGAAGTCCAAGTAAGAGGACCAAGGTGGTCGCCACCTAAGAAGATTCTGTTTTTATCAAAGCCGATTTCATCAGCGATAGAATATACGAAATCTCTGAAATCTTTTGGAGTCATACCAGTATAACCACCAAACTGGTCACACTGATTAGCTGTTGATTCAATTAGAACACAACTGTTGTCTTCTTTACCTTTTCTTAATACTGCTTCAATTACGAAAGGATTAGCTGAACAGGCAGAATAGATGCCAACAGCCTTGCCTTCTTTTTGAATAGAAACTAGTCTTTGTAATGCATTTTTCATCAATTTAAACCTCTATTTCTTTATCCTAATTATAAGGAATTGTTTACAATATTTTTTGTCTAAACTAATTTGTATAAATTAGTTTTTGAAATATATAAAATGTTAAATAGTATAAATCCCTATAATATAAGTAAGGAATCCAAAAAGGAGAATAATTTTATGATCATTCAAAGTAAACAGGTATGGATCGCTGACCAGTTCTTCCCAGCTCAGATTGAAATGGAAGACGGCAAAATCAAGAACGTTTTAGACTATGGTACTAAGGAAGTTGATGTTGATTATGGTGAAAAGAGAATTGTCCCAGGCTTCATCGATATCCATTGTCATGGTGCTTATGAATTCGATACTAATGACGCAAATGAAGAAGGCTTAAGAAGATGGACAAAGGGCATCGTAGATGAAGGCTGTACTTCTTTCCTGGCTACTACTATTACACAATCAGTTGAAGTATTAACTGGTGCAGTGAAGAATGTGGCAAAGGTAATGAGAGAGGGCTATGAGGGTGCTGAAATCTTAGGTATCCACTTCGAAGGTCCTTACCTTGATATGAAATATAAGGGCGCTCAACCTGAACAGTATATTGTTAAGCCAACAATTGAACAGTTTAAGGCTTATCAGGAAGCTGCAGAAGGCCATATCAAATACATCACTATGGCTACTGAAACTGATGAAGACTTCGCTTTAACTGAATATTGTGCAAAGAATGGTGTAACTGTTTCTATCGGTCACTCTAACGCAACCTATGAACAGGCTGCTATGGCTTGGGCTCATGGTGCTAAGTCAATGACTCATGTCTACAATGGTATGACTCCATTCAATCACCGTGCTAATGGCTTAGTTGGTGCTGCTTATCGTTTCAGAACTATGTATGGTGAAATCATCTGTGATGGTAACCATTCAACTTATGCAGCTTTAAATAACTTCTATATGTCTAAGGGCCCTGATTACTCAATCATGGTTTCAGACGCATTAATGGCTAAGGGTACTCCAATTGGTTCTCATCATATCTTTGGTGGCAATGAAATTGAAATCTACCCAGATGGTTCAGCTCACTTAGTTTCTACTAAGGGCTTGGCTGGTTCAACTCTTAACTTAAATAAGGGTTTAAGAATCCTGGTTGAAAAGGCTATGGTACCATTTAACTACGCCCTAAATTCAGTTACTATCAACCCAGCAACTTGTATTGGTGTAGCTGATCGTAAGGGATCTATCCAGGTTGGTAAGGATGCAGATATCGTTGTCTTAAATGATGACTATTCAGTAGAACAGACTTACTGCATGGGTAAGCCTCAGAAATAAGAAATAAACAAAAGAAGAGCTTCTAGAGAATATCCAGAAGCTCTTTTATTTGATAGATTGTTGTAACATCGTTATATTCTTCGCCTTTTCTTGAGACAAAGATAGGATTTAAACCGGCATTTCTTGAACCCTCAACATCGATATGGTAACTATCGCCGATATAGATACATTCTTCAGGTTTAGAATCCATTTGTTCACAAACGTATTTGAAGATTCTTTCATCCGGTTTCTTACAGATATATTCACCAGACACCAGGGAATAATCAATTAAATCATCAATCTTAATAGTATTGATCTTTCTTCTTTGGGAATGAGTATTGCCATTAGATAAAAGACCAATCTTATATTTCTTTTTAAGTTCAGTAAGTGTTTCTCTTACATCGTCATATAAGAAGGCAACAGAACCTGATTCATTAGACCAGTCCTGTTCCAGCTTTTCAGGACTGATACAGGTAACATTGTATTTTTCAGCCCATCTTTTAAAAACAACTATTCTTTCAACAGCACCATTATTGTCCCAGATCATAATGTCATTTACCATCTGATCAATTAAGTCCTTATCTTCAAACAGATCATTAAACTTGCGGTAAAGCATTTCTCTAAAAGCTCTTTGACGGTCGATTAAGGTATTATCTAAATCAAATATCAGTGTTTTAATCATTAGTGTTTCTTTCTTGCGTATAGGATAGTGATATATTTAACGCCAATAAAGGCAGCAGCTACAGCAACCGCAATTGATACAGCAAACATTGTAGTGTTGCCAGACTTATCAAGTACGGCAGTAACAATTAATAATGAAGCTACAGCCAAGTAAGCAACAATTTTTAAGATAATCATTGAATCAGGTGAAGAGTAGATTTCTGATTCATTCTTTTTAACTGGTTTAAACTTGGTAATCATTGTACAGTTGCTTAAAAATTTGCGCCATCTGAATTCCAGGAAGGCAAAGACAGCTGCCATAATGATGATTGTCACAATAATTGAGAAATCAAATAAGGCGTAGGCAACAACACCAGTTAAGGCTGTATATAATACAACGTTTTCCAAGACTTTGAAGGTCTTTTCTTTATTTGGTGGAATCACATAGCCATTCTTAGTGATGGGGTCTAAATAGACTTTTTGGCCCTTTCTGTCACGGTAGATATTTAAGCCTTCAAGCTCAGTATTTGCGAATTTATTTTTCATAATTTTTGTCCTTCTAAAATATTCTATTTCCATTATAGCCAAGTAGGCTAATTAAACCTATTATACTAGTTGTATGATTTATTTTAGAATTTATACTTTTTAATAATTGAATATTCAAAAAATGTTAAATTGTTAAAATAAAAACGAAAGAGAGGAAATTTCAAAAATGGTATTCAATAGAACATTAGAACAGTGGACTGAAGTAGGTGCTCACTTAACATCTAAAGAAATCCACCAGCAACCAGAAACATGGTTAAAAACATTCAATCAGATCAAGGCAGAAGGTGCTGCTATCAAGGCTTTCATCAGCAAGGTGACTTCTCAGCCAGATTTCGATATCGTATTAACAGGTGCAGGTACATCTGAATTCGTTGGTAACTCAACATTCCCATTCCTTTCACCTTTAATGGATTACAAGGTAAAGTCTTACGCTACAACTGATATCGTTGCTTATCCTGAAGACTTCCTATCTAGAACTAAGCCAACTCTATTAATCTCTTTTGGTAGATCTGGTAACTCTCCAGAATCAGTAGCTGCTGTAGAAGCTGCAAACGTAGTATGTGACAACATCTATCACTTATTCGTTACTTGTAACAATGAAGGCGCTCTTTCTAAGTTCGCTGAAGGTAAGGATAACTGCTACGCTATCAACCTAACTCCAGAAACTCATGACCAGTCATTCGCTATGACTTCTTCATATACAAACATGTACTTAGCTACAGTTCTTTCATTCTTAATTGATGACTTAGATAAGTATGAACCAGTTATCAAGGAAATCGCTGAACAGACTGCTAAGTTCGCTGACAACGGTTACCACACAGTTGAAAAGATCGTTGATGAATTCGATTTCACTAGAATCGTTTACTTAGGTTCTAACTGCTTAAAGGGTGTTTCTCAGGAATCAGCATTAAAGCTTTGTGAATTAACTGCTGGTGGTATCATGACTACTTATGATACAACTATGGGCTTCAGACATGGTCCTAAGTCAGTTATCTGCCCTGGTTCATTAGATGTAATCTATCTATCAGATGATCCATACACAAGAAAGTATGACTTAGACATCGTTAAGGAAATGGCTGGCGAAAGAGCTGGTAACAAGCTAGTAGTAGTTTCTTCTTATGATGATCCAGAAGCTAAGGAATATGCTGACTACTTCATTTCATTTGACAACAAGAACAGATACGACAATGTATTCTTAGGTATCCAGTTCGTTAACGTTGGTCAGACTTTCGCTCTATTAAAGTCAATCAAGACAGGCGTTAGACCTGATACACCATGTCCATCAGGCAAGGTAAACAGAGTAGTTAAGGGTGTTAACATTTACCCATACTCAAGAGAAATGAGAGGCTAATCTAATGGTAGGTTTAATCGTAACAGGCCACGGCCATTTCGCAACTGGTTTAACTAGTTCAATCGATCTAATCGCTGGTCCACAGGAAAACTATGTAGCTGTTGACTTTGATGGTAACGGTACAGATAAGTTAGAAGCTGATTTAAAGGCTGCTTTTGAAACTCTTAAAGATTGTGAAGGCATTCTAGTATTCTCTGACTTAGCTGGAGGTTCACCATTCAGAACTGCAGCATTAGTTTCTGCTGGCATTCCTAACGTTAAGGTTTTAGCTGGTACTAACTTACCAATGCTTTGTGAAATCGCAATGGGCAGAACTTTCATCAATGATGTAGAAATGCTTGTTTCTTCAGCATTAGCTACAGGTAAGGATGGCGTACAGGAGTTTGTTATGCCTACTATCGATGATGGTCCAGCTGATGGCGAAGACGGCATCTAATAACTTATAAACAAACTTCTAAAAGGGATTACTTCGGTAATCTCTTTTTTTTATGTCCTGTTGACTACTGTTATATACTGTTATATAGTGTTTATGAGGTACCTATGAAAATTATTGTTAATAACACATCAATGACACCCATCTATGAACAAATCACTGATCAGATTAAGAAGATGGTGTCTAAGGAAATACTAAAGGAAAACGATCCCTTGCCTTCAGTGAGAAGCCTGGCAAATGAATTAAAGATATCGGCTTTAACTGTAAAGAAGGCTTATGACTATCTGGAAAGTGAAGGTTATATTGAAACGGTTCATGGAAAGGGCAGCTATATCAAGGCTATCAACGGACAGATGCTAAGTGAGCATTTAAAGGTTGAGATTGAGAACGATATGGAGGAACTTGTTTCTAAGGCTCTTAGAAGGGGCTTAAGCAAGGAAGAAATTAGGGATATTTTTGAACTTATCATGGAGGAAAAATGATTAGATTAAACAATGTCGAAAAGAAGTATCATGGTTTCGACTTAAAGGTTTCCATGAATATCAAAAAGGGAAGCATTACTGGTCTTATTGGCAAGAATGGTGCCGGTAAGTCAACCATCTACAAAGCTATTTTAAATTTAATTAAGCTGGACGGCGGTGATATCAAAGTTTTTGATCAAGACGCCAAACAGCTAAGTAATGAAGATAAGGCAAAGATTGGCGTTATACTGGCTGATTCTTTCTTTGGTTCTTATTTGAATATTAAGGATATTCGAAATATCTTAAGGGCCAGCTATGAAGAATTTGATGAAGACTATTTCAATGAAAAAGTTAAACAGTTTGGCTTGCCAGTGGATAAGGCCATTAAAGACTTCTCTTTTGGTATGAGAGCTAAATTAAAGATGCTTTGTGCTCTTTCTCATAATGCTAAGCTATTACTATTGGATGAGCCAACACTGGGACTGGATGTCATTGCCAGAGAAGAAATACTGGAAATGTTAAGAGAGTATATGGCAAAGGATGAGGATAATACTATTCTTATCAGTTCACATATTGCCAGTGATCTGGAACATTTGTGCGATGAGATCTTTATGATTGATGATGGAAGAATTATCTTGCATGAAGATAGCGATGTCTTACTTTCGAATTATGGCATTATCAAGGTCAGTGATGAATTATATGCTTCTATGGATTTAAGGGCTTTAATCAAGACCAAGAAGGAAGATTATGGCTATATGCTGCTGGTAAGCGATAAGCAATACTATATCGATAACTATAAGGATTGTGTGGTTGAACAGGGTGGTATCGACAATATCATCTACATGATGGTGAAGGGAGAATAGCATGAAGGGCTTATTTAGAAAAGACTTGGAAATTATTCTTAAGAGTAAGAATACACTGCTCGTCATGGTGCTTATCTGCATCTGTATGAATCAGATTTCTTCATATACCACAATCATGTTTATGACATATATGGCAGCTATTACTGCCATCGGTACTTTAAGTTATGACGACTTTGATAATGGTATGCCATTTATTCTGTGTCTTCCTTGCACCAAGAAAGATTATGTAAAGGAAAAGTTCATTTTTGTCTTTGCCTTATCGTTATTTGGCTATCTGTTTGGTGTCATTGCAAGCATTGTGATTATGCTGGTGACTAAAAAACTTGATTTATTGACAGTATTTGAATCAGTGATACTGTTACCAATAGCCTATGTCTTATCTTGTATACAGATTCCTTTAAGACTGAAGTTTCCTCAGGAAAAATCAAGAATGGTTAATATCATCTGTATGATAGTAGTTATGACTCTTTCTGGTATTATCTATGGTATTATTGAAGAAGCTTTGGCATCACCACTTTTAATTGCTTTAGTAATCACCGCAATAATGCTTGCTGCTTTATATCTTCTGTATACGGTAAGCATAAAAATACTGGAAAACAAAGAATTCTAAAAGAAAAATCACCGCGAGGTGATTTTTATCTTATCCAATTGATTTAGCGTATGAAGTAGGGGTTACACCATACTTTTCCTTAAACTTCCTTGAAAAGTAATGAATAGAAGAGAAACCACAGATTCTCGATATCTCAGATATTGAATAAGTAGATTCTTTAATCATCTGCTTAGCCTTAGAGAATTTAAGCTCTGAGATATACTGTTTAGGTGAAACATCCAGATTGTCATTGAATAGAGCCTGCAAGGAAGATCTCGACATTGAGAACTTCATACAGATATCTTCAACAGTAATGACATTGTAGATATTTTCCTGTATATAAAGAAGGATTTCACCTAAGAGCTTACTTTGATACTTATGTTGCATCATGGTGTTCATTGGCTGCTCAGACTGTTTTTCATGGATGTGGTAAAGAATACTTACCACAAACATCTGAACACTTGTCGTTAATAAATTGGCCAAAAAAGGACCTTTATGCTGGCTGGACTTAGAAAAGAAAGATAAGATATCTCCCTGTTTCTGGCCAACTTTAATTACTTTATTAATTAAGACATTGGCATCGGTTACGCCAATCCTCATATCAAAGACGACGGTCAGATAAGAACAGGTGGTCTTGGTTCTTTGGGTATGCCTTTGGCCGGGAGCATAGAATATTACTTCCTGAGGCTTTAAGATATACTCAACACCATCGATATTGGTATACAATTCACCATCATCAATATAAGTGATTTCCCAATAGTTATGAGCCTCACCCGGATAGTCGTAGTTTGGACCTCTTACCACGTAGTAGTCACCCAGGATCTGATTAACAGTCAAAGATGAAGAGTAGGGGTAAAAGACAAATGGTTTTTGTAACTTAACCCTTGAAAAAGGCTTTTGCGTATTAATCTCCATTATTGATTCATCGGTAATGGAAACAAAGTTATATAGAAGTCCTGGCTTGATTTTACAGATTCTATGAATGACAAAGGTTTCTGGTTCCTTATCAATATCATCTGTAACTACCAGCATGGCTATACCTTCTTTTACTCTGAAATAAGTATAGTCATCGGCTATATACATATAGTCCAATGTCTTTTCTTTAATGGTTAGATAATCACGATTATCATCGAATTCATCCTTGGAAGTTGACTCGGAATATACTTCGCCAAACTTCTGGAATGCAATGTTTGTAGTCTTGTTAAATGCTGACATATTATCACACTTTCTCACACAATTCTTATCTTAATTGCCAATTTGTATATATACATTATACTAAAAAGGATAAATATGACACCAAAAAATGCAATATTTTATACTTATTGCCAAAAATTTGGGAAAATTTTGTTAAAAAACACAACTCATTTGATAATTTATGTAAATCCATGAAAGGGTTTTCTTCTATAATAAGGGTAATAGGAAATCTCAAGGTTTTCCTGGGAAGAAAGAAGGTAATTTTTTTATGCCAAACATCGTTTTGACTAGAATCGACAACCGACTAATCCATGGTCAGGTTGCGACAATGTGGACAAGCTCAGTAGGCGCTAACTTACTTCTTTGTGCAAATGATGCTGTATCAACAGATACAATGCGTCAGGGCTTAATGAAGATGGCTGCTCCTGCTCAGGCTCAAACAAGATTTTTCTCAATCGAAAAAACTTGTGCCGTTATCGGTAAAGCTGCTCCTAACCAGATGATCGCAATTATCTGCGAAACTCCACAGGATGTATTAGCTTTAGTTGAAGGCGGCGTTCCAATCAAGTCTGTAAACATTGGTAACATGCATATGGCAGATGGCAAGAGACAAGTTGCTACTTCTGTTGCAGTTGATGATGCTGATGTTGCAGCATTCAAACGTCTTCAGGAATTAGGTGTTGAATTATTCATTCAGAGAGTTCCATCTACTCCAGTAGAAGACATAAACAAATTATTTCAATAAACAAGAAAGGTAAAAAACTATAATGAATGTATTTCAAGTAGTGTTATTGGCAGTTGCAACATTTATCTTTGCAATTGACCAGTTCTCTTTAACTGAAACATTATACCGTCCAATGGTTGCATGTCCTATCATCGGTCTTATCTTAGGTGATGTTAAGACAGGTTTAGCAATTGGTGGTACTTACGAATTAATGATGATCGGTAACATGCCAGTTGGTGGTGCTCAGCCTCCAAATGCCGTTATCGGTGCTGTAGTTGCGATGGTATTCGCTGTATCTGCTAAGATGAACATCGAAGAAGCATTAGGTGCTGCTATGATTTTCTCTATCTTCGGTCAGTACATCGTAACATTAGTATTCACTATCATGTCAGGTCTTATGGCTAAGGCTGATAAGGCTGCTGAAGAAGCTAACCCAGCTGGTATCGTTCAGGTTAACGTTATCTCTTGCTGCTTATTAGGTGGCTTATTCGCTCTTATCGCTGTATTAGCAGCTGTTGCTGGTACTGCTTTAGCACCTCAGCTACAGGCATTATCTGAAAAGGCTTCTTGGTTAATGGGTGGCCTTGGTGTTGCCGGTGGTATGATGAGATTCGTCGGTTTCGCTGTTCTACTAAAGATCATGTTAGCAAACGACATGTGGGGTATCTACCTTGCAGGTTTCGCTGCTGCTGCAATTCTTGGTAACATTTCAGCAACTTCAGGCGCAACATTATTATTAGTTGCATTCATCGGTGTGGCTATCGCATTCTATGACTACAACTTAAATGTAAAGATTGGTGAAGGAGGCTCTTCAGATGGCATCTAATATGACAACTTATACAAACACTACTCCTGCTGCTCAGTTAGATAAAGCAACTCTTAACAAGGTAGTATGGAGATCATTAATGCTTCAGGCATCTTTCAACTATGAAAGAATGCAGGCAGCTGGTTGGGAATACTGTATCCTTCCAGGTCTAGAAAAGATCCATACAAACAAAGAAGACTTAGCAGCTTCAATGGGTCATAACCTAGAATTCTTCAATACTCACCCATTCCTAGTAACTCTAGTATGTGGTATCGTTCTTTCATTAGAACAGGCTAAGTCAGACATCAACACTATCCGTGCGGTTAGAGTTGCTTGTGCTGGTCCTTTAGGTGGTATCGGTGATGCTATCTTCTGGTTCACTCTAGTTCCTATCACAGCTGGTATTACAGCTCAAATGGCTATCGATGGTTCATTAATTGGACCAATCCTATACTTCATTATCGTATTCGGTGTACAGATGGGTCTAAGATTCTTCTTAATGAACTGGTCTTATAACCTAGGTACATCTGCAATCGGTACATTAACTGCTCATGCTACTCAGTTCACTCATGCAGCTTCTATGCTAGGTGTATTCGTAGTAGGTGCTCTAACTTGTAACTACGGTGGTACTGCATTAGGTATGGTTATCCCTAACGGTGAAAGCTCAATCGATGTACAGGGTCTATTAAATGGTATCTTACCAGCATTCATCCCTCTACTTCTTACTTTAATGTGCTACTTCCTAATCAAGAAAAAAGGCTGGTCAGCTACTAAGTGTATCGGTCTATTACTAGTTATGGGTATCGTTGGTGCTATCTTCGGTATCTGGGCTGGTGACTACACTGCATTAGTATCAGTTCCTTGGCACGCATAAGAGTTTAGTGTAAATAAAAAAACACTTTCTTTCCAAAAAATATAGAGTGCGCGATAACCGCGCACTCTTTAAAACTATAGTAGGTAATTGTTATGAAATACACAGTAATTGCGGCATTTGTAGTACTTGCACTATTAATTGCCCTAGTAATTAAGTTTCTTAAAAAATCTCAGTATCAGAAGATTGTATTAGCTATCCAGAGTAAGAATCACGATGCATTTAAAGAGTTATGTGAAGATAAGATGACTAAGTTCTTATTCCCAGAAGCTCACCTTGATACTTTAAGATTAAATGAAGCAATGTTAAGAAACTACGTTGTAGATATTGAAAAGTATCTGGAAAAGCTGGATAAATATAAATTATCTGAAAAGGATAAGGAAAAGATTTATTCACAGGCTTATAATTACTATCTTTCAGTTAAAGATACTGTCAGATGTAAAAAATGGTATGAGAAAATTCAGGGTTTAAAAAACGACAGACTTAAGGCTGAAGTTGATAAATCCTACAACATATATATTGAAAAAGGTTATAAATACCTTGAAGATATGTTAAGTGATTTGGAAGATATGGAGCCACAAAACAGGGGCGTTAATGAATTCTTAATCTCTTTAATGTATGAAAACAAGGGTGACCACAAAAACGCTAAGGTTTATAAGAAATTAGCTGAAGAACATATGAAAATGTTCGACGAACAGAATTCTAAATAAGGTATATTAAAGATAGAGATATCTGTAAATAATTAGCATTCATAATTTATAAGGAGGGAAGCAATGCGTATTATTAAAACTAAAGATTACGAAGAATTATCAAGAAAAGCTGCCAATATCTTGGCTGCTGAAGTAATCAGAAATCCTGAATGTGTATTAGGCTTAGCTACTGGTTCATCACCAATCGGACTATACAAGAACTTAATCAAGATGTATAACGATGGCGATTTAGACTTCTCTAATGTTAAGTCTGCTAACCTTGATGAATACAGAGGCTTACCAAGAGACAACGATCAGTCATACTACTACTTCATGCATGACAATCTATTCAACCATATCAACATCAAGGAAGAAAATACAAATGTTCCTGATGGTACAAATATGGATGCTGAAGCTGAATGCAAGAGATATGATCAGTTAATTAAAGACTTAGGTGGTGTAGATATTCAGTTATTAGGTTTAGGTCATGATGGTCATATCGGTTTCAATGAACCAGCTGATCACTTCGCTGTAGGTACTAACTGTGTTGACCTTGCAGAACAGACTATTGAAGCAAACAAGAGATTCTTTGCTTCTGCTGATGATGTACCACGTCAGGCTTATACAATGGGTATCGGTACTATCATGGCTGCAAGAAAAGTACTTATCATCGTTTCTGGTAAGGATAAAGCTGAAATCGTTAAGAAGGCTTTCTTTGGTCCAGTAACTCCAGAAGTACCAGCTTCTATTCTTCAGTTCCACAAGGATGTAGTTCTTGTAGCTGATGAAGATGCTTTATCACTTTGCGATCTATAATTATCAAACAGGGAGATGAATAGTCTCCCTTTTATATTGCATATTTTTATTAATTTATATATACTTAAGCTTCCGGTTAAAAGCTGGAAGAAGAGGTAAATATGTCAACATTAACTATTATTATTGGTAACGTTTTGGCTTTAATTGCCAATTTCTTTGCAACATTAAATGGTACTCGTAAAAATAAAAAAGATATGATTCTTTGCGATATTGGTGCAGCTTCATTCTTCACTATTTCTGATATTGTCCTAAAGGGCTATAGTGGGGCAGTTCAAAATGTCGTAGCAGTTTTAAGAAATCTTATCGCTTTATATAGACCAGATGATAAATACCTCGGCAAGATTCTGATTGCTCTGGGTGTTATTCTTGGTATCTACTTTAATAATCTGGGCTTTATTGGACTACTTCCAGTAGCTACCTGTTTCTATTATTCAGTATGTGTAATTGATAAACACTGTGGCCCAAGACAGTGCAAGATTGCCTTTATCCTGAATACGATTGCTTTTGCGATTTATTCAATTGTAATCTACAGTATTGTTGGTTTGGTACTAAATACATTTGTAGCTGTTACAGCTATCATTTCTTTAAAGAAGAATCCATTAAAATAAGTAAAACACCCGCAAGGGTGTTTTGTTATGCAAAAGAAAAGGGTTGCGATGCAACCCTTTGTTGATTTGTTATTATTTGCTGTTCTTGATAGCAGCCTGAGCAGCAGCAAGTCTAGCGATTGGTACTCTATATGGAGAGCAAGAAACGTAATTTAGACCAACTCTATGGAAGAATTCGATTGATGAAGGGTCACCACCGTGTTCACCACATACACCTAGTTTGATGTTAGGTCTAGTTTTTCTACCCTGATCAGCAGCTAATTTAACTAGAACGCCTACACCTCTTTGGTCAACTCTCTGGAATGGATCCTGTTCGTAAATCTTAGCATCATAGTATGAATTTAAGAACTTACCAGCATCATCTCTAGAGAAGCCGAATGTCATCTGAGTTAAGTCGTTAGTACCGAATGAGAAGAATTCTGCTTCAGTTGCGATTTCACCAGCTAAGATTGCAGCACGTGGGATTTCAATCATTGTACCTACGTGGTAGATTAACTTAACGTCGCTGTTTTCGATCATTTCATCAGCTGTCTTAACAACTACATCCTTAACATACTTAAGTTCCTTAACATCACCAACAAGTGGAATCATGATTTCAGGAACTACATCCCAGTCAAGATGTCTTCTCTGTACTGCGATTGCAGCACCGATAACAGCTCTTGTCTGCATTTCTGCGATTTCAGGATATGTTACAGCAAGACGGCAACCTCTATGACCCATCATTGGGTTAGCTTCATGAAGTTCAGAAATAACAGCCTTTAGATCTTCAACCTTCATGTTCATTTCGTTAGCTAGGTCAACGATTTCCTTTTCGCCCTGTGGAACGAATTCATGTAGAGGTGGATCTAAGTAACGGATAGTAACTGGGTTACCTTCCATAGCTTCATAGATACCTTCGAAGTCTTCCTGCTGAAGAACTAGTACTTTTTCAAGTGCAGCTCTTCTCTGTTCAACAGTAGAAGAAACGATCATTTCTCTGATAGCTTTAATCTTTCTTTCTTCAAAGAACATGTGTTCAGTTCTTACAAGACCAATACCTTCAGCACCGAATTCAAGAGCCTGTTTAGCATCCTTAGGTGTATCAGCATTAGTTCTGATCTTTAATGTTCTTCTTTCATCTGCCCAATCCATGAATCTCTTGAAGTAACCAGAGATTGTAGCAGGTTCAGTAGGGATTGCTTCACCATATACGTTACCAGTAGTACCGTCTAATGAAATCCAATCAAATTCTTTATATACTCTATCACCAATAGTGAACTGTTTGTTTTCGTAATCAATCTTGATATCGCCACAACCAGATACGCAGCATTCGCCCATACCTCTGGCAACTACTGCAGCATGAGATGTCATACCACCTCTAACTGTTAGTACGCCTTCAGCAACAGCCATACCTTCGATATCTTCTGGAGAAGTTTCAAGTCTTACTAAGACAACTTTCTTACCCTTAGCATGTTCTTCTTTAGCATCTTCAGCAGAGAATACTACCTGACCACAAGCAGCACCTGGAGAAGCAGCTAAGCCCTTAGCAACTACTTCAGCTTTGCTTAAAGCTTCAGCATTGAATTGTGGGTGTAATAGTGAATCTAACTGTTTAGGTTCAACCATCATTAGAGCCTGGTCAGTAGTAACTAAACCTTCATCTACCATATCGCAAGCGATCTTTAAGGCAGCAGCGGCAGTTCTCTTACCATTTCTTGTCTGAAGCATGAATAGCTTTTCGTTTTCGATAGTGAATTCCATATCCTGCATATCATGGTAATGATGTTCAAGAGTATCACAAATCTTAACGAAGTCTTCATATGCACCAGGCATAACTTCTTTTAACTGATCGATAGTCTGTGGAGTTCTAACACCAGCAACTACGTCTTCACCCTGAGCGTTCATTAAGAATTCACCGAATAACTTGTTTTCACCAGTTGCAGGGTTTCTTGTGAAGGCAACACCAGTACCACAGTCATCACCCATGTTACCGAATACCATCATCTGAACGTTTACAGCAGTACCCCAAGAATAAGGGATATCGTTTTCCTTACGGTAGAAGATAGCTCTTGGGTTGTTCCAAGACTTGAATACTGCTTCAATAGCTCTCTGTAACTGTACGTTAGTATCCTGAGGGAAGTCTTCGTTTCTGTTTTCCTTATAGAATTCTTTGAAACGCTTAACCAGTTCCTTCATGTCATCAGCATCAAGTTCAGTATCAAGCTTAACGCCCTTAGCTTCTTTTAATTCATCGATGATTTCTTCAAATCTCTTCTTTGATAGTTCCATAACTACGTCAGAGAACATCTGAATGAAACGACGGTATGAATCGTAAGCGAATCTTGGGTTACCAGTCTTAGCAGCGATTGTTTCTACTACTTCATCATTGATACCAAGATTTAGGATAGTATCCATCATACCAGGCATACTAGCACGAGCGCCTGACCTAACTGATACTAATAGTGGGTTTGCAGGATCACCTAACTTCTTGCCAGCTTGTTCTTCTAGCTTAGCTAGAGATTCCTTAACCTGAGCCATGATATCGTCGTTTACTCTTTCGCCGTCATCATAGTAAGCAGTACAAGCTTCTGTTGTAATTGTGAAACCATATGGAACAGGTAGGCCTAAGCTAGACATTTCTGCCAGGTTAGCACCCTTACCGCCAAGAAGTTCACGCATGCTTGCATTACCTTCAGCAAACATATAAACATATTTCTTGCTCATTTTTGTCTCCTTTTTATATGTAAAATTTCGTACAAATATTTTACCATTTTTTGATATTCTTGTCCTCTATTAATAGGGCATTGAACGCAATCGCGACATTTTTGGAAATATGTCCAAATTATTTTTATCAAAAACAATTTATTTCGTTATAATTGAAATGTATATTTTCATATACATTTTTAGATATGCTTGAACAGATTAATTGGAAAAAATATCAGATATTTGCTGTAGTCTTTAGTTTAATAAGTCTCTTTTTCAATTGGACTATTGGACTTGGTTTTGCGGTAGGTACTCTTATTTATTTCATTAATTTATTCATCTCATCTAAAAAATTTCCAAGACTGGATGGTAAGCCAGAAGTTATTTTAAGAGCTCTAAGCGTAATGCTGGTCCAGGGCATCCTTACTATACTAATGGCTATTGGTACTTATTATGTTGGAAAACTGCCGTGCTTCTTCGCTGGTTTTGCAGCTATGATTGTGCCAAACATCTATTTTTTTATTGTAGGTAGTAAAGTATGACAATCACGATAAATAACTCATTTTCATTTGTTATTCAAGGTATTGTTCCTGTTATTATCGGTATCACTATCGTCTTATTAGGTGTACTTAAGTGGATTAATACAAAACTAGAAGCATATGATCCACTAAGCAAGCCAACAGGACTGGTAGTCGTCTGTATTATGGCGGTTGAATTTATTGATGGCATGATTAAAGACATCATGGGTCAAAGAAGTGTAGAAAAGCTTGGTCCATATCTGGGTTCTTTAGCTCTATACATTCTGGCTGGTCAATATGTTGCCTTATTGGGTTTTGAAGCACCATGCGGCAACTGGTCAGTGACTCTGGTACTGGCTTTAATCACATATATCATGATTCAAAGATCTGACATTAAGAATAATGGTATTAAGGCGTATGCTCATTCATTTATTGAGCCTATCTTCTTATTCCTGTTACCAAACATCTTTGGTAATCTGGCTCCATTACTTTCAATGTCTCTGCGTCTATTTGGTAATAACATTTCCGGTTCAATCATTATGGAACTGGTATATCAACTTGGTAACACTATTTCAAATGTCTTCTGGTCTTTATTTGGACTTAAAGATATATTTAATTTCGTTGGTCCGATTATTGCCACACCACTGCACTTGTATTTTGACTTGTTCTCTGGAGCTATCCAGATGTACATCTTTATCATGCTGACAATGGTATTTGTGGGCAATACAATTCCAGATGAAAACAAAAATTAAAACTAACTAAAGAGGAGGAATAAATTCATGACAGATTTAGGTTTAGTTGCTATCGGTGCTGCAATCGCTATTCTTGCAGGTTTAGGTACTGGTATCGGTGAAGGTATGGCTGCGTCTAAGGCAGTTGAAGCAGTTGGTAAGAATCCAGATGCTGAAAGTAAAATCAGAACTATGTTAATCCTAGGTTGTGGTCTAACAGAAACAGTCGCAATCTACGGTATGTTAATTTCGTTCTTAATCATCTTCGTATTAGGTGGTAGAGCGTAAATAAAAGGAGAGTAGCTCATGAATGTTGATGTTCAAGGCTCTCTTTTTCCTAATTTAATTTCAATGATCACGCAGCTTTGTGCTACTGGTCTTATCTTTTTAGCGGTAAAGAAATGGTTATGGAAGCCTGTTAGAAATATCTTGGAAAAAAGAGCTTGCGCCATGCAGGAATCTTTAGACAGTGCTTTTAAAACCAATGAAGAAGCAAAGGCTAACTTGGATGATGCTAAGGAAGAGCTTAAGAAGGCAAAGAAGGATTCACTGGATATTATTGCCGGTGCTAAGAAAGAAGCTGATGCCTTAAAAGCTGAACTTATTGTTGATGCCAAGAAACAGGCCCAGGCTAAAATCGATGAGGCAGATAAGCGTATTGAAGCTGCTAAGAAAGAAATGACTAATGAACTTCATGATGAAATCGTCAACGTTGCTATGGCGGCTGTTGAGAAACTTCTTGAAGAAAAGGTCAATGAAGCTACAGATAGAGAATCTATTGATAAGTTTGTTAAAGAGGCAGGTAAATAATGTCTCAGGTTTCAATGGCATATGCCCAGGGCTTACTGGAATTAGCTAAGGAAGCTGATTCAGTTTTAAGCTATAAGGAAGAAATTGATCAGATAAAGGAAGTTTATCTTCAAAATTCTGAACTGAAGTCATTCTTTGCCAGTGCCAAGATTTCAAAAGATACCAAAAAAGAATTAATTGAAAAAGCTTTTAAGGGTAAGGTAAAAGTTAACGTACTTAACTTTATGAAACTTTTGGTAGATAAGGGAAGAATGAATCTTTTCTTGGAAATCGCAAATGATTATCATGCTCTTTCTAATGTTTTATTAGGTATTAGAGAAGGTGTAGTAGAAACTGCTAGACCAATCAGTGAAGAAGAAATCACAAAATTAGAAAAGGCTTTAAGCAACGATAAGACCGTTGTCTTAAAACCAAGAATAAACGAAACACTTATTTCCGGTTTTAAAGTTATCTTTGATGATGAAGTAATTGATCACACTATGAAGGATAAACTTGAAGGCTTGAAAACTGTGTTATTAGAGAGGAAGTAAAGATGGATCTAAAAATTGGTGAAATTAGTGCTCTAATTAAAGATCAGATTGCCCACTATGATGATGTACTTGAACAGGGTGATGTTGGTACAGTTGTCAGAGTTGGTGATGGTATCGCTATTGTCCAGGGTCTAAAGAATGCTATGGCCAGCGAACTTTTACTATTCCCTAATGATGTTTATGGACTTGTGCTGAACCTGGAAGAAGATTCTATCGGTGCAGTATTAATGGGTTCTGATACTAACATCAAAGAAGGCGATGAAGTAAGATGTACTGGTCGTATCATCGAAGTTCCTGTTGGTGATATGATGCTGGGCCGAGTTGTAAATGCTCTGGGTCAGGCGATTGATGGTGGCGAACCAATCAAATCAGATAAATATCGTCCAGTTGAAAGAGTTGCTCCTGGTGTAATGACTAGAAAGTCAGTTCATCAGCCACTTATGACTGGTTTAAAAGTTGTTGACTCTATCATCCCTATCGGTAAGGGTCAAAGAGAATTAATTATCGGTGATAGACAGACTGGTAAGACTGCTATCGCTATTGATACTATCCTTAACCAGAAGGGCAAGGATGTTTTATGTATCTATGTGGCTATTGGTCAGAAAGCTTCTACAGTTGCACAGGTTGTAGAAAAACTAAGACAAAATGGCGCAATGGAATACACAACTATCGTTTCTGCTACTGCTTCAGAAATGGCTCC
Source organism: Erysipelotrichaceae bacterium (assembly GCA_030526485.1). GTDB lineage: Bacteria > Bacillota_I > Bacilli_A > Erysipelotrichales > Erysipelotrichaceae > Colivicinus. The sequence continues at coordinate 15,407 of JAUNCS010000021.1, read as the reverse complement.
ACTACAGTACATCGCTCCATATGCAGGCTGTGCTATTGGTGAAGAATGGATGGAACAGGGCAAAGACGTTTTAATCATCTATGATGATTTAAGTAAGCATGCTGTAGCATACCGTACACTTTCATTATTGCTTCGTCGTCCTCCAGGAAGAGAAGCATATCCAGGTGATGTATTCTACCTGCATTCTAGACTTCTAGAAAGAGCAGCCAAGTTAAATGATGAACTGGGTGGTGGTTCTTTAACTGCTTTACCAATCATTGAAACTCAGGCTGGTGATATCTCTGCATATATTCCAACAAACGTAATTTCTATTACTGATGGTCAGATCTTCTTACAGACTGAATTATTCAATTCAGGTGTAAGACCAGCTGTTGATGCAGGCTTATCAGTAAGTAGAGTAGGTAGTGCTGCTCAAACAAAGGCTATCAAATCAGTTTCAAGCTCATTAAAGCTTGATATTGCCCAGTACCACGAATTATTATCTTTCGCACAGTTTGGCTCTGATTTGGATGAAGCTACAAAGAAGACTATCGACCATGGTGCTAGAATTACTGAACTGTTAAAGCAGAAGCAGTATTCACCATTAACGATGTCAGAAATGGTAATCAGCTTATATTGTGCTAAGTTTGGTTATCTTGAAAAAGTTAGTGTTGAACAGGTTAAGGACTTCGAAAGCTTTGTTCACAAGAACTTCCACAACAAGTATCAGAACATTCTTGATGAAATTGAAGATAAGAAAGTATTGGATGATGATCTAAATGCCAAGTTAAAGGAAGCTTTAAACAGTGTTTGTGATGATTATCTAAAGACTTATGGAGTTAACTAATGGCTAAAAGTAAGGCTGCCATCAAAACAAGAATCAAGTCTATCAACTCTACCAAGAAGATTACTGGCGCTATGGAACTGGTTTCCAGCGTTAAATTCCAGAAACAGCTAAAGAGTTTTAATATGATGAAAGCATATACCAGCTCTTTAGAAAAAGTGCTTTCTGAAGTCTTATCTGGCAGTAAAGATGTTGATTCTATATATCTGAAGAAAAACAGTTCGAATAAAAGATTCTGCTTTGTTTTTCTTAGTGATTTAGGACTTTGTGGTGGTTACAACATTAATCTATTGAAGCTTTTAAATACGGAGTTTTCAAAGGATGATGAGCTGTTTGTTATTGGTACTAACTATGGTTCTTTCTTCAAAGACAAGGAACTTAATGTGGTAAATACCGAAATGGTTAATTCTGATGGTCTGGATCCTAAGTATCTGGAACAGGTATTAGCTAACGCCTTAGACAGATTTGTTAAGGGCGAAATCGGTTCTATTGAATGTGCATACACAAAGTTTGTAAACAATGTAACTTTTGAGCCAGAAATCAATAAACTGTTACCAAGTTCAGCTAAGGCTGAAACTAGTAGAAACTGTGAGGTTTTAATTGAACCAAATGGTGCAGAACTGATTGATTCTTTGGTTCCATTTGTTGTAAATAATGCGTTATATAACCGCTATATCCAGGCAAAGACAACAGAACAGGCTTCTAGAAGATTTGCAATGGAAAACGCTACTGATAACGCTAATGAATTAATTGAAAGTTTGACGCTTGAATACAATCAGGCTAGACAGGCTGCTATCACTCAAGAGATTACTGAAATCGTCTCTGGAGCTGATGCGCTATAGGAGGCAATAAATGAACAATGTAGGAAAGATTGTCCAGGTAATCGGACCAGTCGTTGATATCCGTTTCGACGAGGGTAGTTTACCAAAATTAAAAAATGCCATTACTATTACTAAGAGAAATGGTGAAAAACTAACTGTAGAAGTAGCTCAGCATCTAGGTGACGATGTTGCCAGATGTATTGCCATGGGCACTACAGATGGTTTAGTCAGAAATGACGACTGTATTGATACAGGTGCACCTATTTCTGTTCCAGTTGGTGATGAAATCCTGGGTAGAATGTTTAACGTTCTAGGCGATACTATTGATGGGTTAGGTCCAGTAGACGAATCTGTTAAGAGAATGCCAATCCATAGAGAAGCTCCATCATTTGCTGAACAGCAGACAAGTGCCGAAATCCTAGAAACAGGTATCAAGGTTATCGACTTACTGTGCCCTTATGCTAGAGGTGGTAAGATCGGTCTATTCGGTGGTGCCGGTGTAGGTAAGACTGTCTTGATGCAGGAACTTATTCACAACATCGCTAAGGAACATGGCGGTAAGTCAGTAGTTGCCGGTGTTGGTGAAAGAACAAGAGAAGGTAACGACATGTACTTCGAAATGAAGGACAGTGGCGTACTAGATAAGACTGTCCTTGTCTATGGACAGATGAATGAATCACCAGGTGCCAGAATGAGAGTAGCCCTAAGTGGTCTGACTCAGGCTGAATACTTCCGTGATGTTCAAAAACAGGACGTATTATTATTTATTGATAATATCTTCCGTTTCACTCAGGCTGGTTCTGAGGTATCTGCGCTTTTAGGTAGAATGCCTTCAGCTGTAGGTTATCAGCCAACTCTAGCTACCGAAATGGGTCAATTACAGGAAAGAATCACTTCTACCAAGGATGGTTCAATCACTTCTGTACAGGCAATTTACGTGCCTGCCGATGACCTTACTGACCCAGCCCCAGCTACAACATTCTCACACCTTGATGCCAGAACTGTCTTAGACAGATCGATTGCTGCCTTAGGTATCTATCCGGCAGTTGACCCACTGGACTCAAGTTCAAGAATCCTTGACCCACTGGTAGTAGGTGAAGAACACTACGAAGTTGCCAGAGGCGTACAGGAATTATTACAGAGATATAAGGAACTACAGGATATCATCGCTATCTTGGGTATGGACGAATTATCTGAAGAAGATAAGGTTATCGTTGCCAGAGCCAGAAGAGCGAGAAACTTCTTATCTCAGCCATTCAGCGTAGCTGAACATTTCTCAGGCTTAAAGGGTAAGTATGTTCCGCTTAAAGAAACTGTCAGATCATTTAAAGAATTGCTTTCTGGTAAATATGACCATTTACCTGAACTGGCTTTCATGTCAGTAGGCACTATTGAAGATGCGGTAGCTAAGGCTAAGGAACTGACAAATGATCAGGGCTAGTATCATTACTCCTAATGGCTTTAAAAAGGAATTTGAAACTACTAAAATCACTATTACTTCAACAGATGGTGAAAGAGGTATCTTGCCAAACCATATGCCGGTTACCTTTATGCTAGATATCGGTAAGATGGAAACTGTGGAAAATGGTGAGAAATGTACCTATGCAATTGCGGGTGGTGTCTTCTATTTTGAAAACAATGAGGCAACAATTCTTGTTAATTCATTTGAATCAAAGGAAGATATCGATTTAAACCGTGCAATTGCTTCAAGAGACAGACAGGTTGCGAAGTTAAATTCCAAAGACATTAATATCGATATGAAGAGAGCTCAGATTTCTTTACAAAGAGCTTTAAATCGTATCAAAATTGCAGGTTAAGTATAAGAGATGTGTCAAAGCATCTCTTTTTTTAAACACTTTTTGAACAATTTGTACTTTTTAAGTAAAGATTTGTTTAATAAATAGACAAAAGCCCGAAAGTGTATGAAAGCGCTTTACATTATCATTTTTTATGGATAAACTATAAAAGCCGGCTTAAAAAAGCCAAATAAAGGAGAATAAAATGAAAAAACTTTTAGTTGTGTTACTAACAGTTCTAATGTGCTTAACATTAGGTGCTTGTGGTAGCAAGGAAGGCTCATCTGATGAAGCTGGTTCAGTTTATTACTTAAACTTCAAACCAGAAGCAGATGAAGCTTGGAAAAATTTAGCTGCAGCATATACTGCTGAAACAGGTGTAAAGGTAGAAGTAGTTACTGCTGCTTCAGGTACTTACGAAGAAACATTAATGTCTGAAATCGGTAAGTCAAGTGCACCTACACTATTCCAGGTTAACGGTCCTATCGGTCTAGCTAACTGGAAAGACTACTGCTACGATCTAAGCGGTACAGATTTCTATAGCAATCTTACTTCTGAAGCTTTCGCTTTAAAGGAAAATGGTGAAGCTTTAGCAGTTGCTTACTTAACTGAATCTTATGGTCTAATCTGCAACAAAACACTTTTAGCTCAAGCAGGTTACACTGTTGAAGATATCAAGTCTTTCGCTGATCTTAAGAGAGTTGCTGAAGACATCACTGCAAGAAGCGCTGAACTTGGCTTTGCTGCCTTCACTTCTGCTGGTATGGATGGTTCTTCTGACTGGAGATTCAAGACTCACTTAGCAAACCTTCCTCTATACTTCGAATACCAGGCTGATGGCGTTGGTTCAAAGACTGAACTTACTGGTGCTTACTTAGATAACTACAGAGCTATCTGGGATCTATACATCAACAACTCAACTTGCGAACCTGCAGCATTATCTGGTAAGACAGGTGATGACTCGAGAAATGAATTCTTAAATGGTCAGGCTGTATTCTTCCAGAATGGTTCTTGGGAATACAACAACTTAAACGGCACTTATGGTGATGATGAATTACAGATGCTTCCAATCTATGTTGGTGCAGGCGATGAAGCTAATCAGGGCCTTTGCACAGGTACTGAAAACTATATCTGCGTAAACAAGGAAGCTAGCGCTGCTAATGTACAGGCTACTTTAGATTTCTTAAACTGGTTAGTAACTTCTGAAAAGGGTACTACTGCTTTAGCGAATGATATGGGCTTCGTTATCCCATTCAAGAATGCTGTTGAATCACCAAACTTATTCGTTAAACAGGACAATGCTTACACTGCTGAAGGTAAGACTCCAGTTTCTTGGAACTTCACTACTATGCCTTCTGAATCTTGGAAGAACGAAGTTGGTACAGCTCTAACTAACTATGCTGCAAACCAGACTGATGATAACTGGGCTATCGTTGTTGATAAGTTCGTTAACAACTGGGCTGCAGAATACGCAATGAAATAAGCATTCAATTTAAACAATAATTTAAAGTGGGCGAGTAATCACTTGCCCACTTTTTACTAATTAAAGGGGAATATATGGAAAAAGAGATCAAAAAATGGGGCCCCGTGTTCTACATACCTACTTTCTTAGCGTTCATTATTGGATTTATCGTTCCATTCTTTGAAGGTTTGTATTTATCACTATGTAAATTTACGACTGTTAAAAACGCAAAATTTATCGGTTTCAGTAACTTTATATACGCTCTAAAAGACGAAACATTCGTTAATGCATTTATCTTTACTTTAAAATATGCGATTGTCGCAATCGTATTAATCAACGTAATTGCCTTTGTTCTGGCATTACTTCTTACTAGAAAATTAAAATTCACTAATTTCTTTAGAACAATTTTCTTTATGCCAAACCTGATTGGTGGTGTAGTTCTTGGTTATATCTGGCAGATTTTAATCAACTGTTTCTTAACTATCATTTCTAAGCCACTGCTTGCACTAAATGCTACTGCAGGTTACTGGGGTTTGGTTGTCTTAATGTGCTGGCAACAGATTGGTTATATGATGATTATCTATATAGCTGGTCTTCAAAATATTTCTGAAGAAGTTCTGGAAGCTGCAAAAATCGATGGTGCTAATTCTTGGCAGACTCTATGGAAGGTTAAGATTCCTATGGTTATGTCATCATTCACTATCTGCATGTTCCTGACTTTGACTAACTCATTTAAACTATTTGACCAGAACCTGGCTCTAACAGCTGGTCAGCCATTCCACCAGACAGAAATGTTGGCTTACAACATTTACGATACTTTCTACTTCAGATCAGGTCCTCAATGGAAGGGCTATGGTCAGGCTAAGGCAGTTATCTTCTGTATCCTGGTAGTTATTATTTCATTTGCCCAGTTAAAGGCTTCAAAAGATAAGGAGATGCAATAAGATGGAAAAGAAAAATAAAATTGTCGATACTATCCTTGTTATCTGCTTATTACTGTTAGCTGCTGCCTATGTATATCCAATCCTGATGATTGTGATCAACTCATTTAAGGCAGAAAGTGCAATTTCAACTGGTACTATCTTCCAGTTGCCAACTAAGGAAACATTCGTTGGTATTGCTAACTTTATCAAGGCATTAACACTAAATGGTTTCTTTAAATCATTTATGTATTCACTTGTTATCACTATCACTTCAGTTGGTGCAATTCTTGTATTCTGCTCTATGTGTGCGTGGTATATCGTTAGAGTTAAATCTAAATTCTCTAAATTCCTTTACTATCTGTTTGTGTTCTCAATGGTAGTTCCTTTCCAGATGGTAATGTTTACTCTATCACAGACTGCTGACCAGTTAGGTTTAAATACACCATTTAATATCTTCATCATCTACTTAGGATTTGGTGCAGGTTTAGCGGTATTTATGTTTACTGGTTTCATGGCTTCTGTGCCACTGGAAATTGAAGAAGCAAGTATGATTGATGGCTGCAATCCAATTCAGACATTCTTCCTTGTTGTCTTCCCGATTTTAAAGCCAACAATGATTTCTGTAGGTATCCTTGAAGCAATGTGGGTATGGAATGACTTCCTATTGCCTAACCTGGTTCTTGATATCAAGAAATATCGTACTATTCCAATGCTTATCCAGTACTTCAAGGGAAGCTACGGTAAGGTTGAAATGGGTCCAATGATGGCGTCTATTGTTTTAACAGTAATTCCAATTATTATTGTTTATATCATCGGCCAGAAATACATCATCAAGGGTGTCGCTTCTGGTGCAGTAAAGGGGTAATTTATGAAGAGAAGTTCAGGTATTCTTTGTCCTATTTCATCTCTACCTTCTAACTATGGTATTGGTACTTTAGGCAAAGAAGCATATAAGTTTATTGATTTTCTGGTTAAGGCCAACCAGACTTATTGGCAGGTTCTGCCAATTGGTCCAACAGGCTATGGCGATTCACCTTATCAGAGCTTTTCAAGCTTTGCCGGTAACCCATATTTCATCGACTTAGATGAACTTGTAAAAGATGGCTTATTAAGTAAAAAAGATCTAAAAGATCTTAAAGTTGAAAATGAAAACTATATCAACTATGGCGATATCTACAACACAAGATTCCCACTATTATTAAAGGCTTATCACAATGGCAAGGATAAATTCGCTGAGGAGTTTGGTGAATTCAAGAATAACAATGCCAAGTGGTTGAATGAATATTCATTATTCATGGCTTTAAAGAAACACTTCGACAACAAGTGCTGGATTAACTGGGAAGATGAAAATGCCAGACTTAGAAGAGAAGATACTTTAAATTACTATCGCGATTTATTAAGCGAAGATATCGAATACTATTCATTTATTCAATTCCTGTTCTTTAGACAGTTTGAAGCTTTAAAGGCTTATGCCAAGGAAAAAGAAATTCAGATTATTGGTGACTTACCAATCTATGTCCCACTTGATTCTTGTGATGTGTGGGCTAATCCGGAATGTTTCGAATTGAATGATCAGAATATTCCAACAGCAGTAGCTGGTGTTCCACCTGATTACTTCACTCCTGAAGGTCAGTTATGGGGTAATCCGCTATATAACTGGGAATACATGAAGACTACTGGTTATAAGTGGTGGATCGATAGAGTAGAAGCTACAGCTAAATTATTCGATGTGGTTAGAATTGACCACTTCAGAGGCTTTGACTCATACTGGTCAGTTCCATATGGCGATACAACAGCTATTAACGGCCACTGGGTAACTGGTCCGGGTATGGAATTTGTTGGCGTCTTAAAGAACTGGTTCCATGACGTAGAATTTGTAGCTGAAGACCTTGGCTACCATACAGAAAGTGTTCAGAAACTGTTAGACGATTCTACTTTCCCTGGTATGAAGGTTCTACAGTTTGGTTTTGATTCAAGAGAACCTAGTAACCACGCTCCACATAACTACACTGAAAACAGTATCTGTTATGTAGGTACTCATGACAATTCAACTTGTATGGGTTGGAAAAAGGCTATTAAGAAGTCTGATCTGGATTTTGTTTATAAATATTTAAATCTTCATAAAGAGGATAATCTTGTCTGGTCTTTAACTAGAACTGGCATGATGTCTGTTTCAAAATTATTTGTAGGTTGCATCTGGGATTACTTTGAACTTGATGACAGCGCTAGAATTAACGCTCCTGGTTCTTTAGGTAACAACTGGAAATGGCGTATGAGTAAGAATCAATACGATAATAAACTGGCAAAACAGATTGCCGAATTAGTAAAAATGTACGAAAGAGGTAGATAAAATATGTCTGATGTTCAATTAAAACATATTAAAAAAGTATATCCAAATGCTGAACCTTCAAAAGCTAAGAACCTTAAGGTTACAAATGAAGGTGTTCTGGCAGTTCAGGATTTCAACTTAGATATTAAAGATAAAGAATTCATCGTTTTAGTAGGTCCTTCTGGTTGTGGTAAGTCTACAACTCTTAGAATGGTTGCGGGTCTTGAAGATATTTCTGGTGGTGAACTATATATCGATGGCAAGCTTGTAAATGATGTAGCTCCAAAGGATAGAGATATCGCCATGGTATTCCAGTCATATGCTTTATATCCACATATGTCTGTTTATGAAAATATGGCTTTCCCTTTAAAGATTAGAGGCGTTGATAAGGCTGAAATCGATAAGAAGGTAAGAGCGGCTGCTGAAACTCTTGATATCACTCAGTATCTTGAAAGAAAGCCTAAGGCTTTATCAGGTGGTCAAAGACAGCGTGTAGCTATTGGTCGAGCAATCGTAAGAGAACCTAAGGTTCTATTAATGGATGAACCTTTATCAAATCTGGATGCTAAATTAAGAAACCAGATGCGTGCTGAAATCATTAAGTTAAGACAGAATATCAACACAACTTTCATCTATGTAACTCATGACCAGACTGAAGCGATGACTCTTGGTGATCGTATTGTCATCATGAAAGATGGTGTTGTACAACAAGTAGGTACTCCACAAGAAGTATTTGATCATCCTGCTAACTTATTCGTTTCAGGTTTCATTGGTGTACCAATGATGAACTACTTTGACGCAACACTAAATGAAAATGCTGGTAAGTATACAGTTGATGTATGTGGCATTACTGTAGAATTATCACAAGAAAAGTGTGAAAGACTTGCCAAGAAAGGCGTTAAGTCACAAGCTGTTACACTAGGTGTTAGACCAGACCATGTTTCACTTTGCGAAAAGGGTGTAGCTGGTAAGGTGGATGTTTCAGAAATGATGGGTCCACAGGTTCATTTACACTTAACTGTTGATGGTAAGGATGTGATTATGATCGTTCCTACTCAGGGTAAGGTCTTCAATTACAAGACAGGTGATACAGTAAATATCACTTTCACTGGTGATGTTTGCCACGTCTTCTCTAAGGAAGATGAATCAAACCTTGAGTGGTAATTAATTCGTAGATATAACTAGAGGAAGTAGTTTTCAAAACTACTTCTTTTGTTTATAATAAGCTTCGAATGCTTATAAGAAGCATGGCTATGATATAATTTGGTTGTTTAGGTGGAGGTAATTATGCCTATAAATAAAAAAACAAATTATGGAGATATCAAAATCACTGATAATGCAATTGCTTCACTTGCTGGCAGTACAGTTTGTGAATGTTATGGCGTTGTAGGAGTAATCTCTAAGTCTTATGTTGTTGATAGTTACTTGGCTATTCTTAAGAAAGAAAACTACTCAAAGGGTATTGTTATAAGTCGTAAGAATAATGATTTAATTATTGATATCTATGTTGTTGTTTCATTTGGTGTAAAAATTTCTGAAGTTGTATTAGAAGTTCAGAAGCGTGTTAAATATACGATTGAAAAATCATTGAATGTGGACGTAAAAGAAGTTAATGTTCACGTTGAAAGGATCAAGGAAAATTAAGATGAAATTATTAAATGGTTTACAGTTTAAGGAAATGGTGCTTTCTGGTGCCAATAATCTGGAAAACTGTCAGAAAGAAATTGACGCATTAAACGTATTCCCTGTACCAGATGGTGATACAGGTACAAATATGTCAATGACATTCTCTAATGGTGCCAAGGAAGCTAATAACTGCTTCTCAAACAATATTGGTGATGTTGCTAAGGCTTTATCTAAGGGTCTATTAATGGGTGCCAGAGGTAACTCAGGTGTTATCACTTCTCAGATCTTTAGAGGCTTTGCCAAGAGTGTTGAAGGCAAGGAAGCTGTTACTGCTGAAGAAATCGCTGAAGCCTTTGAAAATGGTACAAGAGTTGCTTATAAGGCAATCATGAAGCCAGTTGAAGGTACTATCTTAACCGTTATTAGAGAAGCTTCTTGGTATGCTCATCATGATTTTAAGGCTAATCCTAAAATTACTGTTGAAGAATACTTCGACAACTTAATCGCACATATGCATACATCACTGGACAAGACTCCAGAAATCCTTCCTATTTTACAGGAAGCTGGCGTAGTTGACTCAGGTGGTGCTGGTCTATGTAAGATCGTTGAAGGTATGATCGCTTACTTAAAGGGCAATCCCGTTAAGAAGAGTGGTGTTCAGGTAGAACTTACTCAGAGCGCTCAGACTTTATTTGAAAATGAAGAATTTGGTTATTGTACAGAATTCATCCTAAGACTTGCTGATAACTATCTGAAGACTTTTGATGAAGATAACCTTAAGAATAAACTGGCTAAGGATGGCGAATCTTTAGTTCTAGTAAGAGATGAAGAACTTGTTAAGGTTCATGTTCATACAATGCATCCAGGTGATGCTCTAAATCTTGCTCAAAGATATGGTGAATTCATCAAGATTAAGATTGAAAACATGTCTGAACAGCATTCTGAACTGATGAATGGTGAAGCTAATGTTCCACCAGTTGTTCAAAAGGAAAGAAAAGACATCGGCATTATCGCTGTTGCTGCTGGTGAGGGTATTACTAAATTATTAGGTGACTTAGGTGTAGACAGTGTTATCTCTGGTGGCCAGACAATGAATCCTTCTACAAGTGATTTCATTGATCGCATTAAGGAAATGGATAACTGCGATAAGATTATCATCTTCCCTAATAACTCAAATATCATCCTGGCTGCTACTCAGGCTAAGGATTTAATGAGCGATAGAACTATTGAAGTGGTTAACTGTAAGTCAATTCAGGCTTGTCTATCTTGCCTGGCTAGATTTAATCCAGAAGCTGGCTTTGACTACAATGTTGCTGAATTTGCTTCAGTATGCGAAACTATCCAGGTTGCTAACTTAACTTATGCAGTTAAGGATACTTCAATCGATGGTATTGATATCAAGACTGGTGACTATATGGCAATGGTAAACAAGAAGATTGTTGCTTCTGGCGATGATCTTGTTGATGTAGCTTACTATATGCTTGATCAGTTAATGGAAAATGAGGATGCTGAACTGTTAACACTGATTACTGGTGAAGACAGCAATCCTGATGTAACTGCTAAGATTGTAGATTACGTTGAAGCTCATTCTGATTTAGAAGTAGAAGTAATTGAAGGTAACGTTCCAGTTTACTACTACTTATTAGGCTTAGAATAAGATACTAGGAGTACTAAGTACTCCTTTTATTTTGCTGTTGTATAATTTTGATATGAGCGAAAATAGAATTAAAGAATTAAGAGAATTATTAACTAGATATAGTTATGAATACCATGTATTAGATAAACCAACTATTCCTGACAGCGAATACGACCAGCTGTTTAGAGAACTGGAAGATTTGGAAGCTTTACATCCGGAACTGGATGATCCTTCTTCTCCTACCAAGAAAGTTGGCTATACTGTTTTGGATTCTTTCGCTAAGGTAACCCATGAAAGACCAATGATGTCTTTGGGCGATGTCTTTTCTTATGATGAATTAAGAGACTGGGCCAAAAAGATTGAAGATGTTTATCCTGATGTTCAGTATTGTGTTGAATACAAGATTGATGGCTTGGCTATGTCTTTAATCTATGAAGATGGTCTTTTTAAACAGGCCGTTACCAGAGGTGATGGGGTAACTGGTGAAGATGTTACCAATAATGTCAGAACTATTAAGTCTATCCCTTTAAAGATTCCATATAAGCAGCGCTACGATATCCGTGGTGAAGTCTATATGCCTAAGAAGGCTTTTGAAAAAGCTAATGAGGCTAGAAGAAAAGAGGGTGCTGAAGAATTTGCTAATCCAAGAAATGCAGCTGCTGGCTCTATCAGACAGCTTGATTCCAGAATTGCTGCTTCAAGAGGCCTGGATGGTTTCTGGTACCATATTCCCGAAGATGTAAATGCTGATAACCATTATGATTCTTTAATGTATGCCAAGCATCTTGGCTTTAAGGTTAATGATACAATGCGTCTTTGTGACAACATTGAAGATGTTATCAATAGAATTGAAGAAACAGCTAAAATCAGACATGATCTGCCATATGAAATTGATGGTATGGTAATCAAAGTTAATGATTATGCCAAACAGAAAGTCCTAGGTTTTACTTCACGTATTCCTAAGTGGGCCATTGCCTACAAATTCCCAGCTGAAGAAGTAAGAACAGTTGTTGAAGACATCTTTATCACTGTTGGTAGAACTGGTAAATGTACACCAAATGCCAAGTTTAGTCCAGTTAAGGTAGCTGGTACTACTATTGGCTTTGCAATACTTCATAACGAAGACAATATCAGGGATAAGGACATCAGAGTTGGTGATACCATCATCGTTAGAAAAGCTGGCGATATCATTCCAGAAGTTGTCAGAAGTATCAAGGAAAACCGTGATGGCAGTCAAGTTCCGTATATCTTCCCAAATACCTGTCCGGTATGTGGCGGCAAGCTGTATCGTTTTGAAGATGAGGCTGCTCACTATTGTATTAATACCGATTGCAAGGCGAGACTGGTCTTTGGTATTGCTCACTTTGCCAGCCGTAAGGCCATGAATATTGATGGTCTGGGTGAAAAGAAAGTTGAAGCCTTCTATTCAGAAGGAATCTTAGAAAGCTTTGAAGATATCTATAAACTGCACAATAAGCGTGACATTATCTTAAATATCGATAAGTTTGGTCAGAAGTCATATGTCAATCTGGTTGAGGCTATTGAAAATTCCAAGGCTAATTCACTGGAAAGACTGCTTTTTGGTTTAGGTATCAGACAGGTTGGTGAAAAGGCTGCTAAGCTCTTGGCTTCTCACTTTAAGACTATGGATGCCTTAATGGACGCAACACTAGAAGAATTAAGTGATATTAAGGATATTGGTCCAATTACTGCAAGGGGTATCGTTGATTTCTTTAAGGATGAAAATAACAGACGTATCATTAATGAATTAAAGATTTTAGGTCTGAATATGGATTATATTGATAATTCTATTGGTGGCGATAATCCATTCAAGGGCAAGACAGTAGTTTTAACTGGTTCCTTAAGTATCTATACCCGTAAGGAAGCTAGTGATATTTTAGAAAACCTGGGAGCACATTGTGCTGGTTCGGTTTCCAAGAAGACTGACTATGTCATCTATGGTGAAAATGCTGGTTCTAAGCTGGCTAAGGCTAATGAACTTGGCGTTAAGACAATCTCTGAAGAAGAGTTTAGAAACATGCTTTAGGCTTTCTTGCGCTAATTTGAGATAAAAGTTAAAATATATACGTTATGGAAAAAGAAAAGAGAACAAAGGCTAAAAAGTCTTCTAAGAAATTATCAAAGGGTGGAATCATCCTTATTATTGGTATCATCATTATCCTGGTTCCTTGTCTAATCTTTGGTGGAATCCTTTTAAAGGCTTCTTTGGAAACAGGCTCACCTATCAATGGTAATCGTTTTGAAAATGATTTAGATCCAGCTATCAAGGACAGTGATATCGAATCTATTAAGAATAATATCCTTTCTTTAAAGGGTGTTGAAAACTGTGAAATCGTTTTAACTAGTGCTCAGCTTAGAGTAAATGTTGATGTTAAGGATGAATTAACTGAGGATGAAATCAAGAATTTAACTGTTGAAGTATTCAATGTAGTTAACTTTGATTTACCTACCAAGACTTACTTTACAGCTGCTGATGGCAAAAAGATGTATGATTTAGCGGTTAATGTTTATAACTTCATCGATAAAGAAGATGAAAATATGATTTATTATCTGTTAACTAAGAACTCAAATATGGAAACATTTGCTGTTCAGTGTGTGTCTAGCGCTCTTGATGAAGAACTTGCTTCTGATTTAAGAGGTGAAAACATTGAAGAAACAGAAGACGCTAATGCAGCCTCATAGAAATATGAGGCTCTTTTATTAATTTATGAAGAACGAAATTGTAAAACTAAAATGTATTGATATATCAAGTGAGGGTCAGGGTATCTGTAAAAGAGATGGCATGACCGTTTTTGTAAAGGAAATGCTGCCGGGAGAAGAAGGTGATATCAAGATTATTGCTGAAAAGAAGAATATGGCTTTTGGTATTATTTCTAATTTAGACAGCAAATCAAAACACCGTGTAAACAGTGACTGTCCTATCGCTTCCAAGTGTGGTGGTTGTGACTATCGTCATGTCGACTATAAGTATCAATTAGAACTAAAAAAGAAGGTTCTGGAAGGTACTTTTAGAAAAATGGGGCTTGATGTCATAGTAAATGATGTATTAGGCATGGAAGAACCATTCTTCTATCGCAATAAGGTACAGGTACCAGTAGCTAAGGGCAAGTTTGGTTTTTATCGCAAGAATTCCAATGATATCGTGGAATTTGATAAGTGCTATATCCAAAGCGAAATCGCCAATGATATTTGCAAAGATGTAAAAGAACTGATTCTGAAATATGGCATTGACTCATATTTTAGACACATCTTAATCAAACACGGTATTGGTACTAACGAAGTGATGCTGGGCTTTATTGTGAACGATTTTGAGGTCCCACATTTAAGAGAAATCACTGAGACTATTACAAATAAGTATTCAGAGATAAAGTCGCTTATTCTTAATCTAAACACCCGTAATGACAATGTAATTCTGGGTGACGAGGAAAAAGTCCTGTTTGGCAGAGACTATATTATTGATGAATTTGAAAATCTGAAGTTTAAGATTTCCTTTAAATCTTTCTATCAGGTGAATTATCACCAGATGATTAAGCTTTATACTGTAGCCAAAGATTTAGCTATGGTAAATGAGGATACTGTCTTATTAGATTTATTCTCAGGCATTGGTACGATTTCGCTGTTTATGTCTAAGTACTGCAAGGAAGTAAGTGGCGTAGAAATCGTTGAACCCGCTGTCTTAAATGCCAGAGAAAATGCCAAGTTAAATGACATCAAAAATGCCAAGTTCTATCTTGATGATGCCCGTGCTGACTTAAGCAAGTATCTAAAAGACAAGGATGTTGTCATTGTAGATCCGCCAAGAAAAGGCTTAAATGAAGACTTAATTGGTTCTTTAATCAGAAGCAATATCGAAAGAATTGTCTATATCTCATGTAATCCAGCTACTATGGCCAGAGATTTAGTGTCTTTTAGAGAATACTACGACATCAGCAATATCCAACCGGTAGATATGTTCCCACATACTTTGCAT
>JAUNCS010000020.1 GCA_030526485.1 Erysipelotrichaceae bacterium | reverse complement strand
TTTAATTAATTCTTATTCAGTTTTCAAAGATCAATACTTGATTTCTCAAGTGCACATCAACATCTTTATCAGTGTTGACTTAGCTTATCACTTTCTAATTGCTTAGAAGTGATAGCTTTCTAATCATACCAACTATTCATCGATATGTCAACTACTTTTTTATCTTATTTATTTTTAACTAAGTAAGATAAGTAATCTATGTAAACACTTTTTTGAAGTGTGCCCATTTATATTACCAAGTACAGATCGACTCGTCAACTACTTTTTTACATTTTTTTGAAAATTTTTTACAAAAAGAAAAGACATGCATTTTCACACATGTCTTATAACTTGATATACAACATTCTGTCTTTATTATTGATATCCTTAAAGACCTCAATATGAGCATCCTTAAAGTATTCTCTGGCCAAAGCACTAAGTCTTTCCTTCTGGTCATAACCCATTTCAAAGAAAAGCAAGCCCTTATCTTTCATAACCAGATGAGCCTTTTCAAAAATCATACGATAGAACTTAAGACCATCATCACCACCAAATAAAGCAACATGTGGTTCATAGTCCTTGACTGATAAATCCAGAACTTCATCCTGCTTGATATAAGGCGGATTAGAAACCAGAATATCCAGCTTGATACCATTTTCTACAAGTGGATCTAACATACTACCTTCATAGAAAGTAATATCAGCCTCATTATTCTTGGCATTTAGCTTAGCTACTTCTAAGGCATCCTTAGAAATATCAGAAGCCACAACCTTTAACTTAGGTTCTTCACACTTTAGCGAAATAGCGATAGCCCCACTTCCTGTGCCAACATCAGCCAGATCGATTTCTTCTCTGTCTTTATAGAATTCATCAATCTTAGATAAAACAAGACCAACCAGTTCTTCAGTTTCAAATCTTGGGATAAGTACACCATTATTAACAGTCATCTTATAGCCATAGAAATATGAATAACCTAAAACATAGTTTAATGGTTCATTATTAGCTAATCTAGAAACGCCTTCCTTAAATCTTTCAATGACCCTAGGATCAGCTTCTCTATCCTTCTCCATATAGAGATTGATATTGTATTCATTACATAATTCGAAAAGAAAAGCCCTTAATGTTTCCTTTTCATTAAAGACCTTCTTATATTCATTTAATAAATCGTTATACGTTGTCATTTAGTAACTTTTCTTGCTCTTCGTTCTTAATTAATGCATTTACGACATCATCAAGCTTACCTTCCATGATTCTGTCTAACTGATTAATAGTTAAACCGATACGATGGTCAGTAACTCTGTTCTGTGGATAGTTATAAGTTCTGATCTTCTCACTTCTATCACCAGTACCAATCTTGCTTCTTCTGATTTCGCCCTCTTCCTTAGCCTTGATTTCCTTATAGTATTCATAAACTCTGGCACGGATGATTCTTAAAGCAGTTTCCTTATTGGCTAACTGGTTACGACCATCCTGACAGTTAACAGTAATACCTGTAGGCTTGTGGACAATTCTTACAGCTGAATCGGTTTTATTGATATGTTGCCCACCAGCACCAGAAGCACGGTGAGTCTCAATTTCTAAATCGCTGTCTGGGATTTCTACGTCTTCATCTTCAACATCTGGGAAAACAATAACTGTTGCAGTTGAAGTATGAACTCTACCCTGAGTTTCAGTCTTAGGAACACGCTGTACACGGTGTGCGCCAGACTCAAACTTAAAATGACGATAAGCATCCTGGCCCTTAACCGCAAAACTAATTAGGGCATATCCACCAGCTTCAGATTCACTAGATTCCATAACTTCTGTCTTAAAACCTAAAGCCTGCGCATAATAGCCATACATTCTAAATAAGTCACCAGCGAAGATATTGCCTTCATCACCACCAGCTGCACCTCTGATTTCAACTAAGCAGTCATAAGCATCTTCAGGATCTCTTGGTAATAATAATTCATCAATCTTTTCATTTAATGGACCTAGCTGAGCCTCTGCTTCTTCCAGTTCCATCTGTGCCATTTCCTTGATTTCTGGATCATCTTCCATAAGCATTTCCTTGGCACCTTCAATATCACTATTTAATTTCTTAAAAAGCTGATAAGCCTCATAAGCATTCTTAATAGTAGCCTGTTCCTTAGATAACTTAGTAAATAACTTTACATTACTTACTACTTCATCTTTCATCATTTCATCGCTAATTTCCAAATAGCGCTTTTCAATACTTTCTAACTTAATAATTCTTGCATCCATAATTTATCCTCTTCCTGGCTTTGAGGGTACTTCATGACACTGTCTGCATCTTGCCTCATAGCTTTCTTTTGCACCTACCAAAATAATAGGTTCGTTATAATCTGCCGGTAATCCATTAACAATTCTTTGAGTTCTGGTTGCTGGTGCTCCACACTTATTACAAACAGCAGTAAGTTTGGTTACAAACTCTGCTTCTGCCATTAATGTTGGCATGCAACCAAAGGGCTCACCCCTAAAGTCGGTATCCAGTCCGGCAACCATTACCCTGATACCACGATCAGCTAAATCATTGCAGACTGTCGCAACATTGTCCTTAAAGAACTGTACCTCATCAATCGCTACTACTTCAGTATCTTCTTTAACATAGTTATAGATTTCTTCTGCATCCCTAATTACGATACTTTGAACCTGTGAACCTGCATGTGAAACCACCTTATCAACTGAATAGCGATTATCTATTGCTGGCTTAAACACTAAGATCTTTTTATTGGCAAATTCCAAGACCTTTACTCTTCTGATCAGTTCCTCAGTCTTACCTGCAAACATACAACCAGAAATCGTTTCAATCCAGCCATCTACATATTTTTGATACATACACCAAAATTATATATAAAAAAGTAAGGTTTTTATAACCTTACTATTTTGTACCGTATTTCTTATTGAATCTTTCAATTCTACCAGCAGCTGCAGTGAATCTCTGTCTTCCTGTATAGAATGGATGACATTGTGAGCAAGTATCAACCTTGATTGTATCGCCCTTAACAGTTGAAGCTGATTCGAATTCAGCACCACATCCTGCACAAACTACTTTTACCTTATGGTAATCTGGATGAATTCCATTTCTCATTTCAATTTCCTCCTTCACGCCTTGAACATCTTTTGTCCAAAGAAAGTTAAATGCTTATATATAATACCACGAAAAATTCCAAATACACAATAAATTAATAAAACTGGCTAAAAAAGCCAGTTTAGTCTTAGTTTTCGTGAACGATATTAAGAACATCCTTCTGAAGAACAGCAGTCTTATTAGCTGCATCCTCAGCATCCTTGCCCTTAATAGAGAAGTAGAACTTAATCTTAGGTTCAGTACCACTAGGTCTAGCAGCAATCCAAGAACCATCTTCAAGGTAGTACTTAAGAACATTAGACTTAGGAAGATCAATAACAGTTTCAACACCATTACTATTCTTAATTGAAGTCTGATAGTCTTCAACAGTCACAACCTTTAGACCACCAATTTCAGTTGGTGCATCAGCTCTTAAATCAGACATGATTTCCGCAATTCGCTTAAGACCTGCTTCACCAGACTTAGATAAAGCAACCTGCGATTCCTTGAAAGTACCATGTTTTGCATAAAGATCATTTAAGACATCAATCAAGTCCTTGCCCTGAGCCTTATAGTAAGCACCACATTCAGCAGCAGTTAATACCGCCTGAACGCCATCCTTATCTCTTACGAAGTCCTTAACTACACAGCCATAAGATTCTTCATAACCGAATAAGAAGACCTTTTCACCAGTCTTTTCATATTTTCTGATCTTATCACCGATGAATTTGAAACCAGTTAAAGTCTTTTCAACATCCACACCATAAGATCTCGCAACAAGTTCACCTAAATCAGAAGTAACGATAGTGTTATACATTACACCATTGCTAGGAAGCTTACCCTGCGCCTGTAATTGAGACAGAATATATTCAAGATAAACAGCAGCAGACTGGTTACCAGACATTAAGACATATTCGCCATTATGCTTAGCTACTACACCAAGTCTATCGCCATCTGGGTCAGTAATAACTACCACATCAGCGTCTACTTCCTTAGCCAGTTTAATAGAAAGTTCATAAGAAGCCTCTACTTCTGGGTTAGGTGACTTAGTATTTGTATAGTCAGGATCTGGCATACACTGCGCCAGTACTGGAATGCAGTTATAACCTAATTCCTTTAAAACAGTTCTAACTGGAATATTATCAGCACCATGTTGAGGTGAGTAAACAATCTTGAAGTTTGACTTATCAATATCATGATTGATTTCACAAGTCTTAACTGCTTCATAATATGCCTTATCTACTTCTTCACCAATCCAGTTCATATATGGCCAAGCTTCATCATCAGTAGCTGTTGGCACATTTAAGATATCTTCGACCTTATTGATTTCATCAACGATAAGCTTTACATCTTCAGGAAGTAACTGACAACCTGAATCATCATATACCTTATAACCGTTATATTCCTTCGCATTGTGAGAAGCAGTAATCATAATACCACCAGCACACTTTAAGTGTCTTACAGCGAAAGATAATTCAGGTGTAGGTCTTAAAGATTCAAAAATGTAAGACTTGATACCATAGTGAGCTAAAACCTTAGCTGACTCAATAGCGAAACGATAAGACTTATGTCTATTATCATAAGAGATTGCTACACCTCTTTCAGCACCATTTTCCTGGGCCAGAATATATTTCGCAAAACCAACATTAGCTCTTTGAATAACATAAATATTTAATCTGTTTGTACCTGCACCAAGCAAGTTTCTCATACCAGCAGTACCGAATTCTGCATCCATGTAGAAGGCATCCTTCTTTTCTTCTTCAGACATAGCTAAAAGCTCAGCCTTTAACTGTGGATCTAAATCAGGTTTAGAAACCCACTGTTGATACTTTTCTTCATATCCCATAATTAATTGTCTCCTTATTGTTTTGAAAGCGTTATCAAAACGTCTACCTTTATAATATCATCTTCTTTTAGCTAATAGTTAGCCCGCATCGGTTTTTTTATTCAAGAATTGCATATATAATCTATTTAACAGAGATTGGGGAAATAATATGCGCGAAAAAGATATCTTTTTTAATACCGACTCTCATTTAAGTGATGAAGAAATAATTAAAAGAATAAACGAAAAAGTAAGTGGCGAAGACAAAGATGGAACAAGCTGTGGCTATGACACTACACCAGTCTATTCTGTAAAAGAACTGGCTGATAAGTTAGAAACATCTGTCCACACTGTCAGGTATTATGACAACGAACATCTATTCCCATATGTCTATCGAAGTGAAAATAACGAAAGACATTTCTCACATGCCGATTATGCCTATGGTAAGATGATACTTTGTTTAAGAGGCTTAGGACTTTCAATTCACGACTGTCGTGTATTTATTCTAAATACTATGGAAGGTGATGAAACTGCCAAGGATCGTTTAAAGATATTATTGGGATTAAATGCCAAACTGGAAAATCAGATCAGGGAATTAAGTAATTCCTTAAATGATCTCCAATACAAAATCAGATACTACTCATATCTAAATCAGATAGTAGAAGAAGAAAAGAGAGATAATACTTTTGTTGATAAGAAACGTGGTTCAATGAGAAATCTGCATGATTTTGTCTTATCACAAAAAGCATTCATTGAAGAAGTAAATGAAGATATGAAAGAGAAGTAAAAATACTTCTCTTTTTCTTTTGAGTATATAAAAAGCACCAGGATAACCCTGATGCTTGATATTTGTTAATTGAAGCTTATTAGATAAGACCTCTAACGCCCCACCATAAGAAGCCGATTGTTAGTAATGCCACAGTCTGGATTACGAACTTAACGAACATTGGAATTGCGAATTCCTTAGTATCGAATAGGCCGAATGAGAAGGCAACCATGTATACAGTTACTTCGTAAGAGAATAATAACTGAGAAATACCCTGGAATACTACGTAGCACATTGCCATTGGGCTGAAGCCTAATGTTAAGCATACCTGAGCTAGAGGTTCACCCATAACTGACATTACAGCAGCTGGAGTCATGATGAAGTTTAGAGCAACTGATAAGAAGTAAGTTAATGATAAGAAAGTCTTACCAGAAACGTTCTGTAGTACTGGGAAAGTAACAGTAGAGATGAACTTACCGAAACCAGCAGCTGCACCAGCAGTACCAATTGTCATACAAGCAGCAACGAAGAAGATACCGCCCCAAGAAACTTTATTGAAGTCGCTTGCTTCACCGATATCGATACCTGGAAGGAATGGTGCAGTGATTACGAATACGAATGCATACATCATACCTAAGTGGTGGATAGAGTCAGTGAATAGTAGAACGATGAAGATAGCTAAGATAACCATCATCTTCTTATCCTTAGGAGTCCAAGGACCTAATTCTTTTAACTTCTGATCGAAGAAGTCAGTAGCAGCTAAGCCTTCTTTTGGCTTGCACATTAAAGCAACAACTACAGTAGTGATGATAAGTGGGATGATGAATACCCAGTTATCAGCGAAGAATGCAGGGTAGCTTGAAGTTAATTCAGGAACTACAGCCTGTGCATTTGATAGAACGATTGTGAAGTAACCAGCTGAGTATAAGAAGTGGTTAGCATCATGGTAAACGAAAGTACATACCAGTAATAGACCAGCAGCAGCCTTACCCTTAAGGCCAAGAGCCTTACACATACCATAAACGATAGCGATTACAGATACTAGGGCTAAGATACCCTGCATAAGGATTCTAGCGATGAAAGAGATACCAGCGATAGCTAATACTAATGCAACGTAGTTACCTTTACATTTTGCAGCAATTGAGTAAGCAATTCTTTCAAGAATTGTAGTCTTCTGAATTAATACTACTAATACGAAGCAGCATAGAGTCATCCAGATAGCCTGTGAAGTCCAGTTAGATAAAGCCTGAGTTAATGTACAAACCTTAGCTAAAGGATAAGCAAACATTAAGATGATAGATGATGTAACGTTGTTTAGTAAGTTGAAAGCTAACAGTAAGATACCTGAAACTGTGATTGCTAGGTAAGTACCTAGAATTGGAGTCCAAAGTTCATTTGTTGGAATTAACTTAATAGCAACGAAAGCTACAGCGATAATAATCCACTGTACTAACTTTTTGTTGTTTTTCATTAATTAAATTATTCCCTTCTTAAAATATTTTTTAAATTACATAGCTAACTTGAAGATTGCTAAGTAGTCTTCCTTAGTGTTAACTGGAGCGTACCACTTAGAGCCATCAGAAGTCTTAGCTAAGTCTTCTACTACTGGCATAACATCTTCAAGAGTGATGTTCTTATCAGAACCACGAGCAATCTTCATCTGAGATAAACGAGTTGGAAGACCCATTTCTTCAATGAAAGCTTCATATCTAGCGATAGCTTCTCTAGCAGCTTCATAATCGCTTAATGAAGGATCAACGCCCCAGATTCTCTTGCCCCAATGAGCAAACTTAGGAGCTGTCTGATCATTTAATGCATACTTGTAGTAAGCAAGAGATAAGATACCAATACCAGCACCATGGATTACTGCATCGATATGAGCAGAAAGCATGTGTTCTAATGTGTGGATGATAGTGTTGCAGTTAGTTCTACCGAAAGAAGAAACCTGCATGATTGAGAACTGAGCAGCCCACATTAATTCAGCACGAGCATCATAGTCAGATGGGTTGATCTGTACTTTTCTACCAGCATGAACTGCAGCTAACTGAATACCTTCAGAAATTGAGTCCTGCATAGCCATAGTGTTTGAGAAATATGTTTCAAGAGTATGAGACATAATATCGATAACACCACAAGAAGTATGGAAAGCTGGAACTGAGAAAGTATAAGTTGGATCAGCGATCGCAACAGCTGGACGGTTAAGAGGATTTCTTAAACCGATTTTTCTCTTAGCTTCTAAGTTAGAAACTACAGCAGACCAAGAAACTTCTGCACCAGCAGCAGCCAGTGTTGGGATACAGATAACTGGAAGAGTCTTAGTAACTGTCTTCTTACCGCAATAGAAGTCCCAAACATCTTCGTCACCATAGTAACCAAAGCCGATAGCCTTACCTGTGTCGATTGTAGAACCGCCACCAGCAGCGATAACAACTTCGCCGCCCTTTTCTCTTAATAGAGCGATACCTTTATTGATAGTAGTATGCTTAGGATTTGGTTCAATACCTGAGAATTCAGTGAACTCAATACCACCATCATTAAGTGCCTTCACGATTTCATCGTATAAGCCAGATGCCTTTACAGGGATGTCATCGTAAACGAATAGTACTTTTTTACCATAGTTTAGAACTTCATCCTTTAAGTACTGAGTAACAGCACCCTTACCGAAATGAATTCGAGTTGCAATATTGTAGTTAAAATTTTGCATTTCACTACTCCCCTTTCTTTATTAACATCGTCCATTATAGTCGTGAGAGTAACTATAAGCGCAATAGTTAAATTTTTCACTATTTTCTGTGAAATTATTAAAAGACTTCACACAATTTCACATTTTTACACTAAACTTTGTGAATTATTTAATTAGTATTAACAAAGTACCCCTAGAGTAACTATAGGGGTACTTATAAATGTAAGCGTTTAACATTTAAACCAAAATAAAAACTGGTATCTCTACCAGTTATTCAGCATCAGCTCCAAGTAAATTTAATTTTTCAATTACGTTATCATAACCGCGATAGATATGATAAGCATCATCGATAATTGTCTCGCCCTCTGCCATTAAAGCAGCTACGATAAGGCCAGCACCACATCTAAGATCAGTTGCAGTAACTCTGGCACCCTTAAACTTAACCGGGCCATTAATTGTGGCCTTGGCATCGCCTGTCACAATATCAGCACCCATCTTATTAAGTTCAGCGCAGTGTTTAAATCTTTCCGGATAAATAGTTTCTCTAACCTTTGAAACGCCATTGGCGATACAAAGAAGTGGCGTAATCGGTTGCTGCAGGTCAGTCGCAAAACCTGGGAAGATCTGCGTTTGAATATCCGCAGCCTTTAGGTTATCAGCACTTAAAACCTTAACATAGTCAGTACCAACTTCCATTTCCACACCCATTTCTTCAAGCTTTGAAAGTAAAGCTTCTAAGTGTTGCGGGATAACATTTTTAACAGTTACATTATCACCCATTGCTGCAGCGATACAGATATAAGTACCAGCCTCAATACGATCAGGAATAATATCATGGATACAGCCCTTTAGACGGCTTACACCATCAATCTTAATATCAGATGTACCGGCACCACGAATATGAGCACCCATCTTATTCAACATACTTGATAAATCAATAATTTCTGGTTCCTTGGCAGCATTTCTGATTACAGTACGACCCTTGGCAAAAACCGCAGCCAGCATAATGTTGATAGTTGCCCCAACTGAAGCAAAGTCCAGATAGATTTCATCACCAATTAATTCATCAGCACTGATTTCAATCATGTCGCCCTCAGTCTTAACTGTTGCACCTAAAGATTCAAAACCCTTTAAGTGTAAGTCAATTGGTCTAGGACCCAAATTACAGCCACCAGGATAAAGCATCTTTACATGTTTAAAACGACCAAGAAGAGCACCCATGAAGTAGTAAGAAGCTCTAAGCTTTCTGACTTCTTCACCATCAAGTACCACATTCTTGATATCAGTTGGATCTATAACAAAACTATCTTTGTGCTGTTCCACAGAGATATTCAATTTAGCCAGTATTTTATTTAAGGCATTAATATCTTCGATATTTGGCACATCATAAAGCTTAACCATTTCACTGGCCAATACTACAGCCGGTAAGATAGCTACTGTTGCGTTCTTACTGGAAGATATTCTAACTTCGCCACTAAGGCGTCTGCCACCTCTAATTTTTATTGATTCATTCATTGTTTCACCTAATTAATTCTATCAAATTGTCGATACATTTATCAGCCTTGCTGGTATCGATAATAAAGCCCGATTCCTTATTGGCAATCACATAGGCACCAGCACTCTTGCCAGCCAGAATACCATTATAAGAATCTTCTACTACTATTACTTCATCACTATTTAAGCCCAGTTCCTTTAAAGCCAGATTATAGACATCTGGTGAAGGCTTGGGATTGAGCTTTAATTCATATGCCGAAAAGATTAAATCAAAGACATCTTCAAAACCATTCTTTAGAAAGCTTTCTACATTATACTGATAATTCATCGTACACATAGCCAGCTTATAGCCCCTCTTCTTTAATTCATTTAATGTTTCTAAAGCATCAGGGAAAATATAGTCCTTATAGTCAACTACTGAAGTATCATAGATATCTCTAAAGATTTCTTCAGCTCTATTTCTATCAACATTAAATACTTTTTCTAAATAAGAAATTGACTCATCATCAGTACAACCAATAAAGTTATCACATAGTTCCTGATAGTCTCTATCATAAGCATATTTCTTTAAAGCGTTGTAAGTGTGATCGCAATAATACTTTTCGGAATTGGCTAAAGTGCCATCCATATCAAACAGATATGCTTTTATTTCTTTCATACTCTTTAAAAATGCTACTGCATCAGCAATAGCATTATCAATTATTTTTATTTAGCGCAATAAGCTTCGCCATTATCGCTTAGACATACCCAGGCATTATCAGCGATACGACCCCAGATACGCTTGCCAGACTTAAGTTCTTCTGTCTTAGTTTCAAGAACAGTAAAGCTCTTACCACCAGCAATATAAACGTAGTCACCATTCTTTGTACAAACACTCTTCACATTATCAGGAAGATTGTTGTAGTTAGCATAAGAATTGCTAGCACTAGCACCAGCTCTTACAGTAATCATATCAACCTTAACCTTATATGTTTCGCCACCTTCAGCCACAGGAACATTACCCTTTTCAAGTTCTGCTACCTGCTTCTGTAATGCAGCAATCTGAGCATTTAAGGCAGTTTCTGTACCATTAGCCTTACTTACATACTGATCATATTCAGTCTTTAAAGTAGTATAAGCCTTCTTCTTAGACATACCATAAGCTAAACCGATAACAGATACAGCTAATAATACAACTAAAAGAATAGCAGTAACAGTAACTACTGACTTTCTGACATTAAGATAAGTTGGTTCTTCTTCCTCATCATCTTCTTCATCGTAGTATTCATCTTCATCTTCTTCATATTCATCATCAAGGTCCATCTTAAAGATTGAACGATCGATATCGTCATCTTCAGCCTTGATTGAAGGAAAATCAGGGATATCTACTGAATTTTCATTTTCATAAGGATTCTTTTCGTTTAACATTTTAACCTCCAATTAATCTTCTTGATTAACAACTAATTCATTTTCAATAACGCGATAACCTTCATACTCACCAGTCAGTAACTTAGCCTGGTTAGCTACTTCGAAGATATCGGTTAAGATCTTGCCATCAGTATTGATGTGTTCCTTAAAGACATCAACCAGCATCTGTGATTCATCAACATTCACGGCATAGCCATGGCCAATCATCACTTCAACAAATCTATGCAAGCCATCAACTTCAGTGAATATTAATCTGTGAAGAATAATGATTTCTTCACCTTCCATATATTCAATAGCTAAGGCTTCCTTTAAGTCATAGACGCCTCTGATAAAGCCATTAGACAGGTATGGATAAATACTTCTAATAGACTCATAAACCTCGTTTTTAGTAGCCTCTTCAGCTGCACGAGCCGCTTCTATTTCCTTGGCAATTGTATCGTTATTTAAAGTATTAAGAAGTTCAGCAATATAATCATCCTGATTGTATTCAGCAGTTGTAACTTCTACAAATTCCTTAGTAGTCTCAACTACTGGAGCTGTTTCTTCTTCTAATACTTCTTCAATTATTTCCTCAGCTGTTTCTTCTACAAGTTCTTCTTCCTCAAGAACTGCTTCCTCTTCAATATCAGCAGTCTCAGTGAATACTTCACTTGTTTCATATTCATCATTTAACAGTTCAGAAATTTCCTGATTAGTTTCTTCATCAATCAGTGTTGCCTCTTCAGCAAATTCTTCCAGCTGTTCAATCTGAGCACGCTGTTCCTCTTCGATCTGTTCTAAGACATCCAGACCAGGATTTGGAATATATAACTGTTCCAGAGTTCTAGATTCAAATTCTCTTAAAGCAGCCTCTTCCTGTTCACTATTAGTAGGAACAATATCAAATTCTTCAAGTTCAGCCTCTTCCAAGCTGTCCTCAATAGTTACAATTTCATCTTCCTCATCATCTTCAAAGATTTCTTCAACAGCTGTTTCTTCTTCCAGTTCAGCCTCTAAAATCTCTTCAAAAGATTCATCGATAATATCTTCAACACTAGGCTCTTCTACATCTTTCAAATGTCTTAATTCATCAGAAAGCGTAGCAGTCTTAGTCTCTTCTTCAACAACAGGTTCATTATAGATATCAATAGTGTTTTCTCTATGATATAAACCCTCATCACTCTTAAGTCTTTCAAGGAAGGCTGATAAAGTAAGAATTTCTTCACTATCAGTAGTATCAGACATATAAGTCTCTACTTCCTCAATAGCCTTATTGCGATATTCTTCCTGTAAAGAATTAAGTCTTTCTGAAAGCGGTACATGTACCTCTTCCTCAGTATTCTTGCTGATTAAATCTTCAATGATTTCTTCAGCTTCTTCTTCACTTAATTCAGGAACAGTTTCTTCAGTAACTGCAGTTTCTTCCTCTTCAGTAATTTCGATTGTTTCCACAATCTTTCTTTCAAGTGTCTTTTCCTCGAAAATAGGTTCCTTTGGCAAGTTAATCAAAGGATTATTTTCAATGATTTCACTAAGTCTATCAGCAATCACATCAATACTTTCTACTTCATAGTTAACAGTATCTTCTTTCTTAACTGCATTAGCGAAACGTACGATATGCTTCTTTTCTTCAATAATTGGTTCATCTGGAAGATGGATAAGTGGACTATTTTCCACGATATCTTCAATACGCTTAACAATAGTATTTAATAAGTCACTATCACTTAAGTCTTCCTTATTGATTACTTCTTCCTTCTTAACGACATTAGCGAATCTAACGATTGGTTCCTTTACTTCGATGATTGGCTTAGCTGGCAAATGAATTACCTCGCTGTTTTCAATAATAGTCATCATCTTGGCAACGATATCTTCTAATAATTCGCTGTCGCTTAAATTCGAAACAAAGATCTTTTCTTCTTCCTTATGAGCTTCCACTCTTTCATTTAAAGAAGAAATATTAATATCTGTTTCCAGTTCTTCAATAATCTTGGTGATTGATTCATTATCTAAAGATTCAATAGTTTCCTTAGCAGCCTCAAAAGCCTGTTCAATCACATTATTTTCATGACTCAGGATTTCCGTGAAGATGGAATCAATTTCTGCCTCTTCATCCTTATCCTTAATAATCTCAATTTTCTTTTCTTCTTCCTCTTCAACCTCAATAGCGTTAAGTCTGGCAGCAATTTCAGCAAACTCTGGAGTATCGAATAAAACAGGAACTTCTTCCTCTTCTTCTTCAATTACTTCTTCTTCCACTATTTCTTCAACAGGATTCTTTAACATATGCAACAGGTGATTAGTTACCTGGGCATTTTTTTCATCATTTTCTTTTTTAAAATCGACATCAAAAATATCTTCAAATTCATCAATTAAAGTAGGTTTCTTAGAAATGAATTCATCAAATATTTCACGTCCAGCAGAGATTAAATCATTAGAGTTATCTGAAGCAGTATTAAAAGATGAACCTATCTTTTTTGAAAGTTCACTCTTAATCTGATCAAAATTGATTTCTCCCAGTTCCTTGATTTCTTCTCCTTCTTCATCAATCACATCTTTTAGATATTCTGCAGCAGAAGAAACAAAGCCCAGAAGCGCTATGTTTTTATCTCTCATTCTTCTTTTTATACGCAATTAAAAGTCCATCGCCGACTTCATCATAGTACATTATATCAAAACGCTCATCGTTTAACATATTTTCACGGAATTTAATGATTTTGCGAACCATGGCTCTGGTACCACGTCCCTTGATGTTTTCAACATCATAAATCATGCCGTGGAAGACCATATTATCATAGACAAAGACGCCATCTTCTCTTAAATTATTTAAAAACTGTTCGGTATACTTACCATACTGAGCCTTTGCCGCATCAACAAAAATCAGATCATACATCTTATCAGTACTGAAGTCTTCAATTGGTCCAAAGTGGACAGTAATCTGATCATTCAGTCCTTCATTTTCAATATTGGCAATTGCCTGATTATACATATCAGGATTCTTTTCCAAGGTATCTATTTTAATATCTTTAGACAGTCTTGCCATATTCATACTAGAATAGCCAACAGCCGTTCCCAGTTCCAGGATGTCTTTTACATTTCTTTCTTTAATCAGATTCAATATAAAAGCTAATCCACCATCTTTGATGATGGGAACATCTTCCCTTAATGCCTTACTCTTTACGTCTTCAATCATAAAATTCTCACTAATGCAGTCTTAATAATACTTAATCTATGCAAATTAAGCAAATAAAAAGAGGAAACGCGTTCCTCTTTGTGATTTATTTTCTAAAATTAGCCGATTACTTTTTGAGCCTTTAGTGTTTCTTCAATCTTAGCGATAGCTTCTTCTTCATCTTCACCTTCACATGAGATAGTGATTTCAGACTGAGTTGGAATACCAAGTGACATAACGCCCATGATTGACTTCATATTTACAGATTTGCCCTTGAAGCTAACCTTAACATCACTTTTAAATTTGCTAGCAGCGTTAACAGCTACAGTAGCAGGACGAGCATGTAGACCTACAGGGTCAACAACTAATACAGTAATTTCTTTCATTATGAATGATCTCCTTTTATATAATCTTATTTTACGCACCTGAAAGCGCTTTTTCAATAATTAATAAATAATTATTATTATTTATGATAAGTTTCGTGATTCAAGATTTTAAAACTGCGATAAATCTGCTCCATCAAGACCAGTCTGGTCATCTGATGAAGGAAAGTTAAATCCGATAATTTAATCGCCTCATTGGCTCTTTTTCTAAGAGCTTCACCTAAACCAAGTGAACCACCGATTACAAAAGTAAGCTTGGAATTAGTAATAAAGAGCTTATCAATCTTGTTAGCTAATGATATTGAATCAATACTTTTGCCATGTAAATCAAGAAGAATTACATATTCATTACTATCGATCTTTTCCAGAACTCTTTCTGCTTCCTTATCCAGAACTTCTTTTTCATCATCACGAATCGGTTCATCCTTTACTTCAATGACCTGAATCTTGTGATAATAAGAAACCTTAGTCGTATAGTCATCAATCAAGGCAGCCAGGTGTTTATCCTTGACCTTGCCAATCGCAATAACCTTAATCATTGACTATTTCTCCCTTAAGCAATAGTTTTTCACCATTTCTAACTACTTCAATATCAAAGCTTTCAGCCTTTGAATAGATAACATTTAGCATTGACTTGAAATCAGTAATAGCGGAACCATTAATAGAAGTAATGACATCGCCCCTGTTAATTCCCAAATTATGAGCCAGACCACCATTGACCACTTCTTTTACATAGTAGCCATCAGTTGTATCTAAGCCGATATTTAAACCAGCTACCTCATAGTTTTCAAGGTTCTTTAAATAAGTACCGCCCATGCCGAAATTAAATTTCTTAAATTCCGCATCATTTAACAGTTTACTTACCAGGGCATTGATTTCATTGATGGTTGTAGCGAAAGTCGCATACTCATCTTTCATGGTAATCATACCAACAAGTTCACCATTCATATTAAGAACCGGAGCT
Organism: Erysipelotrichaceae bacterium; assembly: GCA_030526485.1. Classification (GTDB taxonomy): domain Bacteria; phylum Bacillota_I; class Bacilli_A; order Erysipelotrichales; family Erysipelotrichaceae; genus Colivicinus. Next base: position 19,329 of record JAUNCS010000020.1, on the reverse strand, counting down.
CCTGAATAGCCATTCAGGAATTCACCACTTAGTTGAATAAGACCTGGATAGTAGTCATAAGATTCATCTTCATAGTGGACATGATTGCTTATTTCACGATACCTGCTTGATACCATGCCAAACTGACTAGAGAAGGCATATTCCGGATGGCCAGCTGTACCAATCGTTAAGATAAATTCACCATCTTTTAATAAAGTGCTGTCACCCTTACTTAGCATTTGTACATCATATGGAAATTCACATTCGATTAAAGCTACATCAGACAGGATATCCTTGCCCAATAGATTACCTATAACTTTTAAACCATTATGGAAAGTTATTTCAATATTGGCACTTCCACTTACACCATGGAAACTGCTCACAATATAGACTCTCTGTTCATCCTTGCCATAGACAAAGCCACTTGAATAAGTGTCATTTTGTCTTATAGAAACAATAGATGACTTGCACTTATCAACCACATTAGAGAAATCGGTTGAAAAACCGATTACCTCATATTTGGTTACATTGTTGTGAATATTGTCATTCTCTATTCGGGTATTGTTCATTTCAATGCTTAACATCAGTACCCAGATAAAGAGAAGTGAAATACATATTATTAATAAACGATTATTTTTCATAATACTTACGAAATAGTCGTACAATCCATAATTGTACATGCGTTAGTTATAACGCCATCAACAATAAAGTGGAAATGAACATGCGGACCAGTAGCTACACCTGAGAAACCGATCATACCGATGACATCACCTCTTTGTACCGCCTGACCCTCAGTAACATAGAACTCTGTCATATGACCATAGTGGGTCTTATAACCATTCTGATGGTCAATTACGACAAAGTAACCATCGATACCATTATAGGTAGCTCTACTTACAACACCAGTATCAGCCGCATAGATTGGACCATATCTTTGATAAATATTAACAAGGTCAGTACCAGTATGGCCAAAGTAACAGCCCCAATGACAGGTAATGGCTGGATTATCAACTGGCCAGATATAGTTACCAGTACCATAGTCTGGTAAACGATGGGTACCAACAGTGATCACACCTCTTACTGGTGCTCTTACAATAACTGAAGATATTTGCTTACCTTCCTGCAAGACACCATTGACCCAGGTTTCTTCATACATTACATTTTCCAGACCATTGATTTCCTCAACATCAACCCTTGTTACACCGGCTGATAAACTTGAATCCTGACGGTATTCTGGGTTTTGTGGATTAACAACCTGTTGAGCCAGACGATTCTTGGTAACCACAACAGTTAGAGGACTTGAGAAGTAAGTGACATTGATTGACATACCTACTTCAAGTACCTGATTTTCTGAGAAAATCACATCGGGATTAATCAGCATAATCTGCTTAGGTGACATATTCTGGAAACGATAACCTACACCCTGTAAAGTATCACCTTCCTGAATCTTGTAGTACTGTCTTTCTTCATTACGTCCATAACACAGATAGTTATAGATTTCATTAACACTTGTATAGATATCATTAGGTGGCATATAGGCTTCCTGGAAAGTCATGTTTTCCTTAATGGTTAAGCCCATTTCCACTGTACCAAAGTTACTTGGCTCATCAATCTTCTTATTATTTCTTAAGCTATCAATAGTATCCTGGGATACAAAGTTTAATAAGAACTGATCTCTGGCTGTATAGAAATCATCAATATTATTGACATAGATAATATCAAAGACACCTTCAGCTGTAGAAAATTCAATTGCGTGCGTCTTAACACCTAATAGATTATTAGAAATTAAGTAGTCAACAATTTCTTCATCCTTATTTTCAAAAACATTATAAGTATCTTCATCAACGATATACATATTGTCACTAAGGCCTAACTCAGTCTCTGGAAACTTTTCCTTATAGTTTTCATACTCTTTAGCGATACCATCATTAATGAAGTCCATATCTGAAATTACACCAATCAGCTGTCCTGATTCATATAACTTGTGATAAGTATTTTTATTTTCTGAATATTCTAAAACCTTCTGGCTGATTTTCGCATTAGCATTCTCATGGTCCAAAGAAATATTTCTTTCTTCAGCCAGAGTATTTAAGCCAAAAACCACCAGACAGCTCAATACAAAACAAAGTAAAATTCCAATAATTCCGTTTTTCTTCATTTTTATTGTTCTTCTTCTAAACCATTAGAAATTGAATAGAAGGCATTAACGCCCTTTTCAAAAGCCAGCTTAACGGTACCCGTAGGACCATTACGGTGCTTGGCAATGATCAATTCAACATCTTCTCTTTCAGCCTGTTTTTCTTCTTCACGCTTATAGTAATCTTCACGATACAAAAACATTACGATATCGGCATCCTGTTCAATCGCACCAGATTCTCTCAAGTCTGAAAGCATAGGACGCTTATCCTGTCTTGATTCAACAGTACGCGATAGCTGTGAAAGACAGATAATCGGTACTTCCAGTTCTCTGGCCATCGCCTTCAGCTTACGGGAAATTTCTGATACTTCCTGTTGTCTAGACTCAGATTTGCCACTAGCCTGTATTAACTGCAAATAGTCGATAACAATCAGATATAGACCATGGTCCTGCTTAAGTTTACGGCACTTGGCATACATATCAGAGATCTTGATACCTGGAGTATCATCGATAAAGAATTTCTGATGTTTAAGCTCCTGGGCAGCTTCATTAAGCTTTGACCAGTCGCTTTCGGTTAAAGTACCCTTTCTTAAGTTCTGACCAAGCACCTTGGACTTGGCAGACAACATACGGGTAGCCAAGGATTCAGCCGGCATTTCCAAAGAGAAAATAGCACAGGCACCCTGGTTAACCATTGCTGAGTTTAAGGCAATATTTAACGCAAAAGCGGTCTTACCCATAGATGGACGGGCAGCCAGAATAATCATGTCGGACTTCTGCAGACCGGCAGTAATATTATCCAAAGCTGAATATCTTGTTCGAACACCGGTAATGGTATTACCAGCGGCTTCAATCATTTCAATTTTCTTGATGGCATCTTCAAAAACCTGGGTACCAGTCTTAAAGTCCGAATCCGTACGGCTTCTGGTAATATCCAGGATTTTCTTTTCTGCTGCTTCCAAGACAAGTTCAATTGAATTGGCACCATCATAACCATTTTCCGCAATCTCTTCACCAGCCTTGATAATCTGGCGAGAAAGAGACTTATTCTTGATAATACGGATATATTCTTTTGTATTAACGCGGGAAATAGTAGAATCTGTTAACTTTAAAAGGTAGTCTAAACCACCAATCTTATCAAAATAATCAAAGTCTCTTAATTTGGCACTTAAAGAAACTGTATCTATCTTTTCCTTGTTCTCATACATGTTAGACATGATAGAAAAGATTCTTTTATGCTTATCCAGATAAAAGTCCTCACTGGAAATCATGGCCTCCATGCTTTCCTGCATAGCCTCTGGATATAAAAGAATATTACCAAGCAAAGATTCTTCAGCTTCAATGCTGTAAGGCATGTTTCTTTGACTCATATGCCCTCCTATTCTTCAATTAGTTTGACAGTAATTGTAGCGATAACGTCCTTATAAAGTTCAACCTTTAATTTAGAATAACCAAGAGTAGAAACCGGATTCTTATCAATCATCTTACGCTTATCGATTTCAATACCCTTTTTCTTTAATTCATCAGCAATCTCCTTAGTAGAAACTGAACCAGAAACACGACCATTCTTAGCCTTAACCTTGAAGTTTAATTCAAGCTTTTCCAGCTGTTCCTTAACCTTGATTGCCTCATTCTTATTTATTTCATCCTGCTTAGCCTTTTCTTCATTCTGCTTAGCTAAAACCTTATTTGCAGATTCACTAGCTTGCACAGCAAGCTTTCTGGCGATAAGAAAGTTTCTGGCATAGCCATCAGCTACATCCTTGATTTCACCCTTCTTACCAACATTCTTTACATCACTCAACAGTATTACTTTCATCCTCTTCCACACTTTCTAAATACTCTTTTAAAGAGTCAATTAATTCACCATATAAAAGATCAGGATCCTTATCCTTAACCTGTAGACCAGCAGCCGTCATATGGCCACCACCGCCCAGTTTTTCCATTATTACCTGAACATTGATAGAGCCATCACTTCTTGCGGAAATCGCATATTCATTCTTTCCTAAAGAGAAAATAACAAATGAAGCCTGGATTTCCTTAATCGCTACCATCATATCAGCAGCCTGGGAAGCGATTGATCTGGTGATTACATCATTGCGCATATCGGCAATCATGAAATTATCAAAGACTCTCTTACCAGCGGCAATAATTTCATATCTTTTAACGGACATATCATAAGGTTCTTCTATCATTAATTCACATTCCTGATTAGAAGCACCATATTGTTTTAAGTTCTTCGCAACATCGAAGGTTCTTGAATCACTACGATTTCTGAAGTGATTTGTATCAATCAAGAGACCAATATACATAATATTAGCCTCTTCTGTTTCCACATTAATACCCCTGTTAAAGTAAGGGAACATTTCGACCACCATTTCAGTAGCTGAAGAAGCACCAGCTTCAATATATAAGAAGCTTGCATCAACATCCAAATCAGCCTTACGACGATGATGGTCAATAATAATTAAGTCATTGTCTTCTTCAAGAATTGAAGGAGCATTGCTGGTAGCCTTGGAATGATGGTCAACCATCACAATCAGACTATCCTTATTCATATAATTGACAGCCTGAAATTCATTAACGAAGTTATGTTTCTTCTTTAAAGTAGAATCATACTTTAGAAGAACTTCATTAATCATTGATTCAACACCACCAGATAAACAGATATAGGCATCCTTCTTTAAAGACTTAGCCAATAAAGAAGTAGCGATAGCTGCCCCGATGCAGTCTGCATCCGCATCCTTATGACCAACAATAATGACATTGCTGGCTTCCTGCATCATACGACGAATCGTATTGGCAACAACTCTAACCTTAACTCTACTCTGTCTTTCCTTGGCTTCACTGGAACCGCCATAGAAGACAGCTTCCTTACCAAGTTCTCTAACTGCCACCTGGTCGCCGCCTCTTGTTTCCGCAATTTCCAGTAAGGCACTGGCAGCTTCATCAAGTTCACTTAAGTCATCACTGCCATAAGTTAAAGAAATAGATAATGTAACATCGACATCACCAGCCTTAGATTCTCTTCTAACCTTTTTCAGAATAGAAAATCTATCATCCAGTAATTTCTGATAAATCTGATTATTTAAAATCAGCTGCAGTCGATTGTTTCTTAAAGTTTTATATACTACACCAAAGCTCTTAAAGTATTCCAGGACCGGCACCTTGATATTGGTATTAATATAAGCAATTTCATCTTCTGATAAACTTGCCTCATCAAAGTTATCAAAGTTTACCAGGCCTAACACATAGGCCTTGTTTTTGAGCGTTTCTGATAAATCATATTCCCTGGAAATATCATTGAAGAAAAGGGCATAAGCTTCTTCTTTCTTAGAAACCTGATATTTTTCATCATTAATAACGACTGTAACATTCTTAACCTTACCTGAAAGCAAGTCCTGCAGTTCAGGCAGCCAGACCAAAACTTTTTCACCAACTCTGTTTAAATGCTTTTCATTAAACATTGAAGACAGCCAGGTAATTTCATAGTCTTCGTTATAGACAAGAATACCTATTTCACCAACTCTTAAGGCATCAGTCATTGAACTGTTTAAAGAGTTAATGACATCATCGGCTACAGCCTTATGATAGTTACCAAACATAATAAATAAGGCAACAATCATGATTAAAGCCACTATAAAAATAGTAAGAGCCAAAGTATTAGGTTTCTGATAAATGATAAAGTCAAGCACCAGGCCAGCTGCCATAATTAAGGCAAAAGACAAGGCAACGACAATAAGCTTATTAATTTTCTTCATATATATTATTTTACGGGACTTTGTATCATTGATTCAATCTTATCTCTTAAAGGACCTGAGCCATATAGGAAGCCAAAGATCACTAAGGCGAAATAAGAGAAAGGCAATAATAAGAAAATTGATAGAAGCAATAAGAAGACACCCTTCTTACCGGTTCTAAGACGCATATACATAACGCAGAACAGATAGCCAAAGTAAGCTAAGATCAGCGTAGCTACTGCCCCAATTACATACATACTATAAACAAAGGTTTCACCAAAGCGATCAAAGAATGGAACTTTGATAAAGCCTAAAGCTGATACAGCCAGTAAGCCATAAGCAGCTGGTTTAGATAATTTGATATCAAAGACACTTGAGATACCAACATCCTTAATTTTTAATCTCTTTAATACAAAGAAAGTAAGGATTGAAGTAAGATAGCCTTCCATTACTCCTAATAAAACAGTAGAAGCAAAGAAGATAATCATAATAAATGAAGTCGGATTAGCAATAGTCTGATTTAGAGTCTGCATCATACCTGCTTCATTAAACATTTCATTGATACTTTCAATCTGACTGGCAATATCGATACCCAATAATGGTGATACCAGATAGATGACAATCAGCTCACCAATGATATAAAGAAGCATAGCTGCCGCTGTGATTCTTCTTCTATCCATATCTTTCTTAATAACATAACTGATACCTACACCCGCAATTAAGGCGATAGGCATATACATATAGGTTCTAAGTGAACCAAACAAAATAGTCAGGGCAGCCAGGCCTACACAAAGGATGGCCCCATCCTTTACCTCATACATACATGAGTAAATAGCGATAATCACCGGCACTAACAGAACAATTACATCTTCAAACAGAAATGATAACTGTCTGTCTATCAGCATTACCGCCCCAATAATTGCCATCAACATGGCACCCTGCGTTAATTTCTTAGTCTTATTCATAAATGTAAAATAAAAGCCTCCATTAAAAAATTGGAGGCCTTCTTAATTAAATTATTAAATTAGTCAACAATGTATGGAAGTAGAGCCATCTGACGAGCTCTCTTGATAGCTGTTGTTAACATTCTCTGGTATTTAGCGCTTGTACCAGTAACTCTTCTTGGAGTGATCTTGCCGTTAGCGCTGATGAACTTCTTTAATAGTTCAACATCTTTATAATCGATATAAGTGATTTTGTTCTTAGTGAAGTAACAAACTTTCTTATAGCCAACTCTCTGTTTTCTAAAAGCCATAACTTTATTCCTCTCTATTAATAAAATGGTAAATCATCACTAGATATGTCAAGTGATGGAGTGTTTGAGAAGTCGTCATCAAGACTATTCTCACTGAATCCAGCTTCTGCACTTGGTGTGAAAGTTCTATTCTGACTCATACCTGTTGAGGCACTAGCCTTTGAACCACCAATTAGCTGAACACTATCACAAGTAACTTCTGTTACATAAACTTTGCCGTTTTGGCCATCGTAACTTCTTGTAGTTATTCTACCTTCAACACCAACAATAGCGCCCTTACTAGCATACTGCGCTAGAAAATCTGCAGATTGCCTCCAAGCAACACAGTTAATAAAATCTGCTGTAGGACCCTGATTATTAGCTGAAGACGAAAATTTACGATTACATGCAAGCGTGAATGTACAAGTTGAGATATTTGAAGTAGTTTTTCTTAATTCAATATCTTTTGTAAGTCTACCAACTAATACTACACGATTGATCATTTACTACTTACCAGCCTTTTCTTCAGTGTTGATAGTCATAGTACGAACAACGTTAGCGTTAATACCGCTTAGACGTTTGAATTCGTTTAAACCTTCAACATCGACACTATAAGTTAATACAACGTAGTAACCTTTTGACATACCATCGATTTCGTATGCAAAATCACGTAAACCCCAATCATCTACATTTTCGATCTTACCACCGTTGTTAGTGATAATGCCATGTAGTTCTTCCATAGCAGCAGCCTTAGCAGCTTCATCTAAAGAAGACTTTAGGATGTACATAGTTTCGTATTGTCTCATTCTTTTACCTCCTTCTGGACTAACGGTCTATTTCTAGACAAGGAATAGTATAATTTCTATTCGCTCAAATATTATATATCAGTGTATTTGAATAATGCAAATAAATTATTTCGGTATAATAGTATTGTTATGAAAATACTATGTCCTGTCTGTAAAGAAGAACTGATAAAAGAAGAAAAGCGCTATGTCTGTGCCAATAGACACAGCTTTGATATCGCTAAACAGGGATATTTAAACCTGAATCTTAAAAGTTCTGTTAAAACCGGTGATGAAAAAGAAATGGTTATCGCCAGAAAAGAATTCCTGGATAAGGGTTACTATTCTTTCTTAAGAGATAAGATTAATGAAGTAATTGATTCTCTTAACTTAAACAATCTATTGGATTTAGGATGTGGCGAAGGATATTACACCAGTTCCTTTAAAGTAAAAGATAAGATTGGTATTGACCTGAGCAAGGAAACACTTAAACTGGCTTCAAGAGAAGATAAATCTACTCAATATATCTTAAAGACCATCTTCGATGTACCTTTAGCTGATAATTCTTTAGATGGCATTATTACCATCTTTGCCCCTATCTCTAAAGAAGTTAAAAGATTATTAAAAGAAGAAGGTTATTTCATTCTGGTAAAGCCTGATGTCTATCACCTGTTTGAATTAAAAGAAAAGGTTTATGACAATCCTTATTTAAATGAAGTAGAAGAAATAGATATTGAGGGTCTGGAATTAGTTAAAGAATTCAAGATTGAAAACAAAGCTTTATTAAACAATAAAGAAATAATTGATCTCTTTAAAATGACTCCTTATTACCACAAAACTGCAATTAAGGACTTTAATAAGCTCTTAAATGTCGAAAATCTGACTGTTTCTTTCTGTTTTGTACTAGATTTATACAAAAAATCCAAAAAGTAGTGACAAATTAAATTATTTGGGTATAATAAATAGTGCATTGCAGTGTAGCCAAGTGGTAAGGCAGTGGACTCTGAATCCACCATTCATAGGTTCGAACCCTATCACTGCAGCCAATTAAAAAATTAAGCACCAAACGGTGCTTTTTTTATTATTTATATAAATAAAAGCCCAAGGAATTTCCTTGGGTGCAATATTAAGCTTTTCTTACTCTTCTAGGAGTATGTTTCTGATTCTGAATTAATGTGAAACGACAAACGATGTATGCTACTACAATAATTGCTACTAGATATGCCACATCTAATGAAGTTCCATTAATAAATGAATAAGGACTGCTTAACTTTGAAGCCATTACCATTACAGTAATTAAGGTAAAGTAAACAAGAACCGGAATCATACCAAACCAGATAGTAGTCTTCTTATTAAGTCTTCTATCAGCTTCAAATAAGATAAATGAAACAAAGCTGATAATTGGGTTAACCAGATTCATTAATAAGCCAGCATTCATAAATGAAGCAAAATCACCATTTAATGCTGAATTTAAGACGGTCACCAGTAAATTGATAACTAATAATACTGTTGACGCAAACCTTAGTGCCGGTACAAAGAAAGGCAATTCTTTCTGTTCCTTTTTAGAAACAATCATCACTACAAACAGTAATGAAGCTACTAAAGCTAAATAGTTAGCTGTATTACTTAAGTTCAGCGGACTTAAATCATTTTTATTTAAGACGATACCAGCTACTGCCAATGCCACTACAGTAGCATTCAGTATTAAGGCAAACTTAGAATTCTTTACCATTAATAGCTACCTTCTTAACAAGTTCATCTAATAAGAAGCCATCGTATTCTTCAATAGTTCCTTCATCAGCCATATTAGCTAATACCGGATCAATTGGCAGTTTACCAACAACTTCTAAACCATATTTTTCAGCTACATATGGAGTGTCATCATTGTTGTAGATCTTGATTTCATGACCACATTCATCGCACTTCACATAAGCCATATTTTCAACTAAACCAACGATAGGTACATTTACCTGTTCAGCCATATTGATAGCCTTTGCCACCACCATTGAAACAAGCTTACTTGGCGTAGTTACCATAACAATTTCATCAACTGGCAGTCTCTGGAAAACAGTCATTGCCACATCACCTGTTCCTGGAGGCATATCGATTAATAAGTAATCTAAATCGCCCCAGTGTACTTCTGAATAGAACTGTTCAATAATACCGCCAAGAATTGGACCTCTCCATAAAACTGGAGTTTCCGCATCCGGAAGCATCATATTTACCGATACAGCTCTAATACCTAAAGGTGTTTCTGCTGGGAAAATACCCTCATGGTCACCATATAATTCACCCTGAGCACCAAAGATTTTCTGGATTGATGGACCAGTAATATCAGAGTCAAGGATACCTACACTGTAACCTGTCTTAGCAAGTTCTACAGCCAGTAAAGAAGTAACCATTGACTTGCCAACGCCACCCTTACCACTTAGAACAGCAATAACTTTTTTAATTCTTGAATCACTTAATAATTCAACTTTCTTTGGTGGAGCAGAACTGCCGCAGCCACCTCCACAAGAACTGCCACAAGAGTTGCAGTCACCTGAGCAGCCTTCTGAACTGCCGCAGCTTTCACAATCGCCTGAACAGCCTTCGCTATGTTCGCAAGATTCGCAATTACCACTGCAGTTTTCACAATTGCCATCACATTCTTCAGCGCATTCGCCTTCACAATGTGTACACTTTTCTTCACTCATTTATAATTCCTCCTAATCAAATAGTTCTTCTGTTTCATCACTTGTATATTCCGGTAAATCAGGAAGTTCATTTAGGGTATATAGCTTAAAGCTATCCATAAATTCTTCTGTTACCTCATATAGGATTGGTCTACCAGGAGCTTCCGAACGTCCTGCTTCTCTAATCAGATTTCGAGCCTGCAGTTTTCTTAGCATCATATCCGCACCAACGCCTCTAAGTTCCTCAATTTCCACACGAGTAATAGGCTGCTTATAAGCGATAATCGCTAAAGTTTCCATCGCACTCTGTGATAAGGCATTAGACTTGGCTGTATGGAATAATTCCTGGGCATAAGGATACACCGCATTCTTGGAAATAAACTTATAAACCTTGCCATAGCCAACAAGCTCAATGCCATAGATTTCGCTGGCATATTTTCTTTGAATATTATCAAGAATAACCTGCGTATCTTCAATAGACATTTCAATTGTATTGGCTAACTGTTCAACCTTAACACCATCATCACCAACGATATAAAGAAGACCTTCTACAATAGCTTCCAGATTACCAGGCTGTTTTACTTCAATACGGCCCTCTTCCACTGCTGTTTCTTCTACAGTCACTGTTTCTTCTTCTTTTTTATCTTCAATGATGTCTTCCATCTTTTGGACAATACTGTTTATTTGTTCAAAATCATTCATTTCCAGTACCTCTTTTAAACCAGATATTTTCATTCTCATCAATATCAAATACTAAGAAGTGATCCTTAGCCATGACAAGAATAGCCATAAATGTAACTACATATTCATGTATTGAACGACAATCCTCAACCAGATTTTCAAAATTAAAAGTATCTGGCAAATTGATTAGACGTGACTTGATTTCCAGGATACGGTCTTCAGTTGAAATTTCCTTTGAAGTATATCTGGTCTCAATTGGCTTAGATAACTGAAGTCTTCTTAAGACTCTATTCATGGCCTTAAGTAAATCATAAGGATTACCCTCAAGTTTCTGGTCATCATTAATAGTATTTTTAACTACACTATCCAAAGAAACCTGTTTAGCCAACTGGTCCTGTCTTTCAATATAAGTATCAGATAAGGTCTTAGATATTTCCTTAAACTTCTGATATTCCAATAATCGCTTAACCAGTCTTTCCTTAGGGTCTTCTTCATATTCGCCTTCTAAAGGATCTACCGGCTTAGGCAATAGCTTTTTAGACTTGTATTCAATTAAGGTAGCAAGCTCAACCAGATACTCACTTTCAACTTCCAGTTCAAGATTTTCCATCTCATGAAGATACTTGATGTACTGGTCAGTTAAAACCTCCATATCCAAGTCAAAAATATCTAATTCCTGTTCGCGAATCAGATGCAACATCAGGTCCAATGGACCTTCAAATTTCATAGTTTCTACCTTAAATCCCATAAGCCTAATAATTATACCATATGGTATTATTGAGGTAAGAAGACTTGAGGGAGGGATAATAATGAAGGTAGGAATCGCCAACGACCATGCCGCAACAGAAATGAAGTTCCAGCTTATGGACTATCTTGCGTCTAAAGGTTATGAAGTCATCAATTATGGATTTGATACAAATGAAAGCTGTGACTATCCGGTAGCTGGTGAAAGATTAGCTCACGCTGTACTAGATAAGGAAGTAGACTTGGGTATCGCAATTTGTGGTACTGGTGTCGGTATCTCAATTGCCTGCAATAAGGTAAATGGAATTAGAGCTGGTGTCTGCTCAGAATGTGATACAGCTCGTCTAATCAGAGAACACAATAACGCCAACATCCTGGCATTTGGCGCCAGAATCGTCGACTTAGACAAGGCTAAGGAACTGGTTGATACATTCTTAACTACACCATTCTCAAATGGTGAAAGACATAATCATCGTATCGCTTTATTAGCCGACATTGAAAAAAGACAAAAATAAGTCTACAAAAAGTACCTCACGGTACTTTTGTTTTATTTAGAAGCGGCTTCCATCAAAGCAGTGAAAACAGGTAAACAATCAAGAGTTTCTTCAACTACGTGCCATTCAGGATGGAACTGTGTTCCATAGATGTAAGAAGCATTATCATAAATTAATCCTTCGATCATACCATCTTCAGCAAGCGCCACAACGCTTAAACCTTCGCCTACAGTCTTAATACCCTGATGATGCCAAGAATTTACAGTATATTCACCGGCACCACCCATAGCTTCAGCTAAAATATTGCCGTCTTCAATTGTAATAGTGTGATATGTAAAATCTTCAAGTTCAGGATCTCTGTGATTGATTTCAGTATCGTATTGTGTGAATAAATCCTGATACAACGTGCCACCACATACAACATTCAACATCTGCATACCGCGGCATGTAGCCAGTAATGGCATATCCATTTCAATTGCAGCCTTGATATACCAGAAATCAGAAGTATCTCTTTCATCATATGGTTCTTCACATTCAGCAAGCATTTCTTCACCATACATAGCTGGATTAACATCTTCGCCACCCGCCATAATAATACAGTCAACATTAGCCAGGAATGCTATTGCGCTTTCTAAATCAGTAGCCTGTTCCATATATACAGGTTCACCACCTGCAAGCTTAATAGATTCAACATAAGCCTGAATGTCTTCATCTTCAATCGCATCACTTTCATCCATAGCCCAAGAAACGCCAACCTTAACCTTTGCAGGTTCATTAACAGTTTCTGTTTTTGTTGTGCAGCCAAATAATGCAAACACCATTAATAAGGCTACCAATAACTTTAGTCCTTTTTTCATTTTCTCTTCCTCCAGCAAAAAGACAGGTGCATACTAACACCTGTCGAAAATAAAAAAATATTAAGTCCTTTCTGTAACAGAAATCGCTTCTTATTGATCATTTTATAAGGTGTAAGTAATACAACTAAATAAAACTGAGCTTTTAACTCAATCAATAAGGGTGAATACCCTTCCGTATTCCACTAAATACGGTTCTTGTCTCTTCAACAAGTCTTCGGTCTTTGACCCGGCATTCCGTAGCCTTAGAGCAATTCTTAGCGGTCAAATTCTGTACAGAAAACGTACTTTGAAAGTATATTTCATTTTAATGATTTATACAAGAAAAAAGGTCACTTTTTTAAGTGACCATCAAATTATTAAACAACGATATTAATCATCTTATTCTTGATAACGAAGTGTTTCTTAACTTCCTTGCCATCAAGATTCTTGATTACATTTTCCTGTTTTAAAGCTTCAGCATACATATCTTCATCAGACATATCGCTAGCCACAGTAAACTTAGCTCTTACCTTACCGTTGATCTGAACTACTACTTCCTTAGTTGAAAGCACCAGCTTAGATTCATCGCACTTTGGCCAAGGACGATAAGCAAGATCAGTCTTACCTGTTAACATTTCATACATTTCATTACAGATATGTGGAGCCCAAGGTGACAGCATCTGTACCAGATTAATCGCATATTCCTTGTATAGCTTTTCTTCCTTGTAACAGTCATTTACGAAAATCATCATCTGTGAAATAGCTGTATTTAAAGAAAGATTTTCTATATCTTCAGTAACCTTCTTAACAGTGAAGTTGTATGAGTAATCAAGCTTGCCATCATTTTCTTCGCTAACCTTACCAGATTCAGCAATTAAACGATAAACTCTTTCCAGCCATCTGTGAGCACCTTCTAGACCCTGAGTAGACCAAGGCTTATCAGCTTCTAGTGGGCCCATGAACATTTCATATAAACGAAGTGTATCAGCACCAAATTCATTTACGACATCAGTAGGGTTTACAACATATTCAGGGAATCTCTTACCCATCTTGATACCATTTGAACCAAGGATGTAACCCTGGTGAACAAGCTTCTGGAATGGTTCAGCCACTGGCACAATACCTTCATTATGTAAGAAGTTATTCCACATTCTTGAATATAATAAGTGACCAACCGCATGTTCTGGACCACCAATATATAAGTCAACTGGCAACCAGTGCTTCATTAGTTCAGGAGCACAGATTTCCTTGTCATTCTTAGGATCAATATATCTGATAAAGTACCAAGAAGAACCAGCAGAACCTGGCATAGTAGAAGTTTCTCTTTTACCCTTCTTGCCATGGTATTCAACATTTACCCAATCAGTAGCCTTATCTAAAGGTGCACCAGTCTTACTTGGACCATAATCTTCAAGTTCAGGAAGAATTAATGGTAAATCTTCAGTATCAAGAACACCGATAGTAGCATCTTCATAATGAATAACCGGAATTGGCTCACCCCAGTAACGCTGTCTTGCGAAAATCCATTCTCTGATACGGTAGTTAACTTTCTTCTTACCGATACCCTTTTCAGAAAGGATTTCAATCATCTTATTGATAGAATCCTGCTTGTTCATACCATTTAAGAAATCAGAATTGATATGAACACCATCACCAGTGTAAGCTTCAACACTTGTATCACCACCCTCGATTACCGGAATGATTTCAATATTGAACTTCTTAGCGAATTCATAGTCTCTTTCATCATGGGCAGGAACCGCCATGATAGCACCTGTACCATAAGTCATTAATACATAGTCAGAAATCCAGATTGGAATTTCTTTACCATTAACCGGATTAATCGCATAAGCACCAGTGAAGACACCTGTCTTATCCTTATTTAATTCAGTTCTTTCCATTTCCGACTTGGCAGCACAAACCTTCTTGTAGTTTTCTACTTCTTCTGCCTTATCAGCTGTCATAATCTTTTCAACTAATGGATGTTCAGGAGAAAGCACACAATAAGTTGCGCCAAATAAAGTATCACAACGAGTAGTGAAAACTGTGAAGTCATAATCAGTATTAGCAACCTTGAAGTGTACTTCCGCACCAATAGACTTGCCAATCCAGTTACGCTGCATTTCCTTTGTAGATTCTGGCCAGTCAATAGTATTTAGATTTTCCAGTAACTGTTCAGCGAAAGCTGGGATATCCATAATCCACTGCTTCATATTCTTTCTGATAACCGGATAGCCACCTCTTTCAGACTTGCCATCAATTACTTCATCATTAGCTAATACTGTGCCCAGTTCTTCACACCAGTTAACTGGCATTTCTACACACTTTGCATAGCCCTTTTCAAACAGCTTTTCAAAAATCCACTGAGTCCACTTGTAGAATTCAGGATCAGAAGTAGATACTACCTTAGACCAGTCATAAGAGAAACCTAAACCCTTTAACTGATCAGTGAAATGATCAATATTCTTGTTTGTGAAACCTGCAGGATGATTACCAGTCTGAATAGCGTACTGTTCAGCCGGTAAACCAAATGAGTCAAAGCCCATTGGATGAAGAACGTTAAAGCCCTGCATTCTCTTATAACGAGCCATGATATCAGTAGCAGTATAGCCTTCAGGATGTCCTGCATGAAGACCTACACCTGATGGATATGGGAACATATCCAATACATAATATTTTGGCTTAGTGAAGTCATAAACATCTGTCTTAAATGTTTCATTTTCAGCCCAGAAGTCTTGCCACTTCTTTTCAATTGTTTTGAAATCAAAAACTGACATATTTTCCTCCTAAAATAAAAAAGGCAGCCCAAGGGCGCAAGAGCGCGGTACCACCTTTATTTTTACTTTTTTCTATAACGCAGAAATGCGATTAATCACGATGTTAAGCAAGTTCATCTATCCTTTATTATCAATTCCCACCACCATTGACTCTCTTTAAATAAATTTCAGATTACTACTCTCAACGATTACTTTTTAATGATAGTTATTATTAAGGAAAAAAGCAAATTTGATATGATTAATTTGTGAATAAGTTTAAATATACCCTTGATAACAAGCGTTATCATACCTTTAATTATCATTTAAAAACTACCTATAAAGGCAAAGTAGCCAAAGTTATATTAGATGGTCATTTCACCTGTCCTAACCGTGATGGTTCTAAAGGATATGGTGGCTGTATCTTCTGTTCAGGAAGCGGCAGTGGTGACTCTAATACCTCAATAGGTGAAGATGTTTTAACACAATATAAGAATAACAAAGTAATGATGGACAGAAAGTGGAACAACGACTACTATATTCCCTACTTTCAGTCTTTTACCAATACTTATGGACCTTTAGAAAAGATTAAGGCAATGATTGAACCCTTCTTAGAAATGGAAGAAGTAGCAGAAATATCTATCGCCACAAGATGTGACTGTTTAAAGGATGAAGTCATTGAATATCTTAATTCAATCACAAACAAGAAACCTGTCTGGATAGAACTGGGATTACAGACATCCAACAATAAGACTGGCGATTTGATAAACAGATGTTATACATTTGAGGATTTTACAGAAACACTAAAGAGATTAAATAAAACAAATATCAAGACCTGTGTTCATGTGATAAATGGCTTACCATACGAGACCAAGGAAGATATGCTTCAAACAATTAAAGATATTAATCATTTAAAATTTGAAGCCATTAAGATTCATATGCTGCACATCGTCAAAGATACAAGATTAGCTAAAATGTATGAAGAAAAGCCTTTTGATATCTTAAGCAGAGAAGAATATATAGAACTTGTCGTTAAACAACTTGAACTTCTTAGACCAGAAGTAATCATTGAAAGACTGACAGGCGATCCAATTAAAGAGGATTTAATTGAACCTAAATGGATCTTAAATAAGACAACCATTTTAAATGATATTGATAAGTTAATGGTAAAACTAGATACTTACCAGGGAAGCAGATATGAATAATAATACCTTTGTCCATAAATATATTAAGGGACTAATTGATAATAATGACATTGTCGCTGATATGACAGCCGGTAATGGCAATGACACCTACTTCTTAGCCAAGACAGCTAAGAAAGTCTATGCATTTGATATTTCTAGTGTTGCGATTAACAATTCTAAAGAAAGATGCAAAGACTTAGATAATATTGAATTTATCCTGGATTCTCACGCCAATGTCGATAAGTATATTAAAGAAGAAATCAGTTTATTTGTCTTTAATTTGGGCTTTCTTCCTCACAGTGATAATCCAACAATCACCAATGCGAACGATACCTTAACAGCTTTTAAGAAAGCTTATCAACTTCTAAAGAATAAAGGTTATATCATCATCACTTTCTATAGAGGACATATTGGTGGCAAGGATGAATACTACCTGCTGAATGATTATTTCAGCACTCATAACATTAATATTCTTGATACCTATCGTGCCTATAAGAGTGCCAATGAACCTATTACCTATATCATCAAAAAATAAATGATGTCGCAAATTGAGATGGGGTTTACACCTCGTGGAAATCAGATATGGATAACGAAAGGCCTAAACTTGACAGATTATATATATATATATATATAAAATTTATTCTGAAAAAATTATGGGGGCGCAGTAGTGGAACAGTTTCACACGGTTTTCTTGAACGATAAGCTGCTATATATGCTGCGCACGTTGTAATCGATGCGAGGAATACAAAAGGAAGGTTAACGACTATGAAGAAACTATTTGCGATGCTTTTGGTGGCAGCCATGTGCTTCTCCCTTGTTGCTTGTGGCGGCGGAAATGATACACCGAGCGCAGACAATAACAACGAGCAGCAGAACGAACAAAATAATAACGAAGTGGATAAGAAAAAAACTTACAATCCTGTCGGAACATGGAAAGGTTTTCACCCTGGTCCTAAAACCAATGTAACACTGGTCTTTAATGAGAATGGCACTGGAACATACGAGCAAGAAGGAGATGATGCTATATACGAATTTGATTGGCGAGACAATGGAATTTGTTTGGCTCGTGGAGGGGAATCGGGTTATGGAGTAAGTATTTGTATCCTTGGTGAAGCACTTCATTGGTGTGGATATAGGATAGTAGAAAATGAAAACGGGCAACTCCAATTTGGCGATTTTGAAATTTTTAAAACGGAATAATCAGAACTAATACAGCGCGGGGCGTAAGTCCCGCGTTTAGCTTTTTCGTAAATGGGGATGAGGTTTACACCTCGTGGAAATCAGATATGGATAACGAAAGACCTAAACTTGACAGATTATATATATAAAAAATTTATCCTGAAAAAATTATGGGGGCGCAGTAGTGGAACAGTTTCACACGGTTTTCTTGAACGATAAGCTGCTATATATGCTGCGCACGTTGTAATCGATGCGAGGAATACAAAAGGAAGGTTAACGACTATGAAGAAACTATTTGCGATGCTTTTGGTAGTAGCCATGTGCTTCTCCCTTGTTGCTTGTGGCAACAGCAGTGAAATGAAAGAAACAAGCAAAAACGATGTAAGTAAAGAAAGTGTTACAGAAGGAAGTAGCGAAGAAACAGTAAAAACTGTAGAAATCACAACGGATAACTGGCAGGATTACTTTGAAATTGTCGAACGTGCAGAAACAATAAAGAATGCCTTTGATGAGATTGATAGTATGCGTCAATCTGCCTTTATTGTATTGAAAAACGGATATGAAATGGTAGGATATAATACTGATATTACCGTGGAATATAACTATATCATGGAATGGAGACATGTGGAAATCGACATAGAAAAGGGCGTCTTAACCATCGGAGAACTTGCTTCTAATTTAGAAAGCCAAGAAATGAACGGCATGATTACGAACATTTTTGAGAGCGAAACATCTTTGATTGATGGATATGGAAGAAGCGGGGACGCACAGACCGTGCCTACTAATATTGAAATCACAAGAATACAAGGAACACTTTATTATTCGGAATAATATAGTAAGAGTTCACTGATTACAAATCCGACTGTGTCAAGTAAACTGTGTAAGTTCTTATAAAAAATGGTAATTTGATACTA
>JAUNCS010000058.1 GCA_030526485.1 Erysipelotrichaceae bacterium | reverse complement strand
GCAGCTAAGCCGTACGCTCTTAACTAACTTACACAGATTAATTTACACTATCATAGCTTTACCATTGATAACTATTCCAATGCCGGTGTAAATTATGCCGTTAGTTATTCACCAGTTAAACATGATGGTGTAAATATCTCGACTATGACTAGCGGTGATAGTCTAACAGGCACATTAAACAGTGCAGCACTTGGTATCTCTGATACCAGTGGTACTGGTAGTAAGACTACAGCTACTGTTAATACAGTTGTTTCACTATTAGACATTGATGAAACAGATCTCTTTATCACTGATAATATTTCTAACAGCAGTGCTAAGATTGGATCTATTTCCATTAACATTTCAACTATTGATTAGTTGTTACCACATTTCGATGTGTTAACATATACCAACCAGGCGGCCCCTTTCTTCCGTTCACTCAGGGCCGCCACTTTTTATTTATTGCATTAAAAAAGGAAGAACTAGTCTTCCCTTAAGTAATTGATAATAGTGTGATACAGGATGTTAGGCATCTCCTTAAATGACCACTCTTTTTCCAGTCTTTCTGTATACTTATGACCATCATAACCATAGGTACCAATATTGACTACTGGAATATTAATGCTGCTGATTAATTCAGATAAATTATCATAGCGATATCCATAATATGGACAGTTATTAAACATATTATCGATATCTTTTTTATTCTGCTTCATACACATAAAAGACATATCAGAAATATATGGATAGAAGTAAGAAGTAGAAATATCATAATTCGATTCCTTATTAACAGTCTCAATAGACTCATTGATACTGTTAATTAACTTTGTGTCTTCAGTAATGATATTAGAGTAGAAAGTAGAACCAAAGTAAACAATGATTACTGGTTTCTTTAAATCATAGTATTCATAAGCTTTGGTAACTACTTTATATGAATATTCTCTGATATCGATATTAGGATTGTTGCTTACTAAATCCTTAGCATATCTGTTTATTTCTTTTCTGTAGTTTGGATTAGCTGATAACAGTTCATCAAACTCCTCAAAGGTATATACCAGTGGTTCATATAATCTCTTATATTCAATACCATTCTGTTTGCAATACTTCTTGTAGTTATTGTTTAAGATGCTAAGTGCTTCCTTAAAAGAATCCTTGGCTATCTTCTTACACTTCTTTAATACATCCTTTGGAGTAGATGTATAAAGCATGTAGTTAAAGTAAGATACAGCTGCACCATTACTTTGAACTGTATAGGTTTCCTTAAAATCAGCCTGCTTTAAGTTAATAGGGGGAACAGTAGTTTTACCCTTATATTCATCACATAAATCAAAGTTATAGCTGATATTTTTATTTAGTACTGAAAGTAAGAAGTTAGGATCTAATCCGCCAAAAGAATCACCAGCATGGGTTTCCTTGCCAAAGGCGAGAAAACTTGGCAGAATCTTGCCAACAGTTCCTAAATAGATATAGCGGTTATTGTCATAAGATACTGAATAGTCACCATTTAAAAGACATTTATACTCCAAGTTTTCTTTGTCTCTTAAATCATTTAAGACCTTAAGAACAGATACCACGCCCTTGGAATCACCTTCTTCATCGCATTCGGCTATTAGCAGCAGTGAACCATTTAATTCATCTAAATGATTTAAGAAGTATTCAAAGACTGTCATATAGGCTGCTACACCAGCTTTCATGTCTAATGTGCCTCTTCCAAACATATACTTATCTGATTCAATATCTTTTAATACTTCTTCACTAAGTGAGAAGTGTTTCTTTAATTCTTCAACTAATTTATCAGGATTAGTTGCATACTTTTTAGCCTTACCATAGTCTTCTATTTCGACAGTATCGATATGTCCCATTAAAACAATTGTCTTGTTAGTCTTGCCTTTAAGAAGGGCAATGGTCGACTTTCTGTTGTTTTCGCAGTCAACTGTTAATAGGTGATCAGGATTATTCTTATAGTACTTATGTTTAGAAAAATACTTATAGATATAGTCAGCTACCTTAGACTCACCACCATCACTATTATTAACACTGTTTATTTTGACCAGTGCTTTTGTTAATTGTTCAATCTTTTCAAACTCATTTATTTTCATACAAATGAATTATATAATTTATCAGTATTTTAAAGAAAGAAGATTACATATGTGTGGAATTGTAGGATATGTAGGTGAAAGACAAGCTGCACCTATTTTATTAGATGGATTATCAAAACTGGAATATCGTGGCTATGACTCAGCAGGTATTGCGGTAAGAGACAATGAAAAAGAAGCCATTGTCGTTAAGGCTACCGGTAAACTGGCTAATTTATATGAAAAGACTGATGGAGGCAGGGTTTTATCTGGTAACTGTGGTATTGGTCATACCAGATGGGCAACTCATGGTAACCCAACTCAAACCAATGCCCATCCTCATGTTTCAGGGAATTGTACAGGCAGTGGTTCAGGCAATGTTGAATCAAGTGTTGTTGGTGTTCATAACGGTATTATTGAAAACTACCAGGAATTAAAGGCTAAGCTTATTAGACATGGCTATAACTTTTATTCACAGACTGATACTGAAGTAGTAATTAAGTTAGTAGACTACTACTATCATAAATACAACATTGGTCCTATTGATGCGATTGCCAAGACCATGGTTCGTGTTAGAGGTTCATATGCCCTGGAATTGATGTTTAAAGACCATCCAGGCGAAATCTGGGTTGCCAGAAAAGATTCTCCTATGATTATTGGAAAAGGCAGTGACGGGGCTTATATTGCCTCTGACGTGCCAGCAATCCTTAAGCGTACAAGAAATGTATACTACATCGATAATCTGGAAATGGCTTGTGTTAAACAAGATGAAGTAAAGTTCTATAACTTAGATGGCGATGAAGTAAAAAAAGAATTAAAAGAAGTTACTTTTAGTGCTGAAGCTGCGGAAAAAGGTGGCTATGAACACTTCATGATGAAAGAAATCTATGATCAGCCAAAAGTAATTACTGACACTATTAACTCCTTAGTAAAAGAAGATAAAGTAGATCTAAGTGAAGTAATCAGTGAAGAAGAATTAAGTAAAGTAAAACAGATTTATATTGTAGCCTGTGGCAGTGCATGGCATGTAGGCATGGAAGCTCAATATATCATTGAATCTCTAAGCAAGATTCCCGTAAGAGTAGAACTGGCCTCTGAATTCAGATACCGTGAAATGGCTTTAGCTGAAGATAGTCTGGTTATTATCATTTCGCAATCTGGAGAAACAGCTGACTCTTTAGCTGCTTTAAGAATGGCTAAAGATAAGGGTGTTAAAACACTGGCTATTGTTAACGTTGTAGGTTCTTCTATTGCCAGAGAAGCTGATCATATTCTTTATACGCTGGCGGGACCAGAAATCTCAGTAGCGACAACCAAGGCTTACTCATGTCAGTTAATCGCCACTTATATGCTGGCAATTAAACTTGGTAGAATTAAAAACTTAATTGATGAGGAGTGTGAAAAACACTACATCGAAGAAATAAGAAAAATACCAGCCGGTATTGAAAGAGTTCTATCAGAAAAAGAAAGAATCCAATACTTTGCAGCTAAGATTTCCCACAACAAAGATATCTTCTTTGTGGGTAGAGGAATTGACTATGCCATAGGACTAGAGGGTAGTCTAAAGCTAAAGGAAATCAGCTATATTCACTCTGAAGCCTATGCTGCAGGTGAGCTAAAGCACGGTACTATTTCCTTAATAGAAGATGGTACACTAGTAATTGGCATACTAACTCAAAGCAATTTGTGTGAAAAAACCATCTCAAATATGGTTGAATGTAAGAGTAGGGGAGCCTACCTGATGGGTATAACCAGCTTTGGTCACTACGAAGTAGAAGACACAACAAACTTCACTGTCTATGTGCCAAAGATTGATGAACACTTCATCGGTAGCATCGCAATCATCCCACTACAGCTATTAGCTTATTATGTATCAGTAGCCAAGGGTCTTGATGTCGACAAACCAAGAAACCTGGCCAAGAGTGTAACAGTGGAGTAAAAATAATATGAAAATTTCAGTATTAGGTGCTGGTACCTGGGGCATGGCCCTTGCCAGACTACTATGTCTAAACCAACATGAAGTAACTGTCTATAGTGCTATTCCTAGTGAAATTGATGAACTAGCTAGTACAAGACTTCATAAGAATCTTCCAGGAATGATTATTCCTGATGAAATCATCTTTACCAAGGACTTAAAAGAAGCCTGTATAGATAAGGAAATCGTTGTCTTTGCGGTACCTTCTATCTTTGTAAGAAGTACAGCTAATAAGGCTAAGGAATTTTTAAACAACAAGCAGGTAATTGTTGATGTAGCAAAAGGTATTGAAGCTGATACGCTACTTACAATGTCTGAAGTAATTAAATCAGAACTAGGCGAAGACTTTAATGTAGTAGCCTTCTCTGGTCCTACGCATGCTGAAGAAGTAGCTAAAGACTTACCTACTACTATTGTTTCAGCTTGTAAGAATGAAGAAGCTGCCAAGCTTGTTCAGGATGCGTTTATGAATTCCAACATGCGTGTCTACACCAACGATGATGTCTTAGGTGTAGAACTATGTGGAGCTCTTAAAAACATCATCGCCCTAGCATCTGGTGTTTCGACAGGTCTAGGTTTTGGCGATAACTCTAAGGCCGCTATCATTACTCGTGGTATCGCGGAGATGAAGCGTTTAGGTCTATTGATGGGCGCCAAAAACGAAACTTTCTCAGGCCTTGCTGGTATTGGTGACTTAATCGTTACTTGTACTTCTATCCATTCAAGAAACAACAGATGCGGTATGTTACTTGGTCAGGGTGTAAGTGCTGAAGAAGCAAAGAAACAGGTAGGAATGGTTGTTGAAGGCATTAATGCTTTACCAGCTGCCATGAAGTTAAAAGAAAAATACGATGTGGATATGCCTATCATTGAAACAGTTAATAAGATTGTGTTCGAAGGTGCAGATCCTAAGACAGAAGTTATCAAACTGATGAATCGTGATAAGAAGAACGAAATTGACTAGAGCTATATAGTTCTAGTTTTTTTATTATGGTAAAAAGAAAAATGATCGCCCACAATTCCAAATAGTGCGATCATTTGATTTGCTACTAAGGAACTAACCGCTTAATGGTTGTCCTTAATCCATGCATTTAGTATATCATTTCTGGTATTCATAATACGAATAAATATATTAGATAAACTAGAAAAATAATAAAGAATAAATTGTCTAATTAATATAGTTGCTTAGGTGACTGGATGTACCAAAACGGTAGGCGGTTAAGTCCAAAGGGATTTCCTGGAGGATTAATGTTTTATTCCTCCGATCGATAGAAAGGGGGAGTGTTATGGAAGTATTGGATTTCATTGAAATTATAACTTTCGCAGCTCTTTTGATATCCGTTGGATATGCTGCTGGTAAGTTTTCTGAAAAAGTAAATGCCCACATAAATAAAAACAACCGCCGTAATTGAAGTCTGCGGTTGTTTTAATAAACACCAAGGATAAAACCGTCTATCGGTGCATCCTTTTCACATTTTTAGTATAGCATATTATTTGAAATTCAATATTTCTAATATTATATAAACTAGAAAAATAATAAAGAATAAATAGTATAATTAATATAGTCACTTAGGTGACTGGATGTACCAAAACGGTAGGCGGTTATGTTCCTTAATCCATTGGGTCGAGGGACTATCTTTGTCCCTTCGATTCGAAAGGAAAGGAGGGATGTTTATGACAGTTATTGAATTACTATGTGTAATTGAATTTA
>JAUNCS010000019.1:5375-35596 GCA_030526485.1 Erysipelotrichaceae bacterium | reverse complement strand
TTATGTGAATCAAGCACGTCGCCGGTTTAAAAGCTCTCGTATGAGAGCTTTTTTAATATTTCATTAGTCTATAAAAAAAGAAGACTTATTTCTTTAAGTCCTCCAATTCTTCATCAGTTAATAAACGATATTCACCAACTTTTAAATCACCAAGTGTCAAATTCTTAAACTGTACTCTCTTTAAATAAGTAACAGTTGAACCCAGATGTTCAAACATTCTCTTTACCTGGTGGAACTTACCTTCCTGTATTGTCAGATAAGCGCTGGTATCTGTTATCTTTTCATAAATGGCAGGCTTAGCGATAAAGTCACCCAAGTCCATTTCTTCTTTAAACAGTTCTGCTTTTCCTTCTTCTAAAGGTTTATCCAGATCTACATAATATTTCTTATTTACATGATTCTTAGGACTTAATAAGAAATGATTTAACTGTCCATCATTAGTGATTAATAACAAGCCTTCAGAATCCTTATCCAATCGACCAACTGGTACCAGATCCTTTCTTTTAGAATCAATCAAGTCCATTACGACCTTGTCCTGTTCATCAAAGGTAGCACTCAGATAATCAGCTGGCTTATTTAAGATATAGTATTCATATTCAACATAAGAAATGTTTTCACCATCACAGACTACGACATCATCATCTTTAACTTTATAATCGCTTTTCTTAACTACTTCACCATTAATGGTAACCTTACCAGAACTGATAATCTTTTTTACTTCTGAACGGGTACCAACTTTCATATCGGCTAAATATTTATCAAGTCTCATTGAACTATCCATCCTTTATCTATCTTGTTTTTGAGGGTGCCATTTTGTAATTTGCCAAAGCCAAGAGGGTAGTCCTCAAGACAAATTAAGACATAGCCTTTTAAATTGCTGTCGATATCAATTGTTTCACCCTTTAAGTATTTATTGACTCTTGGATCATCCTTATTTAGTTTGATGACATTCTTAAATTCATTTTCTTTTAAATGAACTGCCAGTGCCTGCGAAGGTTCAAAGTTATTCTTCTTAATCTGACCCATCAGCAAGCCTGATCTCAGTAATCTGATACCATCGGTATTAAAGTCAGGCACAAAGTATAAGTTATCATTAATAGTCTTAAATGATCCGTTCTTGAAGTCCTTATTTAGTAATTTAAAGAAATCGATATCTGGTACATTTACTTTTCTGTCTTTATGTTTCTTTTCTTTATTTTCACCTTTTTGTATCAGACAGGCGAAGTGTCCCTCACCTTTTAAACGGTGAGGGAAAAGCTTAACACCAATATCATCTTTACCTTTCTTAAAGCCTTCATACATTGGGATATCCAATAGCTTTAGATTAGGGATATTGTCAAAGGCATACCTGATAACTTCTTCATCTTCACTTTCATCAAAGGTACAGGTTGAATATAGAAGAATACCACCATCCTTTAACATATTTAGACAGGAAATGATTAGTTCCTTTTGAATATCAGCATAGTATTCATTGCCTTTTTCTTCCCAGGACTTGATTAAAGAAGGCTCTTTTCTAAACATTCCTTCGCCAGAACAAGGGGCATCCAAAAGTATCTTATCGAAAGTATTTAAGTATTTACTTTCTAGTTTTTTAACATCTTCACTGGAAACAAAATAATTGCCAAAGCCCCATTTTTCAATATTTCTTAAAAGAGCCTTAGATCTTGAAACGGAGATATCGTTAGATAAAAGTAAGCCTGTATTATTTAGTTTTGTTAGTAGTTTGGTAGACTTGCCACCTGGGGCTGCGCAGGCATCCAGAACGATATCGTTTTCTTCAATTGGTAACAGTTCTGCTGGCAACATGGCACTTGGTTCCTGAATGTAATATAAGCCCGCATTATAGTAGGGGTGCTTAGTTACTTCTTCGTCAAAATAGTAGAAGCCATCTGTAGTCCAAGGAACTCTTTCCAGTTTATAGGGAAAGACTTTTAAGAAGTCTTCAACACTGATTTTATTAGTATTGATTCTAAGACCATGATTAGCCTTTGAATCGAATGATTTAAGATAATCTTCATATTCTTCCTTAAGAAGATTTCGCATTTTATTTAAGTATTTATCAGGTAACATATCACTATTTTACATTGAGGAGAATGCTATAATAAAGTACATGTTAAGTTTAAGTGAAAAAGAAACCATTGAATTGGGTTATAAAATCGGTAAAAAATTAAAACAGGGCTATTGTCTGACACTGAAGGGTGATCTGGCTGGTGGCAAGACAACTTTTACCAAGGGTATTGGTCAGGCCTTAAATATTAAACAGGTTATTAATTCACCAACTTTCACTATTCTAAAGATTTATGAAGGTGATTTAAAACTATTCCATATTGATGCCTATCGTTTAGAAGGAGCTGAATATGATTTGGGTCTGGATGAATATCTTGATGAAGGTGTCATGATTGTTGAATGGCCTGAATATTATGGTGATTATTTACCTAAAGAATATCTTGAAATCAGCTTTAAATATATTGATGATAATACCCGCGAAATCAACTTTAGACCAGCGGGTAAGAAATACGAGGAATTGATTGAATGTTAACACTATGTATTGATACAGCCTATAAGTATTTAACTGTCTGCCTTATTAAGGATGATGAAATAGTAACTGCTATTTCTGATGAATGTTTTAAAAGACAGTCTGAACAGGTCTTTGTGGCTTTAGAAGAATTATTTAAATCATCTGACTATAAGAAAGAAGATATTGACTCAGTATGTATTTCTAGAGGTCCTGGCTCTTATACCGGTGTCAGAATTTCTATGTCTATCGCCAAGGTCTTATGCCAGGTTAAAAAGTTAAAACTATTTACAGTTTCTACTTTAAGACTATATGCCGGCGATAAGGAAAAACAGCTGGTAGTCATGAATGCACGCGCAAATCGTGCCTATGTTGGTGGTTATGACAAGGATGTAGTTACAATGGAGGATCAGATTCTTACACTAGAAGAAATTGATCCAAAAGATAATGAAGTAATCTGTGATGGCAGTCTCATTGGTTTGGAAGATGTTAATCCTGATATCCCATTAAATTTCTTAAATACTAAAAAGTATTGGGAAGAAGTATCAGAAATCAATTTCCTTGCTCCTGAATATTTAAAAGAGAATTCTGCTTACTTTAACAAATGATTATTGAAGTAATGAAAATAGAAGATTTGGATGAGGTAATGCTTATTGAAAATGATCTGTTTGAAGACCCCTGGACCAGAAGCGCCTTTGAATATGATCTATTAAATAATCCTTATTCAACTTACTATGTATTAAAAAACGAAAACGAGATTATCGGCTACGCTGGTCTCTCGGTTTCTTTTGAAGATGCGGATGTTTTAAATATCGGCATTAAAAAAGAATATCAGGGAAGGGGTTTAGGTGAAAAACTCTTTACTCATCTTATTGAAGAAGCTAAAAAGGCAAATTGTCTTTATATGCATCTGGAAGTAAGAGAGAGCAATACCGTAGCACATAACTTATATAAAAAGATGGGTTTTGAAGATATCAGAATCCGCAAGAACTACTATGCTGGTGAAAACGGCATAGATATGATGAAAGGACTATAAAGTGAAAAAGATATTAGCGATTGAATCAAGTTGTGATGAAACAGCTTGCGCGATTATTGATGAAGAACTTAACATACTGAGCAGTGTTGTCACAACACAGATTGACGTCCATGCCCGCTTTGGTGGGGTAATCCCGGAAGTAGCATCCAGAATGCATGTTGAACAGATTTCAACAATCGTTGATGAAGCGGTTAAAAAAGCTGGAATTAATGTCGAAGATGTTGATGCGATTGCCTACACTATTGGACCAGGCCTAATTGGTTCCTTACATGTAGGTGGCATTGCTGCTAAGACATTAGCTTTCTTCTATGACAAACCTCTAATTGGTGTTCACCACTTAAAGGGCCATATCTTTATCAATGAATTATTAGAACCACTGGAATATCCACTTATGGCTCTTGTAGTATCAGGTGGTCATACTGAACTTGTTTATATTGAAAATGAAAATGACTTTAAGATTATTGGTACCACACTGGATGATGCGGTAGGTGAATCTTATGACAAGGTAGCCCGTGTTATCGGTTTGGAATATCCAGGTGGTCCAAAGATTGATAAGCTGGCAAAAGAGGGCAAGAAAAACTATACATTACCTACACCAAAGGTAGATGGTTTAAACTTCTCTTTCTCTGGTTTAAAGAATGCCACTTTACAATTAGCACAAAGAATTGAAAGAAATGGCGAAGAAGTAAATAAAGCTGATCTTGCTTATGCCTTCCAGGAAGTAGCTTTAAATTCTTTGGTTAAGAAAGCTCAAAAAGCTCTTGAAGAATACCCATGCAAGATGTTTGTTATTGCGGGCGGTGTAGCAGCCAATTCAAGACTTAGAGAACTGGTTGAAGAAAATATCACTGGCGTGAAAAAGATTTTACCGCCACTTAAATACTGCACTGATAATGCAACAATGATTGGAGTAGCAGCTTGGCACTACTATCACAACAATAAATTCGTTCCACTAAATGCGGAATCAAAGCCAAATATGTCTATTGAAGACTAGGAGATTATATGAAAACTTATTTTCCTGAAAACTATACATCAACAATGAATCTCTATGAGACACAGGAAGCTATCTCTTTTGTTAAGGAAACTTTCCAGAGAAACCTATCTCATGCCTTACATTTAAAAAGAGTTTCTGCACCCTTATTTGTCTTACAGAGCACTGGTTTAAATGATGATTTAAACGGTATTGAAGAAGCTGTATCATTCAATCTGGCTGATTCAAATAAGAAGTGTGTAATTGTTCATTCACTTGCGAAATGGAAACGTATGGCCTTACATGACTATGATTTCTATGTTGGTAATGGTTTATATACTGATATGAATGCGATCAGAAAAGATGAGCAGCTGGATAATCTTCATTCAATCTATGTTGACCAGTGGGACTGGGAAAAGGTGATTGAAAGAAAAGACCGCAATCTGGATTTCTTAAAAGCTACTGTAAGAAAGATTCATGCAGCAATCCTATTAACTCAGGATGAATTAAAGATGAAATATCCGGTTTTAACTGGTGAACTTGGTAGAGAATTGCATTTCGTTACTTCTGAAGAACTTCTGCAAAGATATCCTGATCTAAGTCCAAAGGAAAGAGAAAACGCTATTCTTAAGGAATTAAAGTCAGTGTTCATCATTGGTATTGGTAAGAAATTAAGCAATGGTGAAAGCCATGATGGCCGTGCACCGGACTATGATGACTGGGATTTAAATGGTGACTTAATGTACTATAATGAAGTACTTGATTGCGCCTTTGAAGTTTCTTCAATGGGTATCAGAGTTGATGAAGTATCGCTTGACAAGCAGCTAAAAGAAAAGAACTGTGAAGACAGAAAGAAATTCCCATATCACCAGATGATTCTAAATAATGAATTACCACTTACAATTGGTGGTGGTATTGGCCAGAGCAGACTATGTATGTTATTAATGGGCAAGGCTCATATTGGTGAAGTACAGTCTTCAATCTGGGATGAAGAAACACTGAGATTAGCGAAGGAAAGAAATGTCGTTATTCTATAAGTGAAAAAATAAAAAATATTCACAAAAAATACCTGTATGTTCTATAATGGGATAAGCAGGTATTTTAATTATGAAAAAGACATCGAATGCAACACTTAGAAGATATCCTATTTATCTTAAGGCTTTAAGAAAAGCCAAACTTGATGGTAAGGATCGTATTATGTCTTCAGAATTGGCAAAATACGTAGATATCAAATCCACCACAATAAGAAGAGATTTCTCTTTAATAGGTTCTCTTGGAAAACAAGGCTATGGCTACAATGTTGATGAACTTATCCACATATTCTCGGAAGAGTTAGGCGTGAATTATGATGAAAAGATTATCCTTGTAGGTGCAGGTAACCTTGGCAGGGCTATGCTTAACTACAACAAATGGAATGACGTGGTAGGTGAAATCGTCTGTGCATTTGATAAGTATCCCGAACACTGTCAAAATGCGGCTGTGCCGGTATATGACATTAAGGATATAAAGGAAAAACTTCCTGAAGGCTGTCGTATCGCTATTTTATGTATCTCAGATGATGTACAAGAAACGATCGACTTATTAGCTTCGGTTGGTATAAAAGGTATCGTTGACTTTACATATGTTCACTATAATATTCCTAGTGGAATCATTATTAAGAATGTCGATGTAGTATCAATGATTCAGGAACTGGTTTTCCAGACAAATTCAGAAAACAAATAAAGGGGAGATTTATGTTAGATTACTATACAGTTAGAGAATTATATGATCTATCTAATGCTGGTAACACACTAGAAATTGATCAGTTAGAATACGTTCAATTAGATGGTTGGGTACGTACAAACCGTGACTCAGGTTCTATTGGCTTTATTGAATTAAATGACGGTACTTACTTTAGAAACTGTCAGATTGTTTACAACAATAACTTAGCAAATCATGATGAAGTAAGCAGAATGTTAACTGGAACATCAATCTCAGTTACTGGTAAGTTTATTTATACTCCAGATAATAAGCAGCCATTTGAAATTGAAGCTACTGAAATCGAAATCTTAGGCAAGTGTGATGAAAAGTATATTCTACAAAAGAAGAGACACAGCTTTGAATTCTTAAGAGAATATCCACACTTAAGACCTCGTACAAATACTTTTATGGCAGTATTCAGACTAAGAAGTGTACTTTCAATGGCTATTCATGAATTCTTCCAGAACCAGGGCTTTGTTTATGTACATGCACCAATCATTACTGGTAACGATGCTGAAGGCGCTGGTGAAGTATTCACAGCTACTGTTAGAGATGATGCAAACTATGAAGAAGACTTCTTTGGCAAGCATGCTTCTTTAACTGTATCTGGTCAGTTACACGTTGAAGCTTTCGCAATGGCCTTTAGAGATGTATATACATTTGGTCCAACTTTCAGAGCTGAAAATTCAAATACTAAGACTCACGCATCAGAATTCTGGATGATTGAACCAGAAATCGCTTTTGCGGACTTAGGTGACAATATGGCCTTAATCGAAGATATGGTTAAGTACTGTATTGATTACTGTCTGGAAAATGCTCCAGAAGAAATGAAGTTCTTCAACACTATGATCGATAAGACACTTCTTGAAAGATTAAATGCGGTAAGAAACTCAGAATTTAGAAGAATGACTTATACTGAAGCAATCGATATCTTAATGAAGGCTCCAGTTAAGTTTGAAAACAAGGTTGAATGGGGTGTTGACTTAAACACTGAACATGAAAGATATATCTGTGAACAGGTTGTTAAGGGCCCAGTATTCTTAACAGACTATCCAAAGGATATCAAAGCCTTCTACATGCGCTTAAATGATGATGGCAAGACTGTAGCAGCTTGCGACTTACTTGTTCCACATGTTGGCGAACTTGTAGGTGGTTCACAGCGTGAAGAACGTCTTGAAATGCTGGAAAAGAGAATGGACGAAATCGGTATGGATAAGTCAACTCTTGACTGGTACTTAGACTTAAGAAGATATGGTGGCTGTAAGCACGCTGGCTTTGGTCTAGGTTTTGAAAGAATGATTATGTATTTGAGTGGTATGGAAAATATCAGAGATGTACTTCCTTATCCTCGTACTCCAAAGAACTTAATTTACTAATATGCTTGTATCAATCAATAATGGCACCGTTTATTTCGGTGCCAATGATGTTTTTGAGAACATTGATTTCTCAATAAATGAAAATGAAAAAGTAGCCCTGGTGGGCAGAAATGGGTCTGGTAAAACGACCCTTTTAAAAGTGCTGCAGGGTGAAACTGAATTAAGCAGTGGTCAGATTATTAAACCTAATAAGCTGAATGTCGGCTATCTTAACCAGAATTCTTTAATTGAAACCGAAGGCAAAGTCAGAGATGAGATGCTGAAGGCTTATCAAGAGCTTTTAGATATGGAAAAGCGATTATCTGAACTTTCAGAAGAGTTAAAGACCAATCACGACACCAAGAAGATTAATGAATATTCTTCTTTAGAAGACAAGTTTAAATACATGGGTGGCTATACCTATGAATCAGAAATGGAAACTATCGTCCTGGGCTTTGGCTTTAAGAAGGAAGATCTCGATAGAGATATCTCAAGTTTCTCAGGTGGCGAAAAGACTAAGCTGGCCTTTGCGAAACTGTTAATGACTAAGCCTGACTTGTTGTTATTAGATGAACCAACCAACCATCTGGATTTAAATACTATTGAATGGCTGGAAAATTATCTAAGCAAGTATAAGAAGGCAATTATTGTGGTATCACACGATAGAATCTTCTTGGATAAGGTGGTTAACTCGGTCTTTGAACTGGAATATGGTCGTATTAAGAAGTATCCTGGTAACTATTCAAAATTTATCGAACAGAAAAAGGCTGATTTTATAAAGGATCAGGCAGCTTATACCAGACAACAGAAAGATATCAAAAGACTGGAAGAACTGATTGAAAAGTTCCGTTATAAAAAGAATAAGGCGGCCTTTGCCCAAAGCAAGATTACTTACTTAGAAAAACTGGATAGACTGGAAGATCCTAAGAAAGCTGATACCAAGGCTTTTAAAGCTCACTTTAAGTGTGGTGTAAAGGGTGGCAAGTCTGTATTGAATTTAGATCATTACAAGGTTGGCTATGGCGATAAGGTGCTTGGTGAAGTAACTTATGAAATCTTAAGAGGCCAGAGAATCTGTGTTATGGGTGACAATGGTACCGGTAAGTCAACTTTACTTAAGACTATTGTTGGCGAGCTTAAGCCTTTAGGTGGCTATATGTTGCTGGGTCATCAGATTGAAATGGGATATTTTGATCAGAACCTTTCACAGTTTAGAAATGGCAACACTGTTTTAGAAGAATTATGGAATGAATATCCTAACAAGGATATGTATGAAATAAGAAGTACGCTTGGTGCCTTCTTATTTACTGCTGATGAAGTATTTAAGGAAGTTAGTGTTTTATCAGGTGGTGAAAAGGTAAGACTTTCTTTGGCTAAGTTAATGCTGAAGAATGCCAACTTCTTAATTCTCGATGAACCGACAAATAACCTGGATATTATTTCTAAAGAAGCTTTGGAAGAAGCTTTAAAGGAATATGATGGCACTATTCTGTTTGTATCACATGACAGATACTTTATTAAGCAGGTAGCTACTTCTTGTCTGGTCTTTGAAAATGGGGAAGTTAAATACTATCCTGATGGCTATAAGGACTATATTGACATCAAAGTAAAAGAAGAAGAAAAGAAGGAAGAAGTAAAACAGGAAAAGGTTGTCTTAAAAGATGTTAAGCGTCGTCCTAAGTACAATATCAAGAAACTGGAAGAAGAAATCAGTCAGCTTGAAGAACTTTTAGAAGCTAAAAGGGATTTAAGATTTGAACCGGAATATTACCAGGATTCAAGTAAGATGCAGGAACTTGATGAGGAAATCGATGAGATCCACAACAAGATTCATGCGGCTACGGAAAAATGGGAAGAAGCCATGATGGAGCTTGAATAATGAAAGATATAAATTTCAATTCTTTAAAAGACTATAAGAAAAATGAAATGGGCGAATATGTCTATACCGGGAAGACTTATGTCTTAAAGAATAATAAGAGTGATGCTGAACTGATTTTTAAGAGTTTATATTTATCTGTAATCATTATTGCGATTAGTGAATTTATTGGTGGTATCTTACCTTTTGAAGGAATGATTAAAGACCGCTATATCATAATTGCCTATGGCTTGGAATGGCTGTTTATTCTATTTACCTTTAGAGGTGTAGCCACTTTAAGTAATAACAAGTACAAGTTAATTGAAAAGAAATATACTTCAACCATTATTAGCTTTCCAATTTATGAAATAGCTTTATTTGGCTTAAATATCTTGGGTATAATTCTTTCAATGCTTTATGTCATTAAAAATGGCTTTGTTAATGATGAGATATTCTTTGCGCTATATATCTTAGTTAAGGTAATTATCATCATGGTGACAATTGAATTTAAAAAGCTTTGCAATAAGCTGAAATACGAAGAAGGAAGCTAAAACTTCCTTTTGATTTGGGGACCATTTATGAATACAAAAATTAAAAGTAGTTTATTATTACTGCTGGTAGCAGTTATCTGGGGCTTTGCTTTTGCCTTTCAGAGTATGGGTGCTGACTATGTTGGTGCCTTCACATTCTTTTCATTTAGAAACTATTTCGCTGTAGCATCTATGCTGGTGATACTGTATCTGTTTAAAAATAAAGAAAAGAACTATGATTTAAAACTATCTATCTACTATGGCTTATTTGCCGGTGTGATTGAATGTATTGCTTCACTTTTACAGCAATTCTCAATTGAATACACAACAGCTGCTAACTGCAGCTTTATTACCGCAGCCTATGTCGTATGTGTGCCAGTCTGTGGCTTATTTATCGGCAAGAAGACTGATGTTAAGACCTGGTTATGTGTAGCTCTGGAATTTGTTGGTTTATACCTTCTGTGCGTTAAAAATGGCTTCTCAGCTATCAATAAGGGCGACCTATTAGCTATGGCGTGTGCTGTGATGTTTGCTATCCATATTCTATGCATTGATAAGGGTGGCGATAAGATTGATGCCCTGATTTTCTGTACAATACAGTTTGCGGTATGTGCAGTAATGTCAACAATCCTGATGTTTATCTTTGAAACACCAATCTCTTTAAGCAATGTTAAGATGGCCTTAATTCCACTTATGTATACCGGTATTCTTTCCTCAGCTGTCTGTCTTTCTATACAGGTATCTGTACAAAGAAACCTTGATCCAACTATCGCTTCAATCATTATGTGTTTTGAATCAGTATTTGGTGCAGTAGGTGGCTGGCTGATCTTAAAGGAATTCATGACTATGAAGGAAATCTTTGGTGCCTTCATCATGTTTGTGGCGGTTGTGCTGTCACAAATATCTTTTAAGAAAAAATAATTCTATATGGTAGAATATAGAAGTTAAAAGGAGAATATTATGGGAATAGGTGACAAGATTAAAGAATTCATCGCTCCTGTTGAAGAAGAGGAAGAACTTGAACTTAATGCTGAAGAAGCAGAAGTATTAAGTACTTACGAAAAACCAAAGGATGAAGCTGTTAGTAAAATTTCAGCTAATGCGAATATTGTATTATTTGAACCAAGAAACTTTGATGAAGCTGAAGAAATCGGTAAGCACATCAAGAACAAGAGAGCTTGTTGTATCAATTTGCACAAGATGCCTCTTGAATACCGTCAGAGAATTATCGACTTCTTATCTGGCGTTGTCTATGGTGTAGATGGTTCAATTAAAAAGATTGGTGACAATGTAATTTTATGTTCGCCAAGAAACTTACAGGTTGCTGGTAATATCAACTTATCATCAACAAATAACGAAGAATAAAAAGCTAAGAATAAGACAGGCTTGTTTCATGAACTTATAGAGAGCTGTTGTAGGGTGGAAAACAGCAGGAAGTGGAATAAAGATATCACTTAGAAGCTGCAGTATCGATATGTAGATATTGACGTTACTCGCGTTAAGAGAAAGAGTTACAAATTAAGGTGGTACCGCGCTACTGCGCCCTTTGTACTACCTTTTTTATTTTTATTTGGAGGAAAAAATGGAATACAAAGATACCTTACAGATGCCAAATACCGAATTCGAAATGAGAGGTAATCTGGCTCAAAAAGAACCTAAAATCCTGGAAAAGTGGGAAGCTCAGGACCACTATCAGCGCATTTTAGAGAAAAACCAAGGCAATAAGCCATTCATTCTACATGATGGCCCACCATACGCAAATGGTAACCTGCATGCTGGTACAGCGATGAACCGTATCATCAAGGATATCATCGTTAGATCAAAGGCTATGGCTGGTTACTACACACCTTTCTTCCCAGGCTGGGATACTCATGGTTTACCAATTGAAAATGCTATTCAGAAGCTTGGTGTAAACCGTAAGGAAGTAAGCCCTAAGGAATTTAGAGAAAAGTGTGAAGAATACGCTAGACAGCAGATCGCTCAGCAGATGGCTACTGAAAAAAGACTTGGCCAGGTTGGTGACTATGCTCATCCATATATCACTTTAAATAAGGAATTTGAAGCACGTCAGGTAAGATCTTTTGCTAAGATGGCTCTTGATGGTATGATTTTCCAGGGTCTAAAGCCAATCTACTGGTCTCCATGGCAGGAAACAGCTATCGCTGATAGTGAAATTGTTTACTTCGATAAGAAAGATACTTCAATCTTCGTAGCTTTCGATGTTTTAGATGGCAATGGCGTATTAGAAGGTGATGAAAAGTTCGTAATCTGGACAACTACTCCTTGGACTATTCCTTCTAACCTGGCTATTTGCTTAAATGAAGCTTTAACATATGCAGTAGTAAATACGGAAAAGGGCAAGTTAATCTTCCTTGAATCTAAGATTGATGACCTGCTTGCTAGATTTGAATTAACAAACTTAGGTGTTGTTAAGACTTTCAAGGGTAGAGAACTTGAATATGTTAAGGTTAAACACCCATTCTATCCAGAAAGACCATCACTTGTTATCTTAGGTAACCACGTATCTGATGAAGATGGTACAGGTTGTGTACATACTGCTCCAGGTCTAGGTAACGATGACTTTATGGTTGGTGCCAAGTATGGTATTCCTGCATTCTCACCAGTTGACGACAAGGGCTGTCTGACTGAAGAAGTAGGTGAAGACTTAGCTGGCAAGTTTGTTGTTGGTGAAGAAGCTGATGGTGCAAATGTTGCAGTTATCAAGAAACTGGCAGCTTGTGGTGCTTTATTAGCCAAGGAAAAGATTACTCACTCATATCCTCATGATGACAGATTAAAGAAGCCAGTAATCTTCAGATCTACTGTTCAGTGGTTTGCTTCAATTGAAAAAGTTAAGCCTGAATTATTAAAGGCTATTAAAGAAGTTAAGTGGTTAAACTCTTTTGGTGAAGTAAGACTTACAAATATGATTGCTTCAAGAAAAGACTGGTGTATCTCAAGACAGAGACTATGGGGTGTGCCAATTCCAATCATCTATAACGAAGACAAGTCACCAATCATTGAAAAAGAAGTATTTGACCACATCGCTGATTTATTCGACCAGTATGGTTCAAATGTCTGGTTTGAAAGAGAAGCTAAGGACTTATTACCAGAAGGTTATACAAATCCTAATTCTCCAAATGGCTTATTCACAAAAGAAAAAGATATCATGGATGTTTGGTTTGACTCTGGTTCATCTTGGAATGAACTGATTGCCAGAGGCTATGACTATCCATGTGACCTATATTTTGAAGGTTCTGACCAGTACAGAGGCTGGTTTAACTCTTCATTAATCGTATCAGTAGCGGTTAACGGTACTGCTCCATATAAGTCTGTCTTATCACATGGCTATGTATGCGACTCTAAGGGTGAAGCAATGCATAAGTCTGTGGGTAATGTTGTTAATCCACTTGATATCATTGCCAAGTATGGTGCTGATATCCTTAGACTTTGGGCTGCCAGCGAAGACTTTAAGGCTGATATGAGAATCGGTGATTCTAACTTAAAGCAGGTATCTGATATGTACCGTAAGGTTAGAAACACTTTCCGTTTCTTACTTGGTGTAACAAGTGACTTTGCAGGTGAAGCAGTTAAGTATGAAGACTTACAGCCAATCGATAAGTTCATCATGAATGCTATCGAAGATATGATGACTAAGGTTAAGACAGCTTATGAAAACTACGACTTCGTCTTAGCTACAGGTACTATGACTAACTTCATGACTAATGAATTATCTTCTTACTATTGCGACTATGCTAAGGACATCTTATACTGTGATGAAAAAGAAGGCCTAAGAAGAAGACAGGTACAGACAGTTCTATTAAAGGCTCTTGATGTATTAGTTAAACTTTGGGCTCCAGTCTTAACTTTCACAACTGATGAAGTTTACTCTCACTACAAGCCAGAAGCTGATTCTGTTCATTACACAGTTAATCCAGAAGCTACAGTTTATGCTGATAAGGAAGAAGTACAGGCTGACTTTGCAAGATTAAATCTAATGAGAAGCGATATCTTAAAGGCTTTAGAAGAAGCTAGACAGGCTAAGGTCATCGGTAAGTCATTAGAAGCTAAGGTTAAGCTTCATGTAAGTGCTGGAGATAAGGCTTTATTTGAAAAGAACTTTGCTGATAAGGTAAATCAGTGGTTAATCGTTTCTGAAGTAGAATTTGTTGAAGAAACATTAACTAAGTATGCAGAAATCGAAGTAGAAGTTTCAAAGGCTGAAGGCAGTGTATGTCCACGTTGCTGGAACATCACCAGAAGCACAAATGAAGACTGTCTATGTGACAGATGTAAGGAAGTTCTATCTAAATAACAAATTAACCTTCGGGCAACCGGAGGTTTTTTATTGCCAATTAGAATAATTGGTGTATTATAGTTAAGAAGGTTCTTTAAAACGGTACAGAGAGACCGGCAAGACGAATATTTTAACTTGATATAGTTTTACAATAGTCTTGCTTTGGCAAGGCTATTTTTTGAAAGTTACCTTCTAGAAAGAGAAGTTTAATGGAAAAAGAAGTCCAAATCATGGATGAGGCTGCTCTTAATCGCAGTATTAAGCGTATATCTCATGAAATCTTAGAAAGCAATAAGGGGTGCGAAAATCTTGTGCTTGTCGGTATTAAGAGAAGGGGCGTACCAATTGCGGAAATGATTAAAGAAAATATCAAACAGATTGAAGGCTTCGATGTACCTGTATGCTCACTTGATATCAAGTTCTATCGTGATGACTTAAGTAAATTAAATACCGAGCCAACACTGAAGACCTTTGATATTAAAGAAGAATTAACTGGTAAGACAATAGTCCTGGTTGATGATGTAGTCTATACAGGCAGAACCGTTAGAGCAGCTATGGATGCGCTGTTAAATAATGCCAGACCAGAATATATCAGACTGGCTGTTATTATTGACAGGGGACACAGACAATTACCAATCAGAGCTGACTTTGTCGGTAAAAACATTCCAACTTCTAAGGATGAGCATGTCGCAGTCTGTCTAAGTGATATCGATGGCAGAGCAGGCGTCTACTTATCAAAAAATTCATAGAAGAAAGGATTAACATTATGAATTTGATTTATGGTATTGGCGACAAGCCAAAATTTAAAGACTTAATCGTCTTCTCATTACAGCAGTTACTAGCTATCATCGCTGCGACAATTGTAGTACCAATTATCGTAAATGGCGGTGGTGTACAAAACTTAGAACTTGACCCAGCTGCAGCATTATTTGGTGCTGGTGTTGGTACACTAGTTTATGTTGCATTTACTCAAAAGAAGTCTCCAGTATTCTTAGGTAGCTCATTTGCTTTCTTAAGCTCAATGATGGCTGCTACAGCGTTTGGCTACTTCGGATTAATCGTTGGTGCAATCTTTGCTGGTTTAGTATATGTAGTTATCGCTTTAGTTATTAAGGCTACTTCTGCTAACTGGATCAACAAGTTAATGCCACCTGTAGTAATTGGCCCAACTGTTGCAGTTATCGGTCTATCACTTGCAGGTTCTGCAGTAGGCGACTTCATGAAGGCTTCTGGTAATGGCCAGAGCTATTCACTTGTAGCAATCGCTGTTGCAGTATTCACATTACTTGTTACAGTTTTGGTTTCAACTAAGTCAAAGGGTATGGGTAAATTAATCCCATTCATCATTGGTGTACTAGCTGGTTATGCACTAGCTGCCGTACTTACATTCATTGGTAAGGCTACAGGCAATGATGCATTATTAATCTTAGATTTCTCAGCATTAGTAAATAACTTTGCACCTCTAAGCTTCTCTTCATTCTTCAGAGTTCCAAAGTTCGCTCTTGTTGAAGCATTCAAAGAATTATCTGCTGGTCAGGTTAGCTTCCAGTTCAGCCAGTTTGTTTCAATCTTAGCTCTATACGCTCCAGTAGCATTAGTAGTATTTGCTGAACACGTTGCTGACCACAAGAACATCTCTTCTATCATTGGTGTTGACCTATTAAAAGAACCAGGTCTTGATAAGACATTACTTGGTGATGGTGTAGGTTCAATGGTTGGTGCTTTATTTGGTACTTGTCCAAATACAACATATGGTGAATCAATCGCTTGTGTAGCTGTTACAAAGAACGCTTCAGTTTCAACTATCATCTGCACAGCAATCATGGCAATCATCCTGTCATTCTTCTCACCATTTGTAGCGTTTGTTAATACAATCCCATCTTGCTGCTTCGGTGCAATGTGTGTAATCCTATACGGTTTCATCGCTGTATCAGGCTTAAAGATGATTCAGACTGTTGATCTAGGTGATGACCACAACCTATTTGTTGTAGGTACTATCCTAATCACTGCTATCGGTGGCCTATACTTAGACTTTGGTGCTATTACTATCACTAGTATCGCAACTGCTCTAATCTTAGGTATCATCGTAAATATCGTCTTAAATAAATAAGCAAACAAAAAAGCCGTTAATCGGCTTTTTCTTTATCCAAACTAAAACAGGAACATCGTTCCTGTTTTGCGTTTATTTTAAAGTTATAAGTTCGTATTCTCTAGTACCTAAGCCAATCTTTTCAGCCTGGTCAAGAGTAGCTTTCCATTCAACATTTGGATTTGAATTCTTGAAATGATCTTCCTGTAATACCCAACCTTTTTTAGCTAAGTTATCGCTTAACTGTGAATTAGGAAGTGGGGTAGCTCTTAGACATGCATCTGCACAAGCCTGGTCTAGGGCAACAGGGTCAAATGAAGCAAAGACACCGATATCTGGTAAGATAGGGGCATCATTTTCACCATGACAGTCACAGTTAGGCGAAATATCTTTAACTAAAGATACATGGAAACAAGGTCTATCTTTACATACGGCATAGGCATATTCAGCCATTTTTCGATCAAGCTTTTCATTAGAATTCCAGTTCGGATTAGCAATCGCATCAAAGCCACAGGCACCAATACATCTGCCACAACCCTTACATAAGTCATAATTAATAATAGCCTTATGATTTTCATAAGTAATCGCATCAGAACCACATTCCTTAGCACAACGTCTACAGCCTCTACATCTATCAAGTTTTACAATAGGCTTGCCTTCCTGGTGCTGTTCCATCTTACCGGCACGAGAACCACATCCCATACCAATATTTTTAATAGCACCACCAAAGCCAGTGGATTCATGACCCTTAAAATGGTTTAAAGAAATAAAGATATCGGCGTCCATAATGGCACGACCAATTTTAGCTTCCTTAATGAATTCACCATCGATTGGTACAATCTGTTCATCAGTACCTCTTAAGCCATCACCAATGATGATCTGGCAACCTGTACTCACGGTATTAAAACCATTAAGATTTGCACAATCCATATGTTCCAGGGCATTCTTTCTAGAACCTGGATATAAGGTGTTGCAGTCAGTTAAGAAGGGTTTACCACCTCTTTCCTTAACTAAATCAGCGATACATTTAGCGTAGTTAGGTCTTAAGAATGATAAATTGCCTAATTCACCAAAATGCATCTTGATGGCTACAAAGCGTCCATCAAAATCAATGTTGTCAATGCCGGCAGCTACGCACAGTCTTTTGATTTTATCGATTAGACTTACATCTACTGGGCATCTAAAATCAGTAAAGTATACTTTAGAACTCATAATTAAATCTCCTAATATATCTATTTTAGCACTCCAATCTCATTAACTATTTTTCAATTATGTTATGATTTAGATAGGTGAATAAAATGAATGGATTTTTTAAAGATAAGAATAATATTACGATGATTAAGATACTGACATTCTCAGGTATTTTTATTTCATCGTTTGTCATGATGGTAAAAGACTTTGAACGCGTAAAACAGGTACTCTTAACCTTTTTAAAGGTCTTGATGCCATTTATCTGGGGCTTCCTGTTTGCCTTGATTCTGGTGGATATGGCAGCCAAAATTGAAAAGCTTTTACCTGAGAAAATGAAATTGAGTACCAGACGCTTCCTTGGAGCCTTGGCTTCAGTGCTTATACTGATACTGATTATTGTTGTCATGTTCTCACTGCTGGTTCCAAAACTGGTAAACAGTATCGCGTCAATTATTAATATTTTGAAGGCTTATACAAGTAATCCTAAGAGTATACCGTTTGATATTAAACTCTTACATCTATCGCAAGAAGCTTATGAACTGATTATGAGCAATGTAACCAATATCTTAACGTCAATGCTGGATTCGGTTAAGAACTTCTTACCAAACCTGGTTAGTGCCACAATGAATACGGTAAATGGTTTATTGAACTTCGTTATCGGTTTAATTGTTTGTTTATATGTTTTAACTGATAGAAGAAAGATGGCAATAGGATTAAGAAGAGTTGCTTTGGCTTTACTTAGTGAAAAGTCCTATGAAAAGGGTAGAAAGATACTTTACCTGTCACTGGAAAAATTTACCAAGTTCTTCTCTGGTAAACTGCTGGATTCATTGATTATTGGTTTATTATGCTTCTTTGCAATGCTGTTTATAAATCTTGAATACGCAACCCTGGTAGCGGTAATTATTGGTTTAACTAATATCATCCCTTACTTTGGTCCAATCATTGGTGCGGTACCATGTACTGCCTTACTATTATTTGTTGATCCATTTGACGCCTTAATCTTTCTGATTATGGTTATCATCTTACAACAGATTGACGGCAATATCATCGGCCCAAGAATTCTTGGTGATTCTGTTGGTTTAAGTTCTATCTGGATTATGTTTGCCATCCTTGTTGGTGGAGCTTACTTTGGCTTCTTTGGCATGTTGCTTGGTGTACCAGTCTTCTCGGTTGTCTACTATGTAATTAAAGAATATGTAGATGAAAGATTAATAGAAAAAGGAATTGAATAAAAAAGTTGTTACGAAATAGCTAATTCGTAACAACTTTTTTTCTTACGAATTATCCATCAAAAAAGCGTGTCACCGGGAATCCAACCCTCGAACACGCTTTATTATTGATACAATCTTCTTGTCTAGAGAAAGAAGGTATCTTTTAACATATCTTATTTTACAACTAGTGAGACATTTTTTTGTTATTTCTCTTTTTGGTATTAAAAAAAGCTCGTAATGAGCTTTATAGAGTATCAAATGGTGATGGGCTAGGGTTAGCTAATTGCACATCTTTAATACCAGGTACTTCATCAAGTATTAAGGCAGCAATACCATCTCTTAAAGTAAATTCAAGAGCGCCACAGCCTACACAGGCACCAAGTACATTTACATAAACGATATCATCTTCCAGTGAAACGAACTCTACGTCACCGCCATCGTTTAGAATGTATGGTCTAATCTTTTCGATAGTCTTTTTTACTAATGCAATTTTTTCTTCATTTTCCATAATTTTTTACCAACAAAACTCATTATACACCAAGAAAGAAAATAGTGGCTAAATGTTGTATAATCTAAACATGAACTTAAT
Organism: Erysipelotrichaceae bacterium; assembly: GCA_030526485.1. Taxonomy (GTDB): domain Bacteria; phylum Bacillota_I; class Bacilli_A; order Erysipelotrichales; family Erysipelotrichaceae; genus Colivicinus. The sequence goes on along the minus strand of JAUNCS010000019.1, from coordinate 16,215 downwards.
TGATGAATACAAAGTAGGAATGACAGTCTATGGAATGATTTCTGGTATCAAACCATATGGCGCTTTTGTGACATTTGATGATGATGTGACTGGTCTGATTCATATTTCTGAATTATCAAATGGCTTTGTCAGAAATGTTTCTAACTATGTAAAGGTCGGTGACTATTGCATGCTGAAGATCATTGATATTGATAAGGAACACAAGCAGTTACGTCTTTCTTTTAAGGCTTTGGAACAGAATACCAGAAAATATGTCAAAAGAGTTCGCTTCGAAGGGATGCCAAGTAATGAAATTGGCTTTAGTTCTTTGAAAAAAGAAATGACAAATTGGATTAAGGAGAAAGAGAATGCTTAAGTTAGACTTATCTTATGCAAAATTAAATGAAAATCTAAATGACTATCAGGATAAAGTAAGTGAAGCTCACAAGTGGTTACACGAAAAGACTGGTCAGGGTAATGATTTCGTAGGTTGGGTAGAATGGCCTAATAACTACGACAAGGAAGAATTCGATCGTATTATCGCTTTAAGCGAAAAGCTACAGGGCAAATTCGATGTATTACTTGTTTGTGGTATCGGCGGTTCTTACCTTGGTGCTCGTGCAGCACTTGAAATGGTTAAGGGTTTATACCCAGAAGGACCAGAAGTAATCTTTGTTGGTAACACATTCTCAAATACATATATTTCACAGGTACTAAGACATATCGAAGGCAAGAGCGTTGTCTTAAACGTAATTTCTAAGTCTGGTACAACAACAGAAACTTCTATTTCTTTCAGAATCTTCAAGCAGTACATTGAAGAAAAATTCGGTAAGGAAGAAGCTAAGTGGAGAATTATCGCTACTACTGATAAGAACAGAGGTACTCTAAAGGAATTAGCTGATAAGGAAGGCTATGAAGAGTTCGTAGTACCAGATGATATCGGTGGCCGTTACTCAGTATTTACAGCTGTAGGTCTATTACCTCTAGCATTAGCTGGTGTTGATATCAAGGCTATGATGGAAGGCTCTAAGCTTGCTTATGAAGCTTACAAGTCTGAAAAGATTGAAGAAAACGACGCTTATAAATATGCTGTTGCCAGAAGAATTCTTGACAACATGGGTTACAAGTCAGAAATGTTTGTAACTTACAACTTACAGTTAACTATGATTGCTGAATGGTGGAAACAATTATTTGGTGAATCAGAAGGTAAGGATGGTCTAGGTTTACTTCCTAGCTCTGCTTGCTTCTCAACTGACTTACACTCATTAGGTCAGTTCATCCAGCAGGGTCAGAAAGTTTTATTTGAAACTTTATTCTTAATCGACAATATGCCTGAAGATATTATCTTCCCTGAAGATGCTGAAAACTTAGACAACATGAACTATCTTGCAGGCAAGAAGATCTCTTGGGTAAATGAAATGGCTATGCAGGGTACTCTATCTGCTCATACTGAAGAAGGCGGCGTACCAAATATCTTAGTACACTTAGAAGATAATAGTGCAAAGGCCTTCGGTTACATGATTTACTTCTTCTTCAAGGCTTGTGGTATGAGCTGCTACCTGTTAGGTATCAACCCATTCAATCAGCCAGGTGTTGAAGTATACAAGAAGAAGATGTTCAAACTTCTTGGCAAGAACTAATTAATGATGAAAAAGCTACTTTTTGTAGCTTTTTTTCATTTTGGTGTAGGAAAAATTATTTATTTTCACAATAAAGATATAAGGAGGAAATTTTATGTCAAAGAAAAGAAAGACAGAAATCACGCTTTATATCTTTTTATTACTTATTACTAATCTTTGTTTAATCACTTATTATCAGTTCTCTTTAAAACTGGTGGAAGTACCTGTCAGCAGGTATGTTTTAAACGGAAGAACTTTAATTGAAGAGGAATCTATCGAATATATCAAGATTCCCAAGGCTTATTTAAGTGAAGATGTTTATACAGATAAGGGAGAAATCATAAACAAGTATGTAAACAATGGTCATAGTATCCCTCAGGGTTCATACTTCTATAAGACTGCTATCAAGGAAATTGATAACAGTAAGGATAGCTTTTATAGCGAATTAAGAGAAGGTGAGGTAGCCTATGACTTATTTATGAATGAGATCAGTGTCAACGAAGCCAAACTCTTAAAAGGTATGAATGTTGATATCTATCTCACTATCAATAAGAAAGTACTGGTCAGTGATCTCTTTATCAAGAATGCCCGCATTATCGGTTTATACGACCTAAACAACAAGGAAATCAAAGACTACGACAAGGAAGCCCGTCTGTATTGTTTAACACTGGCAGTACCAGAGGATACCGTAATTTATTTAAACAAGGCTAAATCTGTTGGCGATTTAAGTTTAATCATTACCGCTAACACCTACAGTGAAGTTGAATGTATCTTAAATAAGAGTTCAATATTGTCTTATCTTGAATAGTGATAAGATAAAGTAATGAAAAAGATTATTAAAACATCTCTGTTGCTGCTATGGTTATTTTTAATCTATTATCTATCAAGCCAGACCGGTTCTGTCTCTGGCGGTCTATCAGAAAAGATACTAAGAGAAATAGCCATATTTATAAATCAGTTTATTAAGATAGATATTGATAGCTTTGTAAAATCATCCCACTTCTTATTTAGAAAGGGAGCCCATTTTATGGAATACTTTATCCTCTACATTTTAAGTATTGAATGTTTTAAGGAATACAAAGACAAGCCATCAGCTATTTATACTTTATTATTTGTGATTTTGTATGCCTGCTTTGATGAATTTCATCAGCTCTTTGTTGGTGGCAGGGCCGGACAAATCAGAGATGTTTTAATTGACAGCAGTGGTGCCATCTTTTCTTCATTAATCTGGCATAAACTGTTTAAAAAATAGTGACTGAATTATTACCAAGAGAAAAAGCTTTAAACTATGGAATCAGCAGTTTAAACAATGTCGAACTTTTATCGCTGATTCTAAAATCGGCTTATAAGGATTCAACTGTCTTTAAACTGGCTGAAGAACTGATTGAAAAGGCTGGGGGCTTTAAGAATTTAATGAGCCTCAGTTATGATGAGCTGGTTTCCATTAAGGGAATCAAAAAGGCCAAGGCCATGGAAATACTGGCAATCTTAGAGGTCAGCAGACGTCTGACAGAAATTGATAAGGTTGAGGATAATCAAAAGCTGGAGCCCAAGGACTTAGTCAATTATCTGCGCTTTAAACTGGGATTTTCCAACCAGGAAGAGTTCTTTGTGATTTTTTTAAGTGGGGCAGCCAAGATTATTAAGGCTGAGACCTTATTTAAAGGCACTTCTAACCAATCTTTGGTTGGAGTAGATGAAATATTCAGACAGGCCCTTTTATTAAAGAGCAAGGCTATAATCATCGCTCATAACCATCCAAGTGATAATGTCTTGCCTTCAGAAGCGGACTTTAAGATTACTCAAAGAATTAAAGAAGCGAGTAGACTTTTTGAAATACAGCTCTTAGATCACATCATCATTTCAAAAACCAAGTATTACTCTTTTAAAAGTAATAACCTGATATGATAAAATGAATTGATGAAAAAAGTGTTTTTAGTAATGTTTCTTTTAATCGGACTGTGTGGCTGTAAAGCTGAAGGGGATGTTTTAAGTTCTATAGAAAACATTCTTTCCAAGTCAATGGAAAAAGAAGAATATCGCATTAATAACCACATGAATTATTACTCTTATTACTTACCAAGTGATATGGGTGAAGATCCTCTGGATTCAGACAGTGTTGTCATTAAATACAACGATTCCAAGATTATCATGAATGTTAATGTAAATGGCATCATCAATGCCCGTTACTATAAAGACAAGTATCTAAAAGATGATGGATTCTTTGTGGAAGATAAACTGATTTATTCTAAAAAAGGCAAGTATCTGTCATACGACGAAAGTGAAAAAGATTATGTTTATAAATTGTATAAATATAATTCTTTATATATTATTCATCTTTATACCAGTGATATGAATTACTACGGCACAGCTACTTATACCGACTTGGAAGAGCTAAGCCGTCAGATAATGATTATCGCCAAGAATACTGAGGTAGATACTAATGCAGTAACTGCTAAGTATTCAAAGATTGATGTGATTGATTATCAGAAAAAGCAGATTAATCTGTTTGACACCATTATGCCGGTAAATGGCGAACTGGGTTCTATGTTAATAGAGGGTGCAGTAATTGGTGATGGCAGTAATCAAGTTGAAGAAATAGAAAACACAGAGGAATAATTCCTATTGTAAAATTAAATAAAGGAGTTAATTATGGCAAATACTACAACAATTAAACAAAAATTCCTGGACATTCTTTTTGAACCTGAAAATGAAGAAGAAGAAAGAAAGCTTAAAGAGACTGAGAAAAAGAAGAGTGAAAATTCTTTAAGTGCAAAGGATCTTTTATATAAAACAAATAAGGAAACTGATTTAGTGAGTCCTAAACCTGCACCACAACCCGTGAAGCAGGCGCCTGTTACTCCTAAACCTAGTCCTACTTTTATCAACTACAACAAGGAAAAGGAAATTGAGATTCCAAAGATCGTTGAAGAAACAAAGGAAGAAATCTATGTTTCTCGTCCTAATCTTTCGCCAATCTTTGGTGATATGGATGCTTCTAATCCTAAGAAAAAGAAAAACGAAAATAAGACAGTTAACGCTACTTTTGCAGCTACTGATAAACCATCAAGTTCTTATCTTGGTATTGTCTTATCGCCAATCTATGGTTATGACACTTTAAAGGCTAATGAAGAAAGAGTTAAGGTAAACAAGGTCGAAGAAGAAAAGCTGGATATGACTGAAGATCTTGGTGATATCTTTGCGACTGAAGAATTCAAGCAGGAAGCCTTTGATGATGAAACAGAAGTAGTGCCAGCGGAAATTGACTTATTCGCTGATTTCTACGCAAAAAAGTAAGAGGTTAAGATGTATTATTTTATAGGCATTAAAGGAACCGGTATGGCATCACTTGCCATCATGCTAAATGACTTAGGTCATGAAGTTAAGGGTTCTGATTTAGATAAACACTTTTTTACTGAAGATTTATTAAGAGAAAAGGGCATTGAAATCCTGAATTTCAATCCTGAAAATATCAAAGAAGAATACACTGTAATTATTGGCAATGCCTTCCTGGAAGACTTCCCAGAAGTGATGGCAGCCAGAGCCAAGTGCACATGTTACAGATACCATGAATTTTTAGGTGTCTTAATGAGAGACTACAAGGCCGTATCAATTGCCGGCTCTCATGGCAAGACCACTACTACCACTATGTGTAAGTCAGTCTTTGAAAAGTTTGCCAAGACTGGCTACTTAATTGGTGATGGTCAGGGTCATCTGGAAAAAGACAGTGAATACTTATGTGTAGAATCTGATGAATTCAGAAATCACTTCCATGAGTATTATCCCGAAGATGCAATTATCACCAATATCGAAATTGACCATGTTGACTTCTTTAAGGACGAAGATGACTACTTCGCTTCTTATCAGAAGTTTGTTGACCAGGTTAAGGAAAACGTTCTTTACTTTGGTGATGACAAGTGGTGCAAGAAGTTAAGTATCACAAATAAGAATGGCTACTCATTTGGTATTGAAGAAACAAATGATTTCTATCCAAGAGATCTTAAAGAAAGTGCCAAGGGTGTTGAATATGACCTGATTTATAAGGGACAGTTCTTAAAACACTTTGTACTGCCATTTGTTGGCAGACACCTGGTAATTGATTCACTTGGTGTTATTGCACTTGCTTATATCAAGGGCTTTGATCTGGAAATGGTTGAAGAAGCACTGAGTGACTACCATGGTCCAAAGAGAAGATATGTCATTGAAGAATATAGGAACTCAATCTTTGTGGATGACTATGCACATCATCCAACTGAGGTTAAGGTAACTCTTGAAGCTACTAAGCTTAGATATCCAGATAAGAAGATTATCGCGATCTTTAAGCCTCATAGAGCAAGCAGGGTATTGCACTTCGCCAATGAGTTTAAGGAAGCCTTATTAAAGGCTGATAAGATTTATCTGCTGGACTTTACTTCAATCGATGATAAGCAGGATGGAACTGATATTGATATCAATTATCTTTCAAATATGATCGATGGTTCTATCGTTTTATCAGAAGATGAAGAGGGTGCAAAAATGCTGGCTGAAAACGGCGATGCTGTCTATGTTTTCATGTCTAGCAAGGATATTTACAATATTGCAGGATGGACTAAAAAGTATCTTTAGTCCTTTTCTTTTACTTTTGTATGTAAGGGCTAACAGAATTATTGAAAATTGTTTCATAGTAGGATATATTTATAAAGGGAGGTAAGCGCATGGACTTTTTAACTATTACAGCTGTCTTCTGCAGTCAGATACTGCCAATTGTTGGCGTAGTATGTTTAATCGCATTAACTGCATTCCTGTTTAAACTGATTGGTACTTTAAAACAGGTAGATATGACACTGAATAAGACACATGGCTCAATTGAACTGGTAGAAAAGACTTTAGACAAGGTACAGGAACCAGTAGATACTGTTGTGAAGGTATCGCAGACAATTGATAAGGCACACGATTCAAGCGTTAAGGCATTTAACGACACTAAAGAATATGTAGTAAAAAATGCTCAGAATATTAAAACTAAAGTTGGTGATCTTGTAGATGAAATCAAGGCTAAAAGAGCACCAGAAGAAGAAGTACTTGTAGAGGAAGAAGAAAGAACTTGCCCTCCAAGTCCTGAAGAAATCTTAAGAGGAGAATAATCATGACAGAAGAAAACAAGAATATTGAAGCTCAGATCGACGAAACAGTTGAAGAAATGAAGCAGAAGATTGCTGAACTTTCTGAAAATGCTGAAACAGTAAATGACGACGTTAAGGAAAAGGCTAACGAAGTTAAACAAAAGGCTGAAGAAGTTTTAAACAAGGCAATCGATAAAGTTAAGGACTTATACAATAAGTCAAAGGATCCTGAAGAAGTTCAAAAGACTTTAGACTTTGTTAAGGCTAAGGCTAAGGAACTAGCTGATGGTGCAAACAAGGCTATCAACGAACTAAAGGAAAATGAAAAGGTTAATGCCACTGTGGAAACAGTAGGTGATGTAGCTGAAGATTTAATCAACAAGGCTAATATCAAGCTAAGTGAAACAAGAGAAAATCTGATGAACAATCAGCAGGTACAGGATGTAGCTAAAAATGTTACTGATGGCTTCAACAAGGTTAAGTCTGAAGTAAATGAATACTTAGCTAAGCCAGAAGTACAGGCTAAGATTGAAAAGGCTAAGGATGAAACTATTAACTTAGCTGAAAAGGCTGTTTCAGCTTTAAAGGAATGGCTAAAACCTGAAGACAAATAATCATTAAATAAAGGAACTAATACTTATGAAACGTGTAACTATTTACGATGTTGCAAGACAGGCTAATGTATCTCTAGCTACGGTTTCCAGGGTTATGAATGGCTCTGAAGTTGTTAAGAGTGCTACAAAACAAAAGGTAGAAGAAGCTATTAAAACTTTAGGCTATAAACCAAATGCTATTGCGCAGGGTTTGGCTTTGCAGCGCACCACTACTATTGGTCTTATCTTCCCAGAAGAGTCTTTGACTACTACTGGGCAATTAATCAACGGCTTATGTGATGTTGCAAAGATTTATGACTATAATTTATACTTACATGCAGTGACTTCTGGCATCAACAATATGAAAGAAGTTATTGATGAAGTAATTAAAAGTCGTGTTGACGGCGTAGTTGTATACTGTAATAAGGCTCTGGCAGAAGAAACTAAGGAATTAGACGAATACAACATCCCAATGGTTGCAATTGGTGATCGCGTATCTGCCAACTCTATCTGTTCAGTATGCGTAGACTATGAAAAAGCTGTTTATGATCTGGTTAACGAATACCTTGATAAGGGTGTTAAAGATATCGTTATCCTTGAAGATAAGCGCAATAAGAATATGACTAAGGAAATGTTAAATGGCGCTATGAAGTGTTATGAAGAACGCAATATGGCATTTAATGGTTATCTGAAGTCTAGTGATGATGAAAAGTCTACTTTCAAGTTCTTAAAGACTTACTTTAAGAATCATCGTCACAGCTTAGTTATCGCAAACCGCGATTCACAGGCTTTGGCATGCCTAAATGCCTGCAATGAAAATGGTGTTAAGGTTCCAGAAGAAGTAGAAATCGTTTGTATGAATGATACTAAGTATCTTTCAATGGTTAGACCAGAGATTTCAGCTTTCTCAATACCAACTTATGACCTGGGCGCGGTCACAATGCGTCTAATGACTAAATTACTAAAAGAAGACCAGGAACCAGTTGAAGATAAACAAAGAGTTCTTGGCTACATTTATCAGGAAAGAAAGACAACAAAATAACTATGGGAATTTATGAAGAATTAGAGTGGAGAGGTTTGATTAAGGATTGCTCATCTCCGGAATTAAGAGAAAAACTAAATGCTGGAGGATTGACATTCTATATCGGAACTGACCCAACGGGTGATTCTTTACATATTGGTCATTTCTCAAGTTTCCTTATTTCAAAAAGATTAAAAGATGCAGGACACAATCCTGTACTTTTAGTTGGTGGGGGAACTGGTTTAATTGGTGATCCAAAACCAGATAGTGAAAGACCAATGATCACTCACGAACAGGTTGAACACAATTTCAACGCCTTAGCTGCACAGGCTAAGAAACTATTTGGCTTTGAAGTAGTAAATAACTATGAATGGCTAAAAGAATTCTCTTACTTGGAATTTTTAAGAGATGTAGGTAAGTTCTTTAATATCAACTACATGTTGAGTAAGGATATTATCAGAAGAAGACTTGATGAAGGTATTACATATACTGAATTCTCTTATATGCTTTTACAGGGCTATGACTTCTTACACTTATTCGAAAACAAGAATGTAACTTTACAGGTTGCTGGTCAGGACCAGTGGGGTAATATCACTGCTGGTATTGAATTAATCAGAAAGAAAACCGGTAAGGAAGCTTATGGTTTCACTATGCCACTTTTAACCAAGTCTGATGGTTCTAAATTTGGTAAGACAAATGGCAAGGCTATCTGGCTTGATGCTAAGAAGACCAGTCCATATGAAATGTATCAGTTCTTCATCAACTCAGAAGATGATAAGGTTATTGATTACTTAAAGTTCTTAACTTTCCTTCCTAAAGAAGAAATCGAAAGACTGGAACTTTCTAATAAGGAAGAACCACATTTAAGACTTGCTCATAAGGCTTTAGCCAAGGAAGTAATTACATTCATCCATGGCGAAGAAGCTTATGATACAGCTGTTAAAATTGCTGATACATTCTTTAAGGGTGATATCAGAGATTTAACTTATGAAGAATTAAAGGCTGGTACAGCAGATTTAGAAAAACACGAAGTAGCAGATGGCATCTTATTAATTGACGCATTATTAGAACTAAAGGTTGCTAACTCTAAAAGAGAAGCTAGAGACTTAATTACTGGCAGTTCTATTGCGGTAAATGGTAATAAGGTAAATTCATTAGACTTCGTATTAAAGAAAGAAGATGCATTCAATGAAGAACTTACTATCCTTAAGAAGGGTAAGAAGTTCTGGTATGCAGTAAACTTTAAATAAAATGAAGAAAATATTAATTAGCATTTTAATTCTCTTTGGTCTTGTTGGATGCAAATCCAACAAGACTATTGATAATTTTAAGCGCGATAAATACAACAGTATGATCAGCTTGCTTAATGAGCATCTTGAATACAAGGATGCAAGTGAGTTTTTTGATGTATCTGTAGATATCACTCCAATTGAAGAAGGGTATCGTTTCTATATCGTCATTGATAACGCTAAGGTTGCCATGTATGATGTGGAAGCTATCGCGATTGAAAAAGATGTTGATTACACAAATACCATGGCGGCTAATATCGGTATCTTTGAAGATAGCGACTACTCTTTAATTCCTAACCAGGTCAATGTTGATGGTGGTTATGTTAAGGGTCTAAGTATTTCCGGTATTACAGTAAATCCCAACAGTAACTATTACCTTCTGGTACAGTGGCACAACAAGGATTTAAGTATTACCAGCCGTGAATTTATCAAACTAAATATTAGTACAGGAGAAAGCTATGGCGGCTAAACAATCATTGATGGTTGCTGCCTTAACATCTTCTTTCGGTATCTTTGTATCTAAGGCTTTAGGCCTTATTTACTATTCACCTTTAAGTGCTTTGGCAGGCGTAAGTAATATGACTTTCTATTCAATTACTTATACCTACTATGACTTACTCTTAAAGATTTCCAGTGCTGGCATTCCATTTGCGATTGCAGCATTGGTTGCCCGATACTACGCTAAAGAAGATTACAAGACAGTACTGCTGATTAAAAAGTTGGGTACATCACTAATTATGGGTCTGACTTTTATAGTAGCTATCAGCTTTTTATTTTTGTCTGGACCTCTGGCAGCCAAGTCGATGGGTGAGAGTGCTACTGTAGAAGATATCCGCATCTTAAAGAATCTCTTTTTGATTCTACTTATTGCGGTAATACTTGTTCCATATCTCAGCTCAGTTCGAGGCTATTATCAGGGCTTAAAAAGACTTGATTTATATGGCTCATCACAGGCTCTGGAACAGTTTGTTCGTGTAGGCTCTATTATTTCTTTAGGCTATTTAACAGTTAAAGTCTTAAACTGTAATTCTATCTATGCCATCTATATGGCGATTGCAGCTGCGGGCATTGCAGCGGCGGTAGCTATTGTCTTCTTTAAACGAATGACTAAGGAAGATGATAAACGCATAGAAGAATTATGCAAGAAACAGCAAAGTGAAGCCATCAGCAAGAAGTTACTGATTCAGGAAATTATTGCCTTAGGTGTTCCATATCTGGTTATCTCATTTTTAGGAAGTCT